>CAMNNM010000044.1 GCA_946545425.1 uncultured Blautia sp. | reverse complement strand
GTCAGCATGGTGTCATATCCCTGGGGAAGCCTTCTGATAAAACCGTCCGCATTGGCAAGCTTCGCTGCCTGTACAACTTCTTCGTCTGTGGCGTCCAGCTTTCCGAACCGGATGTTGTCCCGCACGGTCCCGCTGAACAGATGGGTGTCCTGAAGGACCATGCCCAGAGATCTTCGCAGATCTCCCTTCCGGATCTTGTTGACATTGATATTGTCAAACCGGATCTTACCGTCCTGAATGTCATAGAAACGGTTGATCAGGTTCGTGACCGTCGTCTTGCCGGCGCCTGTCGAGCCGACCAGGGCGATCTTCTGTCCGGGCTTTGCGTGGATGACGATATTGTGCAGCACGATCTTGTCATCCGTGTAACCGAAGTCCACGTCATTGAATGTCACGTCTCCCTGAAGCGGAACATACGTGGTGGTTCCCTCCGCCTTGTGAAAATGCTTCCAGGCCCATTTTCCGGTGTGCTTCTCGGTTTCGACGATCTCCCCGTTATGGTCTTCTGCATTGACCAGCGTCACATAGCCTTCGTCAGCCTCAGGCTGTTCGTCCATCAGAGTGAAGATCCTCTGGGCCCCGGCCAGCGCCGCGATGACCGCGTTCAGCTGGTTGGCCACCTGATTGATGGGCATGTTAAAGCTCTTGTTGAAGGTCAGAAAGCTGGCAAGCGCGCCGACGGTAAATCCCGCGAAAGAATTCAGCGCCAGAATGCCGCCGGTAACGGCGCACAGCACATAGCTGATATTTCCGATCTGCGATCCGATGGGGCCCAGAATACCGGCGTAAGCGTTGGCCCGGTAGGAGCTTTCGAAGAGCGCCTGGTTCAGCTCGTCGAATTTTTCGATGCTTTCCTGTTCGTGGCAGAACACCTTGACCACCTTCTGGCCGGTGACGGTTTCCTCGATGAAGCCGTTCATGGCGCCGAGCCGGGACTGCTGGGCGATGAAATTCGAACCCGAGATCTTTGTCGCTTTCGTGGAGGCAAACAGCATGACGCCCACCATGAATGCCGACAGTATGGTCAGCGGAATGCTCAGCACCAGCATCATGGCCACGATGCTGACCACGGTGATCACGGAGTTCAGAAACTGCGGGATGCTCTGGCTGATCATCTGCCGGAGAGTATCGATGTCATTGGTATAGATCGACATGATATCTCCATGAGAATGGGTATCGAAATATTTGACCGGGAGCTTTTCCATATGGGCGAAAAGCTCGTCCCGGAGCTTTTTCAGAGTTCCCTGGGTCACATAGACCATCAGCCTTGCCTGGGTAAACATGGCAATGATGCCCAGTCCGTAAAACAGCGCCACCCTCATAATGGAACCCAGAAGCGGACCGAAGTCCGGCTCCGCCTGTCCCAGCATGGGCGTAATGTATCCGTCGATCAGCGTCCGCATGAACATGGTCCCCTGCACATTGCAGAGTACCGAGGTAATAATACAGACTGCCACCAGAATCATGTGGATGCGATAGCTTTTGAACACATATCCCATCACCCGCAGAAACATCTGCATGGGATGGTCGATCTTCTGCACGGGTCTGCCCCGCATGCCGCCCCGGGGGTTCTGCACGACTTTTGCTTTTTCCTGTGCCATTTTTCTTCCCCCTTTCTCAGTCTTTCCGGTCAAAATCCGCATCGGCGGCCGCGCCGTTCTGGGATTCGTATACTTCGCGATAAATCTGGTTGTTCTCCAGCAGCTCTTCGTGGGTCCCGAAGCCGTCTATCCGGCCGTCCTCCATGACGATGATCCGGTCAAGATCCTGCACGGAGCTGATCCTCTGGGCGATGACGATCCGTGTGGTATCCGGAATGTTCTCGGCAAGGCCCTTTCTGATCTTCGCGTCCGTGGCCGTATCCACCGCGCTGGTGCTGTCGTCGAAGATGATGACCTTCGGTTTTTTCAGAAGCGCTCTTGCAATGCAGAGCCTCTGCCGCTGCCCGCCCGAAACATTGGTGCCGCCCTGCTCGATATAGGTGTCGTAGCCGTCCGGCATTTTTTCGATAAACTCATCCGCGCAGGCGATGGCACAGGCTTTTCTGCAATCTTCGTCGGTCGCGTTTTTGTCACCCCAGCGAAGGTTTTCGTAGATGGTCCCGGAGAAAAGGACATTTTTCTGAAGGACCACGGAAACGCTGTTCCGCAGAGTCTCCACGTCGTACTCCCGCACGTCCTTTCCACCTACATACAGAGTACCGGACGAAACATCGTAAAGACGGCTGATCAGATTCACCAGACTCGACTTGGCCGAACCGGTGCCGCCTATGATGCCGATGGATTCACCGGAGTGAATATCCAGGCAGATGTCCTTCAGAACCATCTCACGGGCGTCTTCCCGGTAGGAAAAATTCACATGATCAAACCGGATGCTGCCGTCCGCCACTTCCATGACCGGATCTTCCGGATTCTGAATGGAGCTCTCCTCGCGGATCACCTCCGCCGTACGCCGTACGCTGGCCTCTGCCATGGTCATCATCACAAAGATCATGGCCAGGAACATGAGGCTGGAAAGAATATTCATGCAGTAGGCCAGAAGGCTCATCAGCTCCCCGGTGGTCAGTTCGTCCGCCACGATCATATGCGCGCCGAACCAGCTGATCAGAAGAATGCACAGATAAACGACCAGGCTCATGACCGGCGACACGGCGGTGACCCTCAACTCCGCCTTGCAGAACATCAGATAGATGTTGGCGGCTGCCTTCTGAAACCGGCTGATCTCGTGGTCTTCTCTCACATAGGCTTTGACCACACGGATGGCCGAAATGTTTTCCTGCACGCTTTCATTCAGCTTGTCATATTTTTCGAAAACCTGCTTGAAATAGCGGTTGGCGGAACCCATGACAAAATAAAGGAAGACAGCAAGAACAATGACTGCCGCCAGATAGATGGAGGCAAGCTTCGGGCTGATCATAAAGGAAAGCGTCATGGCCACAATCATCATGGCCGGTGAACGCATGGCACCGCGGATCAGCATGTTGAAGGCATTCTGGATATTGGTTACGTCCGTCGTAAGTCTTGTCACAAGACTGGACGTGGAGAAGTGATCGATATTGGAAAAAGAATAGGTCTGGATCTTGTCGAACATGGCCTTTCGGAGATTTCTGGCCAGTCCCGCCGACGACCAGGAAGCGAAAAAGGAACCAAGGAAGCCAAAGACAAGTCCAAGAGCAGCCACCGCCGCCATCAGAGCGCCCAGCTTCAAAATATAGCCGAGGTCTTTTCCATATACGCCTCTGTCCACGATACGTCCCATCAGAATGGGGATTACCATTTCGCAGATGACTTCTCCCAGCATCCAGACAGGCGTTATGAGAGCCGTTTTCCTGAATTCCTTCAGCTGCTTCGCAATTGTTCTGATCATATGGTCTCCTTTTAAGAACGGGCGGATCAAAAGCAGATCCGCCCGCGTGGCATTTACTTTGTTTCTGGTGCAGAAAATATGGTCACTGAATGACGATGGAATCCCACATGGAATCCGGCACCAGTGTTATGTATGTCTTTCCCCGGTTGATTACCAGCTCCTGTCCGTTCTCGTCAAAATATCTTGTAAGGCCATTCTCGGAGCTTTTGGTCCAGGTGATCTTCTCGGCAGATCCGTTGGTGATATAATATCCAGGCATATTTTCCTGAACCACATTATAAACCATGTATCCATGATTATCCAGAGTCGTATAATCACATTTCTGGATCAGAACATTCTTGAATGTGAGGACCTGACCGTCTTCGGCGTCCGTATGGAGCTGTCCGTAGGCAGAATAATCGTAGGTCATGGTCTGTGCATTATAGGTCAGCGCAGAGCTTGTATGGGGGAAGGGAAGCTGAATGCTTCCGGCCGGGATCCCGTATCCGGAAAGATCACGCTCCGTGCCATTTTCCGCAAAAAGGAAATGGCTTTCCCGTTCAGGCGCATACTCGTTATACGTTCTGCTGAATCCGGAAGCGTTAAATTTCTCCTCCAGATTTCCTGTCATGATATATTCGGTAAATTCCGTGGCCTTTCCGTTGTTGACCCGCGAGAAGCCGCCGGAAAAATGCTGTGCCGCATAACCTTTTGCAAACAGACTGTCCACAAAGTACGGACCGCCGTCATGGCAGAGAACGGCGTTCCACTCTCCGGCAAGCATGATATTCGTATTACGGGCGCTCCGGATGCTGCCAAGCTGGGTGATCTTCGCCCAGTCCTTCACCAGTACCATCAGTCTTGTGATATAACCGTTGGCAGTGCTGTTGATAAGCTCGTAAACCACATCCCCTTCTGCCGTTCCGAAATGAGGATAGGAAATGCTCTCGTTATCCACCACCGCTGCGACCGGCCGCTGATCTCTGATCGCGCTGTCGATGGGTTCGCCGGTCAGTTCGCTGTAACAGGTTTCCTCAGCTGATGCGGAAACTGTCGTGGTAAAAGGATCTGCTGCCAATGAAAAAGTCAGCACCGCTATTGCCGCGGCAGCTGCTGCCATGAAACTCTTCTTTAATCTCATTTTGTTTCCTCCTTCTATAAAGACGCCGTTAATTTTACAGCCCCGGCAGGGGCTTATGGTGAACGTCCGAATACTTCTGACGTTCACTATAATTCGAATATCCGGAAAATGCAACCTCGAATTGATGAAAGGAACCATCTGCGGAGTTAATCCGTTTTATTTTCAAGCCCCTTGACATTGTCCTCTGTTCAGGCTAAAGTATTTTGTAAATACATTTTGCATTTTAAATTGTCTTAAGGAGGATCTGTCATGCCCGGCACCATCACACCAGGACGTATCAAAGACAACAACCGCATGCTGATCTATCAGCTGATCTATCAGAAAAAGGAACTTTCTCAGCTGGATATCTCTTATATGCTCCATCTCAGCCGCCCCACCGTGACAGGCAAGCTGACGGAGCTGATGGAGGACGGACTGATCGTGAAAAGCGGGCTGATTCCCACCGACCAGCTGGGGCGGAAGGCAGCCGCCTATTCCATTGCTTCGGAATACCGGATCGCCATAGGCGTCCAGATCACCACCCTGTCCATCTATATGATGGCTGTAAATCTCTATGGCGACGAGATCGCATATTCCGTGTATTCTGCAGAATATCAAAACAAAGATGCCTATTACGAGAAAATCTGCCGTTTTATGGAAGAATTCATTCTTTCGGTTACGCCGGACCGTTCTTCCGTTCTGGGGATCGGAATCGGCATGGATGCGGTTCCTTCGCCAGATGGTCTTCATATCGTTCCCGGAGGTCCCATGGATAATGTCGGCCTTTCCGTCTCCGTCTTTCAGGACCGGCTGCAGATTCCCTGCCGTTTTATAAAGGAAGCCGACTGCGCCGCGGTCACGGATATCTGGACGTACCCGGAACCGGCCACACGTTATTACCTCTACCTTTCTTATCATCTGAGCAGTGCTGTCGTGTGCGAGGGATCGCTGATTGCAGGAAAGCATGCCCGCTGCGGCGAGATTGCCCACGTTCCCTTTAAGAAGGGCAGCAAAGTCTGCTATTGCGGAAAAGACGACTGTCTGGAAACGGTTATTTCCGCCACGGCGCTGCTTGGTAAAGAAGGAATGACCCATTTTTTTCAGGAGCTTCAGAAAAAAGACCCTGATCATATGGAACGATGGCAGCATTTTCTCGAAGGGATTGCCTATGTCGCCGGTCCGTCTGCCTCTTTTTTCGATTCCGACATCATTCTGGGCGGTGAGATTGCAGCCTTTATGACAGAACAGGACCTCGACACGCTTCATGATCTGATCCAGAAAAAAGACCGGGGATTCGTCCCTCTGGATTATCTCCAGATTCATCCGCTGCCCCCGCGCGGCGTGCCTCTTGGAGCAGCATTGCCTTATATCTGGAAATATCTGGAGGAACTTCCGGATATGCAGCGGATTTCATAAAAACAGGGCTGTGAAATAATCCGGCGAAATGGTACGGATTATTTTCACAGCCCATTTTATAGTAAACGACATTAAAAATATCGTTTACTGTAATTGTCCTGTCTTACTCGCCGGCGCCTTCGCCTCCGGCATCTCCACCGCCGGCTTCTTCGCCGCCAGTCTCTCCTCCGGCAGTCTCTCCGCCACCGGTTTCTCCGCCGCCGGTCTCTCCTCCGCCGGTTTCTCCGCCGCCGGTCTCTCCGCCGCCGGTTTCTCCTCCGCCGGTCTCTCCGCCGCTGGTTTCTCCGCCGCCGGTTTCTCCTCCGCCGGTCTCTCCGCTGTCATCACTGTAATCCGGCTCGGACCAGGAATAGTCTTCGGAATAGTCATAACCGGAATAGTCCGAGTAGTCGGATGTGTCATTATAGTAGGAATTCCCGGAATAGGATGAAGATGATGTTGACTGCTGCCCCGAAGATGTACTCTGTGCCGGAACCGGGGTAGGAGTCGGAGCTGCACTCGGTGTCGGCGTAACCGCTGCTGCAGAATTGATCACGATGCCTGCAGCCTTTTCGGCAGCATCTTTGGACTCCGTCAGATATCCGCAGACAGCATATCCGATGACACCGTTCAGTTCGATTTTCACCCAGCCGGGACGGGAAGCCGTCGCTTTCCATTTCTCACCGGGGACCGCGGTTTTCAGAACCTGCGCACCTTCATCCGCATCAGCACGTACATTTACCTCTACGATCGGATAAGCGCTCATGCTCTGCTCAAAGGTGATCTCTTCCCCCTTCGGCGCAGCAAGAAGAACCTCGCCGGCCGCATCTTTATATTCAATATAGAAGAAACCAAACCTGGAGACGATCTGCGGCTCAGTCCATTTCTCCGGCTCTGCCTTCTCGAAAACCGTTTCTTTTCCCGTCTCGTCCGTCAATACAAAATCTGCGCCGTCCGCGACCGGACGGTATTCACACTTTGTAAATTTTACCGGCGTCCCGTTCTTGATCGTCAGGGACGCAGCTCCGATACTCAGCACCACGTCAGGTCCGTTTTCGACGGGCTGCTGCGCGTCTGCTTCTGCACCGGCGGCATTACTCTCTGTGATTTCCGCCGCTTCCGTGCCGGCAGGCGCAGCGGTCTCTGCAAACGCCGTGCTTATACTCATTCCGCTTACCATAAGAGAAGCTCCTATGATCAGTGCTGCTGTTTTCCTCTTCAAAATATCCTTATCTCCTTTCTCGCAGAAAGTAATGACTGCTTTTGCCGCTTTTACGGACAGTGATATGCCTGTCGCTTTCAGGGAGTAATTCCCCGTTTGTCAAATTCCTGAAGCAGAAGGTCCATCTTTCCTGGAATCGTGATCGGTTCGCCGCAGAAACGGATGGCGTTGGCCACATCCTTGAGCCCGTTTCCGGTTACAACCGATACCACTTTCGCGTCCGAGGGAAGCCTTCCCTGCTCGCAGAGCTTTTTAACGCCTGCCGTTCCGGTAACGCCTGCCGGTTCCCCGAACACGCCGCAGCTTCTTCCCAGAAGCTTCTGGGCGTCCATGATTTCCTGATCCGAAACATTCACGGTCAGACCGCCGGATTCACGGATCGCCATAAGGGCCTTGTCGGCATTTCTCGGAACTCCGACCGCAATGGAATCCGCCAGGGTGTTCTCCTCCATAGGTCTCCAGTCCTCTCCCGTCTCAATGGCCCGGTTCAACGGACAACAGCCCTCAGCCTGGGCAGAAATAAGCCTTGGCAGGCGGTCGATAAAGCCGATGGCATACAGGTCCTTCAGCCCCTTCCACAGGCCCGCGATGGTGCAGCCGTCGCCGACGGAAATCGCAATATAATCCGGAACCTCCCAGCCAAGCTGCTCCATAATTTCCAGCGCCACTGTCTTTTTTCCTTCCGAAAGATAGGGATTGATGGCCGCGTTCCGGTTGTACCAGCCCCATCTGTCGATCGCTTCTTTGCTCAGCTCAAAGGTATCCTCGTAGCTTCCCTCTACCGAAATGACAGTGGCTCCGAATGTAAGCAGCTGGGCCACCTTTCCCTTCGGCGCCCTGGAGGGCACAAAGATATATGTCTTAAAGCCTGCCGCCGCCGCATTTCCGGCAAGGGAGGAGGCAGCGTTTCCCGTCGAAGAGCAGGCGATCACAGAGGCGCCTGCCTCGGACGCCTTGGCGACCGCCATGGCGGAAGCCCGGTCCTTCAGGGACGCCGTGGGATTCAGACCGTCGTCCTTGACCCAGAGACAGCCGATACCCAGCTCTTCTGCAAGACGCTTTTCCTCGTACAGCGGAGACCAGCCGACTCTGAGCGGCGTATCCGGGGTCGAATCCTCCACCGGAAGAAGCTCACGGTATCTCCACATGGAATAGTTTCTTCTTTCCGCCAGCTTTTCTTTTGTGAAATTTTCACGGATATAAGCGTAATCGTATTCTATGTCCAGGATCCCGCCGCATTCACAGCTGGTGAGATTCGGAACGGCTTCATAGGTGCGTCCGCAGCGGACGCATCTTGCTCCTTTTACATGACGCATCATGATCTTCTCTCCTCTGAAGCTGCATGGCCTGACTTTTCGTCAGCCATGCAGAGATTGCTGTTTTCGTTTGCGGCAGTTAAAGTTCTTTCAGAAGTCCCGTTGCCTCGTTGAACGCATCGATATACTGATCCAGCTCCGCTGCCTGCGCATGAACGGCGTCCCAGGTATTCGCGGTATCGTACCACTGTGCGTTCAGATCTTCCACGTCCATCTGCTGCTGCTCGATCCAGGTGTAATATTTCAGGTTGTGGACGCGCTTCCGGTCGACGTAGCGAAGTTCCGCCATGCTGTCGGTGCGCAGTCCCAGCATATGAAGGGCATGATCCTTGGCAGCCTCCACCTCGGTATATTCGCCGTACATTTCGTTCAGCTCTTCCACGCGGGACTTGTACATGCCGGCGGAGTCCGTCAGAACGGTGACCACCATGTCGTCTCCGGTGAGTTCGTAATATTTTGCCATCTTGATGCAGCAGAGCACATTGGCGATGCCGCTGATGCCCATCCAGGTAAACTTTTCGATCATCTCATCGCTTATTCCGATGGACTTCAGATACTTCTGCCCCGGTTCGGTATTGAACAGACGCAGCAGTCTCTGGCTGTCCTCGTCGTCGATGTCGATGACCATATCGGTGTTCCTGACGTTATGGATCCACGGAATGTGCTTGTCCCCGATTCCCTCGATCCTGTGTCCGCCGAAGCCGTTCTCCAGGATCGTCGGGCACTGCAGCGCTTCGCCTACGGCCAGCTTAACGTCCTTGTAGCGGTCCTTCAGCAGATCCCCCGCGGACATGGTGCCGGCGGATCCTGATGTAAAGCAGGCGCCTGCCAGTCTCTGACCCGGTTTTTTAATGGCTTCGTAAAGATCCGCCAGGGCGCGTCCGGTCACATTGTAATGCCACAGAACGTTGCCCATTTCTGCGAACTGATTGAAGATCATCATCTCCGGATCCTGCTTCAGCTCCCAGGTCTTGTCAAAGATTTCCTTGACATTGGACTCACAGCCCGGGGTGGCAATGATCTGGCCGGCAATGGATTTCAGCCAGTCAAAGCGCTCCTTGGACATATCCTGCGGCAGAATAGCAACAGAATCGCAGGAAAGAAGCTTGGAATTGAATGCGCCGCCGCGGCAGTAATTGCCGGTAGAGGGCCATACAGCGTGATGATAATCGGAATCGAACTGTCCGGTGACCAGTCTGGGCGCCAGGCATCCAAAGGAAGCGCCTACCTTATGGCAGCCGGTGGGGAACCACTTTCCCGCCATGGCCACGATCCGGCAGGGCACGCCGGAAACTTCCGGCGGAATCTCGATGTAGTTCGGTGTATTCTGGTACAGGCCGCCCTGCTCCTTTGCCTCATTCTTCCAGGAAATCCGGAAAAGGTTCAGCGGATTTACATCCCAGAGGCCGACATTTTTCAGTTTTTCGCGGATCTTTCCGGGGATCTTGCCGGGATCCTGCATCTGGGCAATGGTCGGAATGATGATCCCGTGCTCCTTTGCCCGCCTTACATTGTGCTCCAGACCTTTTTTGTTCACTGTAAAGTCAATTCTGATCATGCCGTCTCCTCCTTCAGATGTAATGTTTTTCAAGCCAGCCGGGCCGTTCCATTGAAACGGTTCTTTTACAGAGTGATCGCCCGGGTTTCGATATAGTAACGTTTTTCGCTGGCTTCTCCCATGGAGAAAGTCTTTCGGGGAAGCGCTCCGTCGCGGGCGACAGCCGGGAACAGAGCAAATTTATCCATGGCCGGGAGCAGAAAGCCGGCGTTTCTGGGATCCTGCGAGAGCGTCTGAACCGCCTTCTCACCATGGATGTAGTCAACCGCAAGGTCTTCTTCCTTTACAAGCACATCGATGGCGTTCTGCAGAGCGCCCACCGGCAGACCGGCCTTCGGTTCCTTCACGATCAGATACCGCCTGCCTTCAGCCGTCAGACAGGGAATCATATAATCTCCGGGCTCTGCATCCGGAGAATCCGAAAGCAGTGCACTGCCATTCTGCCCGTTCAGGATAATGGACAGTTTTTCCAGGATCCCGCATCCTCCAAGGTCTTCCCTGCCGAATACTACCCTGTGAATGGGTTCGAAAACAATTCCCTCGTCATGAACATTTTCGATCTCACAGAGGGCAAAGCGGGCCGGGTGATTCTCTGCTTCTTCCGGGGTCAGGTCTTTTTTGATCTCCTCCCAGGCGCTTTTCGCCGTGGCAAGAGAGTGATTGCCGTCTCCCATGGCTTCAAAAATGACCTTGCCTTTGCCATAACGCTGCACAGCCTTATCCATCAGACGGTTCAGTGCTTCCAGAAGACCGGAAAGCTTGTCCTCTGCCAGAAATTTTCCTGTAATGTGACCGCCGCCCAGCATCAGACCGGTATCGTACACCACCGGAGCATCCAGGCTTTCAAGCGGCTCGATGCAGGATTTTCCGGGATCGTCGATCAGTATCAGGATATGGGGCATTTCGAGCGGCGCCCCGCGGCGGATCTTAAGCCGCGGCGGGATCCGGGATGCGATGGTCCCTTCCGTCGCCCGGATCAGAGACTGGGAGCCTTTATGATAGTCATATGCTTCCAGATCCACACAGATCACAAGGCCCAGACGGGATCTTCCCTCCGCTTCCCGCTTTACCAGCATACAGCCGGCCGGCATCTTCTGCAGAATGCCTTCTTTAATATAGTTGGTCATGTTTTCACGGATCTGCCGCGTCAGGGTTTCTTCCTCCGGCCTGCCAAGATAGTATTCCGGAAGCATCAGCCTGAGTGCGGAAGGCGCCTGCCCCACGATCTCTTCCGCCTTTTCCCAGTAGTCCGGCTCGGACGTATACTGATCGCAGGCCACGACGGCCCATTTGTAATAGTCTGTTCCTTCCTTCGGAAGCATGATTTCCGGGATATGAAGTCCCAGGTCCTGCCAGCTGTATTCCATATGAGCCCTCCTGCGTGTCTGATCTGCCGGTATCTTCCGGATTATTTTCTGTTTGCCTGTTCAAATTCCTTCATGAAGCCGACCAGGGCTTCCACGCCTTCCTTCGGCATGGCGTTATAGATGGAAGCACGCATTCCGCCCACAAGACGGTGTCCCTTCAGATTGGTGAAGCCTCTTGCAACGGATTCCTTTACGAATTTCGCATCCAGCTCGTCGTTTCCTGTACGGAAGGTCACGTTCATCATGGAACGGTCTTCCTTTGCGGCTGCACATTTATAGAAGTCCGTCGTATCCAGATAGTTGTAAAGAAGGGCTGCTTTTTCGCTGTTGCGCCTCTTCATTTCCTCAAGTCCACCGATGCTCTCGATCCAGTCCAGGACCAGCTTGCAGATGTAGATGGGATAGGTAGGCGGAGTGTTGATCATGGAATCCTTCTTCTCCTGGGTGGTAAAGTCCCAGATGGTGGGGCACAGCGGAGATACATGTCCAAGAAGGTCCTCACGGATGATCACCACCGCGAAGCCTGCCGGGGCCATGTTCTTCTGCGCGCCGGCGTAGATCATTCCGTACTTCGACACGTCTACCGGCTCGGAAAGGATGCAGGACGAAAGATCCGCCACCAGCGGTACGTTTCCTGTCTCGGGAAGGGTATGCCATTTGGTTCCGAAGATGGTATTGTTCTCGCAGATATGCACGTAGTCCGCGTCGGGGTTCAGCGTCAGTTCTTCCTGCTTCGGGATACGAGAGAAGTTGTCGGCCTTGGTGGAACCGGCTTCCCTTGCGTCTTTCAGATATTTCTTTGCTTCTTTGTATGCATTTCCGGAGAAGTTTCCGGAGATGATATAATCCGCGGAACCGGTGACGCCAAGGTTCAGCGGAATGGCGGCAAACATGCCCGTGGCGCCGCCCTGAAGAAACAGGATCTTATAGTTGTCGGGAATGTTCATGACCGAGCGCAGCTGTTCCCTGCATCCACAGATGATGTTGTCGTACACCTTGGAACGGTGGCTCATTTCCATGACGGACATTCCTGAACCTTCGTAATTCAGAAGCTCCTTCTGTGCCCTGAGGAGCACCTCCTCCGGAAGCATGGACGGACCTGCCGAAAAATTGTAAATCCTGTTTTCAATCATTATAAATCCTCCTGTATGGATCGCTGTATGGATCCCTCTGACAAAAATGTTGTACCAGTCTATTATAATCTTTTCATTCCCTGATGGCAAGCGTGAGAGAAGGGCTGTCTGTACACAAGTTGACAGTCGTTCGGAGAACATGTATAGTAAACGACAGGTATTTTCCGGCATTCCCTGTAAGATTGCCCTGTATTGTTCTATTGATCAGACCCGAGGTCTCCTCACCGGAGTCCTCAAAAGGAGATTTCCAGATATGAAAAAAATTCTCATTCCAGTTCTGGCTGCGGCCCTTTGTGCCGCCAACGTTTCGCCCATGGCCGCACCTGCGGGATCGTCCGCGCCGGCAGCTGTCGTCCAGGATCCCGCATCCGTCATGAACGGGCTTTCATGGGGTGTGTCATCTGCAGACGCCGCCGCGCTTCTCGGACAGCCCGGCACAAGATATACTGACGTAAAAGGAAATCTTGTTCTCTCCTATATGGCTTCGACCGTGTACGGACTTGCTTCCACGGTTACGGAGTACAGCTTTTCGGAGGACCAGCTGGTTTCCATCCGGCATATTCATGCAGACCCGGCTGATCAGTCGGACCTGGCTGTTGAAAATTATGCGGCGTTTTCGGAAGCGCTTACCAGTCTTCTGGGAGAACCGGTCTACAGCCGCTTTACCATGACCGGCGATTATTCCGGCGCAGACACCAGGATGCCGGATCCTTCCGCAGCGCTTGAAACAGGAGACGCAGTGTTTTCTGCCTTCTGGCAGAATGAATCTTCCACTGCTTCCGTCGAAATGGAAAAAAATCAGGACTCCTCCGTTCTCACCACCATTCTTCTGGAAAAGGGCGACGGCACATTGCCGGAAGCACCGGCCGCCGATGAAGAACCGGCTGCCACTGAAGAACCGGCTGCCAATGAAGAACCGGCTGCCACTGAAGAACCGGCGGCCGCTGAA
>CAMNNM010000043.1 GCA_946545425.1 uncultured Blautia sp. | reverse complement strand
CATAACCGTTCCCTGGTTTCTTATTTCATTATCCTGTTCAGCCGGCTTCCAGCGCCACCTTCATCATCTGGGTGAAGGAATTCTGTCTTTCCTCAGCCGTGGTCTTCTCGGGATATACAAAGCTGTCGCTGATGGTCAGCAGGCAGGCTGCGTTCTTTCCAAGAATATTGGCGTTGTGGAACAGGGCAAAGCTCTCCATCTCGACGGCCAGGCAGTGCTTCTCGTCCCGCACCTCCGTCAGGTAGTCAAGGCCCTTGCGGTAGAACACGTCCGAGCTGTGAATGATGCCCTCGTGAAGCGGAATTCCCAGCTTCTCTCCGGCCGCGCGGAGCTTGTCGTTCAGTACGGCGCTCGGCAGAAGGGTGTCCGCCGTTTCGCCGTTCTGGGTCTTCGCAAAGGTGGATTCCGAATAAGCGCCTGTCGCCAGGACCACGTCGTAAAGCTTCAGGTCCGGGCTGTAGGCTCCGGCCGATCCGATGCGGATGATGTTCTCCACATCATACTCCTTGAACAGCTCGTAGGAATAAATTCCGATGCTTGCCATGCCCATTCCGGAAGCCATGACGGATATCGGCTTGCCGTTATAGGTTCCGGTAAATCCGTAAATGTTCCGCACGCTTGTCACCAGGCGTGCATCTGTCAGGAAAGTCTTTGCGATGAATTCCGCACGAAGCGGATCTCCCGGCATCAATACAGTTTTCGCGAAATCTCCCGGCTCTGCGCCGATATGTGGTGTTGCCATAAGAATCTCCTCCCTTTTTCATTTTTTGTGTTTATTCAGCATCCCGGGCTTCAGGGTGCTGAACAACATTTTATACAGTCCGGCACTCTGCCCCGCAGAATGCCGGAAGTGTTCCTTGTCTCTCACGCGTCGAATGCATTGCTGCATTCCGCGATCTCACTGATGATCTCGATCTTCTGCGGGCAGATGCTCTCGCACTGGCCGCATCCGATGCAGTCCGATGCTCTTCCTCCGGAAGCCACCGCAGTCTCGTAAGCCTGCTTCCCCTTTTCCAGCTGCCCCCATACCAGCTGCTGGTTTCTGGCTGCAAAGATCTCCGGAATCGGGATCTGCTGCGGACATCCCTCCGTACAGTAATGACAGGCCGTGCAAGGGATCGACTTCACGCTGTTCATGGCGCGTCTCGCCAGGCGGATCGTCTGCTGCTCCTTTTTGGAAAGAGGTTTGAACTCCTTCATGTACGAAAGGTTGTCCTGCATCTGTTCCACATTGGACATTCCCGAAAGGACCGCAAGGATCCCGTCCAGCGACGCCGCAAAGCGGATCGCCCAGGATGCGAAGGACGCTTCCGGGTCTGCTTCCTTCAGAAGCTTCTGAACCTCTGCCGGCGGCTTCGCAAGCGCTCCGCCCTTGACCGGCTCCATGATGACGATAGGCTTTCCGTGTTTCCTGGCTACCTCGTAGTTGGCCCTTGACTGCACGGAACGGTTCTCCCAGTCGGCATAATTGATCTGCAGCTGCACGAACTCCGCGTCCGGATGCTCCGTCAGGATCTGGTCCAGAAGCTCGGGGCTGTCATGGAACGAGAATCCGTAATGCCGGATCAGCCCTTTTTCCTTCTGTTCCCTTACAAAATCCCACAGATGGAAGCGCTCGTATTTCCGGTAATTCTTGCTGTCCAGAGCGTGAAGCAGGTAGTAATCAAAATACTGCGCGCCGGTCCTCTTAAGGCTTGTTTCGAACTCCTTCTTGGCGATCGCCTCGGTCGGCGCCGGAAGCACCATCAGCTTCGTGGCCAGCGTATAGCTTTCTCTCGGGTAGCGGTCGATCAGCGCCTTTTTGGCGGCGGCCTCCGAACCCGGATAGATGAACGCGGTATCAAAGTAGGTAAGACCTGCTTCCATGAACATGTCCACCATGCGGCTGGTCTGCTCGATGTCGATGCCGATTCCTTTACGGGGAAGCCGCATCAGGCCGAAGCCCAGCTTGTTTTTGTTGAATTCATTGCTTTCGATCATATAAAACTCCGTTTAAATCACAGCGGTTTCATCAGGTCTTCCACGTTCACCGCGTTTCCGGTATGGGGATGCGTCTTCCGGAATTCCTTTGTCTCTTCCAGATACTTGCGCCGCTTCTCCCTCATCTCCTTTGCCTCTTTGGAGCCGCTGTTCATAAGGATCTTCACCATCCGGGGCAGTCCGTATCCCGCAATGCCGGCCACCTTGTCCTCAGCCCGCATCATCGTGGTATTCTGCGGATGATCTCTCAGAAGATGAATGGCGTCGAATTCGCAGCGGGTGGTGCAGAGACCGCAGCCGATGCACTTGTTGGGATCCACGATGGATGCGCCGCATCCAAGGCAGCGGGAGGCTTCGATCTTCACCTGCTCCTCGGTAAGTGTAAGCCTCGGGTCGCGGAAAGAATTCTTTTCGTCGATATCCGGATCCACCGCCGGCACCTGGCGCTTCGCTTCGTCGTAGGAATCGACGGCGATGTTGTCCTTGTCCAGCTCCCGGAAGAATCTCCGGTCGCGTCCGATCGTCTGGGAAACATGATTCTTTGATACGAACCTGGCCAGCGATTCCGCAGCCTCGTGGCCCTGGCCGATGGCATCGATCACGAATTTCGGACCGGTATACACGTCGCCGCCCACAAAGATGCAGGGATCCTCTGTCTGATAGGTAAATTTGTCCGCCGCCGGATAATTGCCGTGCGTAAAGGTAACTTTGGAGCCGTCAAGAAGCGCGCCCCATTCGATGGCCTGCCCGATGGCAAAGATCACCTTGTCCGCGTCCACGGTCATGGTCTCGTCTTCGTCGTACTTCGGGCTGAATTTTCCCGTTTCCGGATCAATGGTGGATGTACAGCGTTTGAAAACGACACCCTTCACATGTCCTTTTTCATCCGTCAGAATTTCCTTCGGTCCCCAGGACGGGCAGATGGCGACATTCTCGCCCTCGGCCTCACCGATCTCCTCTGGAGAAGCAGGCATGGTATCCTTTGACTCCAGACAGAACATGGATACCTTTTCCGCTCCAAGGCGGTGCGCCGTTCTTGCACAGTCGATGGCCACGTTGCCGCCGCCCACGACGACCACATCACCGGAAAGCTTTTCGGGATTTTCTCCCAGGGCTTTGTTCAGGAAGCTGACCGCGATCTCGGTGCCCTGCGCCGTATCTCCCGGAACGCCCGGAAGGCGGCCGCCCTGGCAGCCGATGGCGATGTAGAAGGCTTCGTAGCCCTGCTTTTTCAGTTCTTCTATGGTAATGTCTTTTCCGACCTCCACGCCGCAGCGGATGTCGGCGCCCAGTTCCCTGATCACGTCGATCTCGGCGTCAATAACGTCCTTTTCCAGCTTGAAGGAAGGAATTCCGTAAGTCATCATGCCGCCGGGCTTCTCGTGCTTCTCAAAGACCGTGGGATGATAGCCCATGGTGCCCAGGTAATAGGCGCAGGAAAGGCCTGCCGGGCCGGAACCGATAATGGCGATCTTCTGCTTCCAGTCTCCCCGGTTGCTGTTCACGACCTTTTTCGGCACATAACGGGTCTCCGCATGAAGATCCCGCTCCGCAAGGAATTTCTTTACGTCGTCGATGGCCACGGGCTGATCGATGGTGCCTCTGGTACAGGCGTCCTCGCATCTCTTGTTGCAGACGCGGCCGCAGATGGCCGGGAACGGATTCTCCCGCTTGATCAGTGCCAGCGCCTCGTCGTAGCGGCCTTCTTTTGCCATCTTCAGATAGCCCTGTACAGGAACGTGGGCCGGACATGCGCTCTTGCAGGGAGACGTGCCGGACCGGTGGGTGTTAACCCTTGCGGTGTCCCGGTAGTTCTCGTCCCAGGCGTATTTTCCCCAGCGTATCTTGTCCGGAAGCACTGCTTTCGGATACTCCACTTCCGATCCGTCCTTCTGGCACAGCTTCTGTCCCAGCTTTACGGCACCCGCCGGACATACTTCCACACATCTGCCGCAGGCAACGCAGTTGTCCTTGTTGACCGACGCCGTGTAGGCGCTCTTGGAAAGGTTCGGCGTATTGAACAGCAGCGACGTGCGGAGCGCATTGCAGATCTTTACATTGCAGTTGCAGATGTCAAAAATATGATCCTCACCGTCAATATTGGTGATCTGATGAACATATCCGTTGTCCTCGGCCCGCTGCAGGATATCCAGCGCCTCTTCTTTTGTAATATAGTGGGCGCGGCCGGTCTCGACGGTATAGTCCGCCATGTCGCCCAGCTGGATGCACCAGTCGTTTTCGTCGTCCGTGCAGCCTTCTCCCAGCTTTGCGCGGGAGTAACGGCAGGAACAGATTCCGGCGGAAATGTGTCCGTCATATTTTTTCAGCCAGTAGGAAATCTTTTCCAGCTTGACGGCCTCGCTGTTGGTACCGATTTCCTTTTCAACAGGAATGACATGCATTCCGATGCCGCCGCCGCCCGGCGGGACCATGGGCGTGATGTGTTCAAGCGGCAAAAACGTCATGCGCTCGAACATGGCGGCTACCGGCGGATTTTTGTCCACCCGGTCCTGGGAGGAATTGAAAAGCTCGGCGCTGCCCGGCACAAAATAGCTCAGGCGGAACCTTCTTTTCTTCATGGCTCCGGTGTCCTTTACGGGTCCGTCGTCGTTGTAGTTGTCGCCGTAATCATACTCCAGGATCCCGTGAATGCAGAGCTCATACATGGTCTTTGCAAACACTTCCCGGCCCATCTTTTTGTTTTTATTGTAAAGTTCCTTGTAGGTGTACCATTTTCTCTGCTTCATCGTAAGCAGAAGGTCCACTTCACGCTCGTTCAGAAGTTCCCGGAGGCCCCAGTATTCCGCGTCTTTCGTGGTGAGTCCCTTCAGCTTGTGCGGTACGTTGTCGGTAATCTTGCGGCCGAGAGCTGCGTATTTTTTGTGAAGCTCCTTCTCGCCTTCAAATTCCGATACCGTGTCTTTGGTAAATCGAATGATTTCCGGCATTGCGTCACTCCTTTCCTTTTATGATGATCCATCCGTATCCCGCACCCGGAATGTGGA
Organism: uncultured Blautia sp.; assembly: GCA_946545425.1. Taxonomy (GTDB): domain Bacteria; phylum Bacillota; class Clostridia; order Lachnospirales; family Lachnospiraceae; genus Blautia_A. Next base: position 8,585 of record CAMNNM010000043.1, on the reverse strand, counting down.
ATAGTACCAATTTTTTCTCAGTTTTCTTTTTGTTATTGTACAACTTTTAAGGATACCGCGCAATCCTATTCTGACATTGCAGGGTATGATTCCTGCCCTGCCGCCCGATTCAAAAAGTGTGATTCCCTCCCTGTCGCCCGATTCAAGATTTCCATATTTGGATATTTTTCCATTTATGGTTGCATTGTCCGATCCTTTGTGATATACTTTTTTCAGAACCCAGGGCCGTGTTACCTTTTATAAAGGAGGGACATCTATGAGAGACTTACAGACATTGCGTGAAAAAAAGAAAGCGCTGGGATTAACCAACGCTCTGATCGCGGATTTATCCGGCGTTCCCCTCGGAACCGTCCAGAAGGTGTTTTCCGGTGTGACAAAATCTCCCGGAAGCAGAACCATCCTGGCGATCGAACGGGTCCTTTTTCCCCAGGAAACCTCTCCCGGTTCATACCCGTCAGAGAAATCCCCTCTCCCTGATATGCTCTGCGAAAGCCCTGCTGCCTACGGGGCCGCCGTTTCTACGGCTCCGCCCAGATCGGACGGAGAATATACCTACGCAGACTACGTTGCTCTGCCCGATGACCGGCGTGTCGAGCTGATCGACGGTCATTTTTATGACATGGCAGCTCCAAATTCAAAGCACCAGATCATACTGGGGCAGCTGTATATGCAGTTTCAGGCCTGTATGCAGAACCATCCGGACTGCATGGTCCTGCTTTCCCCGCTGGACGTCATGCTGGACGGCAACGACCGCACCGTAGTCCAGCCGGATCTTCTCGTGGTCTGTGACAGGTCAAAAATGCGGAAAGGCCGTGTCTTCGGCGCGCCGGATCTGGTCATCGAGATCGTATCGCCCGGATCTCATACAAATGATTATTGCAGGAAAGCCTTCAAATATATCTATGCAGGCGTCCGGGAATACTGGATCGTCGATTTTAAAAAACGCCATGTGCTCATTTACCGGAACGAAGAAGAACTGGACGTCTCCCTGTCCGGAACCGAAGACGATATCCCCGTCGGCATTTCCGGCGGAGAATGTGTCATCCACATGGGTGTCATACAGAAGCTGCTGGATTCTCTCGGAGATATCTGAGGCAGAATACTCTGAAAAAACGTACAGGGAAACGCTTTGATCAACGTTTCCCTGTACATTTTCACCGCCCCTGCCGTGCCGGCGGGTCTCAGTGATATACGGGTATCTTTTTTCTCCAGTTTCCGCGGAAATATACAATGGCCGTCATCAGTGCGCCCAGCAGCCAGATGACCAGCAGGGAAACAAAGATCATCTCCTCCTGCCGAAGAAGCGGCATCCCCATTGCTTTCATCAGCCTTACCAGACCATAGGCCAGCGGAATACGGATCAGAACCGACGTGGAAATGGTGATCCACATGGGCGACATGGTATCGCCCGCACCGCGGATGACGCCCTGCAGACACTGCGAGATGCTGACAGCGATATATCCGGCTGCCAGTATGAGCATCATATGCATGGACAGACTGATCAGCTCCGTGTTGCCCGGTGCGAACAGTTCCATCAGCGTCGGGCCGAAAAAGATGATCACAGGCACCAGAAGGACAGCCGTCAGAAAGGCCATAAGCGTTCCCTGGCGGGTGCCGGTCTTCAGCCTGTCAAGCCTGCCCGCGCCGACGTTCTGGCCGGCATAGGTACCCATGGCCTGCCCGAAGCTGAAATTCGGCAGCATGGCGTAACCGTCCACCCGCATGATCATCACGTTGGCCGCCACCAGAAGCGCATCGCCGAACGAGTTTACCAGTGCCTGCACAACCAGCATGCTCATGCTCATGATCGCCTGTGTGATGCCTGATGGGATGCCCAGGCGGACGATCTTTTCGATGTACTGCCCGTCAGGCCGGATGTCCCGTGCCCGGATCGTCAAAACGTCTTTCATGGAAAGCAGCTTTACAAGACACAGCACGGCCGAGATCGCCTGCGCGATGACCGTTGCCAGCGCAACGCCCGCCACGCCCATTTTATCGACAAGCAGAAGATCCCCCACGACATTCAGACCGGCACAGATGATCAGAAACAGAAGTGCCGAGAAGGAATCTCCCAGTCCGCGGAGCACTCCTGCAAAAATATTGTAGAACATAAAGCCGAGAATGCCGATAAAGAAGATATTCAGATAGTCCCGGCAGGGATCGAACATTTCCGGCAGCGTCTTCATGGCAGTGAGCATCGGCGACGTAAGAAGCGGCCCGATGATCATAATGACGACGCTTGCGGCAAGGCTGATAAAGATACAGGTTCCGAAGGTCTTTTCCAGGCCCTCCCGGTCCTTGGCCCCGAAATACTGAGAGACCAGTATCCCGACTCCGGTTGCAATGCCGACGAACAGGGCAAGCAGAAGGTTCAGAACCGGCATCGCGTTTCCGACGGAGGCCAGCGCCGTGTAGCCCCAGCGGCTCCGTCCTACGACGACGGCGTCGACCGTGTTGTACAGCTGCTGCGCGAAATTGCCGATCAGCATGGGAAACGCAAAGCGTGCGATGCACTTCCAGGGCGTTCCCTCTGTCATGTCGTTTGCGGTAAAAAGGCTGCGTAGTCTGGTCAATGCAGGCATGATTTTTATTTGCTTTCCTTTCATTACGGTTCTTTGTCGTCAGGTAGCCAGATTGTACCATATCTTTGCTGTGCGGTAAATCATCCGGAAAGCAAATATGCCCATAACTATTTCGCACTCTGGAGCCCGGGATGCTTTATTATTAGCTCGCCGCTGCCAAAAGAAGCTTAAGGCAAAGGCTATTTTATGGCATTATATTGACATTATATTGGCGTTATGATATATTAAGGTTAATATATGGTGCGTTTTGGTCTTTAAAGAAAGGAAGTGGTGATTTTATGACGATCCGTGAAATGCAAGAACGTAAACGAGAGCTTGGCTATAGCAATCTCACACTTTCCCAAAAATCCGGTGTTCCCCTGTCCACCGTGCAGAAGGTGCTGGGCGGAAAAACCCGCTCTCCCCGCAGAGCAACCATACAGGCCCTCGAAGCCGTACTGGCAAAGCCTGTCTCGTATCCGCAAGGTACTCTGCCTGCTGCCTCAATGCTGAAGGAACCTGCCGTGCCTTATGGTGAAGCAACAAAAAATCTCTGTACCATTCAGGATATCGAAGCCCTGCCGGAGAATGTCCGGGCCGAACTGATCGACGGGCAGATCTACTATATGGCGCCTCCCGTACGCATTCATCAGGCGATCATCACAGAGGTTCTCTTTGCAGTTTATTCCTATATCAAATCCCACAACGGCGGCTGCAAGATATATCCAGCCCCCTTCGGCGTCTATCTGAACGGCGAAGAAGGCCGCGATCTTCTGGAACCCGACCTCGTGGTGATCTGCAACCCCGACCGCCTGCACGACAAGGGTTGTATGGGCGCTCCGGACTGGGTCATGGAAGTCATCTCTCCTTCAACCCGGTCACGCGACTATGCCATCAAATTATTCAAATACCGTACCGCGGGTGTCCGCGAATACTGGATCGTAAACCCGGACAAAGAACTGATCACGGTCTACCGTTTTGATCAGAAACCCGAGGTCGTCGATGTCTATCACTTTAACGAGGACGTCCCGTTTTCCATTTTCCCGGATCTTTCCGTCCGGCTGTCAGAATTACTGCAATAGTATAAAAAATCTCCTCAAGTCCCGGACGCAAATCCTCCGAAGCTTGAGGGTGCATAATTACTGAGCAAATGATATCTAACACAAAGAGGAGCGATATTCTTATGACGATCCGTGAAATGCAGGAACGTAAACGAGAGCTTGGCTACAGCAATCTCACACTTTCTCAAAAATCCGGCGTTCCTCTGTCCACCGTGCAGAAGGTACTGGGCGGAAAAACCCGCTCTCCACGCAGAGCGACCATACAGGCCCTCGAAGCCGTGCTGGCAAAGCCCGTTTCGTACCCGCAAACCTCTCCTGCATCCACATCCATGCTGCAGGAGCCTGCCATACCCTATGGCGAGGAAACCAGAAATCTCTATACCATCCAGGATATTGAGGCCCTCCCGCAGGATGTCCGGGCCGAACTGATCGACGGACAGATCTATTATATGAGTGCGCCTGCCTGGATCCATCAGAAAATTGTAGTCGAAATTCTGTTTGTGATCAAAAGTCATATCAAATCGAACCATGGAACCTGTGAAGTATGTCCTGCTCCCTTCGCAGTTTATCTGAACGGAGAAGAAGGCCGGGATCTTCTGGAACCCGACCTCGTGGTGATCTGCAACCCCGACCGCCTGCACGACAAGGGTTGTATGGGCGCTCCGGACTGGGTCATGGAAGTCATCTCTCCTTCAACCCGGTCACGCGACTATGCCATCAAATTATTCAAATACCGTACCGCGGGTGTCCGCGAATACTGGATCGTAAACCCGGACAAAGAACTGATCACGGTCTACCGTTTTGATCAGAAACCCGAGGTCGTCGATGTCTATCACTTTAACGAGGACGTCCCGTTTTCCATTTTCCCGGATCTTTCCGTCCGGCTCGCAGACCTGTTATAAAAGAAAAGAAGTTACCACGCTCCTGCATATCCCAGAGTCACGGCGCTGTTTTCAGCGCCTTTTTTCATACATTCCTCCAATGGTCTGCGCTCCAGCCAAGCCGTCAGAAATCCGGCAATAAAGCTGTCTCCCGCCCCCATGATGTCTGTAATATGACAGGGTATGATCCCCTGCCGGACAAATCGTTTCCCATCAAAGGTAAGGCTTCCCTTGTCTCCCCGGGTCATGACCGCGATCCGGTCGGACATTGTCATGGCTTCTTCCTGATCATGTGTGACATAGACAAAGGTGATCTCCAGCTTTTTCTGCAGACGCTTCAGCTCGATCTGCATCTGCTTGCGGAGCTTCAGATCAAGCGCCCCCAGAAGTTCATCCAGAAGAAGCACCCTCGGCAATCTCAAGATTCATGTCCTTGACGACATGATTGTTTCCATACCATTTCTCCACATGCTGCAGAGATACAATCGAACCGCTCAAAGCACACCTCTTTTCCTGAAATGACATCGGTGAATCCTCATAGTCTTATTTATACACGCATTTTCACAAATTCATAGGAATTTTATGCATAAAAATCCATAAAGGGACCAGATTTCTTAGTTTCCTATAAATACAATGAATGCCCGATTTATCTGTCTCATGCGGAGGAACGTATCAGATACGATTAAGAAAAAACGAATATATCTGTTTAAGCCGATGGTCGTTAACAGATTCAAGAAAGAAATGTCACATATATCTGTATAATGGTGCTTTATAGCCCAGATATGAGAAGGAAAAGCCGCATATATCTGTATGACACAGATAATCCTCCAGATATACAGGAAAAAAGTCCTTTATATCTGTGCGAAGCAGATCACCCTCCAGATATACAGGAAAAAAAGTCCTTTATATCTGTGCGAAGCAGATCATCCTCCAGATATATAGGAAAAAAAGTCCTTTATATCTGTGTGAACCAGATCATCCTCCAGATATGCAGGAAAAAAGTCCTGTATATCTGTATCATGTGGACCTTTATAACACCACAGGCCCGGAATGCAATGCATTCCGGGCCTGTGATGAGTGAAATGAGAAAAACTTCACATCAGTATAACATGTTTACGCATTCACCACGTTCACCGGGCTTCCCTTCTGGAAGGCCTCGATATTGTCCGCGGTCGTCTGCATGATACGCTCCCTGGCTTCCTTGGTCGCCCAGGAAATATGCGGCGTAATGATACAGTTCTTTGCCTTCAGAAGCACGTTTTCCGTCTTGATCGGCTCTGTGGAGACCACGTCCACCGCCGCGCCGGCAATCTTTCCGCACTCCAACGCGTCATAAAGATCCTGCTCGACCACCAGAGGACCACGGCTGTTGTTGATCAGGAAAACGCCGTCCTTCATCTTCGCGATGTTGTCCTTGTTGATAATACCCTGGGTAGCCGGGAACAGCGGGCAATGCAGGAAGATGAAATCCGATTTTGCCAGCAGCTCATCAAGCTCCACATATTCCGCCACAGCCCTGCCGGCCTCGCTCTGGAAGGCATCGTATGCGATGACCTTCATGTTCAGGGCGTTCAGAACCTTTGCCGTGTTTACGCCGATACGGCCAAGGCCGATAATGCCTGCCGTCTTGCCGGAAACCTCGACCATCGGAAAATGCCAGTAGCACCAGTCCACATTCGAAGCCCATTCGCCCGCGAATACAGAACGGCTGTGCTCGCCGATGTGGGAGCAGAGCTCCAGCATCAGGCTTACCGCAAACTGGCTGACATTGTCGGTTCCGTACACCGGAACGTTCATGACCGGAATGCCCTTCTCTTTGGCATATTCATAGTCCACAACGTTGTAGCCGGTAGCCAGAACGGCAATCGCCTTAAGGTTTTTGCAGGCGTCCATCGTCTTTTTGCTGATGGGCGTCTTGTTCGTCACGGCAACCTCTGCATCGCCGATCCGCTCGGCGATCAGATCGGATTCTTCATATGCGGTACGGTCATAAACCGTAACATCTCCCAGCTTTTCCAGCGGGCTCCAGGAAATATCTCCGGGATTTTCTGTGTAACCGTCGAGTACAATGATTTTCATTTCCGTTCTCCTGTCCTTTTTTATTTGTATTTATCCGGCATCCCGGACTTCTGGATGCCGGGTCGTTACAGTTTCCTTAAATCTTCCCGTAGGATGTGGCACGCCGTGTAGCCATTGCCGCTTCGTTGGATCTCTCGTAATCCTGGAACGCCGTCATGGCCGCCAGTGTATCGAACACAGCCAGCTGGGCGATCCGGGTGCTTACGCTTTCTGACTGATAGATGGTCTTCTCGGAAGCAATATGCAGCGTGATATCGGCCGCCTTGGACATCGGATTCCTTCCAAGTCCTGTCAGTGCCACCGTGAATGCACCGCCCTCTTTCGCAAGCTCCAGGCATTTCATCGTCCGAAGATTGCTTCCCGAATGAGAGATCAGAACGGCCACGTCTCCTTCCCGAAGAAGTGAGGCTGCCATCAGCTGCAGATCGATGTCTTCGTAGACATAGACCATGAGTCCGATTTTCATAAATTTGTGAAGTGCGTCCTTTGCCACATTCAGGCTGCCGCCGGTTCCGAAGATCACGACCCTGGAAGCTTCCTTCAGAGACTTTGCCACCTCTTCCAGCACCTTGACGTCCATTTCGAGCAGTGTTCTGCTCAGCACCGACAGCTCGCTGTTGAAGACCTTGCTGCAGATCATGGCAGAATCGTCTTCCCGGTTCAGCTGCGGATTAAACTGTTTTTCCTGAGGAAGCATTTCCCTGGCGGCATGGACTTTGAAGTCCTGATATCCTTTATATCCGAGATGCTTGCAGAAGCGCACCATCGTGGCCTCACTCACACCGGCTTTCTCAGCGAATTCCGTGATCGTATCGCTCAGAAACGAATCCCCGTTCTGACTCATAAATTCAACGATCTTCTTTTCACGCTGCGTTAACTTTACCTGAGCTGCTCTCTCTTCAAAACGCGTATCCATCACTCTTCCCCTGTCATATTTTTTCGGCCGCACTGCCTGGAAGGTGAAGGAAAGCAGGCAGTCATGCATCAAAGCTCAGTCCTCTCGATGCATGGCTGCCCTGCAGTCAGTACTTATACCGGGCAGATATTCCGATCAGACCGGAACGTCCGGCCGTTTCGTTCCTATAATACTCTTTATCTGCCTGTTTCGTCAACATCTACACTCCGTCGGAAAGAATTCTTCCATCAAAGAGCAAGATAATCCTCATAATTCTTGTCGTTCTTGACCGTCTTGTAAAGCTCCATGCACTCTTTTGCACTGTAGCCCTTGTGGATCAGACGGCGAAGCGCGATCACAAGTGCGGTCACATCATCATTGTCCCATACCCAGCGGCCCATGGTAACACCGCCGCAGCCTGCGTCCAGAGCGTCTCTGGTCATCTGCATGTAGTAGTCAAGAAGCGCGTCTCCTGCAAGACCCTTGGGGGTATCGCCGCCCTGGATCACGACGCGGAAAGAAGACGGTACGCAGGAAATAGCCTTTGCCATGCTCTCCGGATCTCCGGTATAGGTGGTCTTTACAATATCCATGCCCAGCTCGCAGGCACTTCTTACACAGTAAGCGATGTTCTCCCATGCGGTTCTCTTGTCCACCGGAACGCTCTCGCCCTTCGGATATACATGGCCGATCAGCGGCATGCCGATCTTGTCGCAGTACTCGCTGACTTCGCCGATACGGGCAAACTGCTCGTTCTGGAAATCGCCCAGGGTCATGCAGCCCATGGAAACAGCGTCAGCGCCCATGCGGACTGCTGCGTCAACCGAACCGAATACCACGTCGTTGGTCGGAGAGGTCGGAGCATAGTTTGAAATCTTGTGAAGAACAGCGATACCGGATCCTACGTGAGGTCCCCAGCAGCGTTTCTGAATTCCGCCGGTCATTGTCATGGCGTCCGGACGGCCTGCAACGATCTTGTCGATCGCACCCTGGATATCCTGAATACCGGTCATCGGAGCAATTCCGCGGGAGGTTGCATGGTCAACTGTGATGGCCATCATCTTGTTGCTCTCGGGATTAACCATTCTTGAAAGTCTGACTGCCTTGC
>CAMNNM010000042.1 GCA_946545425.1 uncultured Blautia sp. | reverse complement strand
TCGTAGTACCTCTGCGCAAGGACCTGGCAAAAGCGGTCCCCGCCGGATTATTCACAGCCCTTTCACGCAGGTTCAGATCGTTTTTTCTGCCTCCCGGATCACGGCCTTCAAAGCCTCGGCGCTCTGCCGGAGAGCAGCAAGCTCGTCATCGTCAAGCGGCATTTCCAGCACAGTCTCCACGCCGTCTTTTCCCACAACCGCCGGAACCGAAAGATGCACATCCTCGATCCCGTACTGTCCGTGAAGGGCCGAAGAGACAGGAAGCACCGCGTGCTCATCCCTGGCAAGGCACCGGGCGATCCTGGCAACCGCCATGGCGATGCCGTAATAGGTCGCGCCCTTTCTCTCTATGATATGGTAGGCACTGTCGCGGACCGTTTCGTAAAGCTGCTGCATGGCTTCTTTATGATTGTAATGACCCCGCAGTTCACAGAAGGCATGCAGGGGAACTCCCGCAATGTTGGTGATGCTCCAGACCGGAACCTCACTGTCTCCGTGCTCCCCGATGATCATCGTGTGGACATTCTGGGCCGCGACCTGCAGGTGCATGCTGATCTCGTCCTTCAGCCTGGCGCTGTCCAATACCGTTCCGCTTCCGATAACCCGGTTCTCCGGATAACCCGAAAGTCTCAGCGCCTCATGGGTCAGTACGTCCACCGGATTTGCCACGATAAGCAGGATCCCCTCAAACTCTGTCTTTTTGATCTCGCCGATAATGGACGCCATGATCTTTGTGTTTTTCCCGATCAGATCAAGCCGGGTCTCGCCCGGTTTCTGCGCCGCTCCCGCGGTGATGATGATCAGGGCCGCATCGGCGCAGTCACTGTAATCGCCTGCCCAGATTTTCATGGCCGGAGCATAGGGAAGACCGTCCGTAAGGTCCATGGCCTCTCCCTCGGCCTTATCTTTATTATAGTCGATCAGGACCATCTCCGAATAAATTCCCTGCTGCATGAGCGCAAAAGCAATCGATGATCCCACAAAACCGGTTCCCACAATTACAACTTTTCTTGTGTTCAGCATTTTCTTCTCCTTTTATCTGTATTCTCAGTGCCATGATATCAGCTGCTGATTCTTTACCTTTATTTCCCAACATCATGGGGCCTGCCTGTTCAGTTTATAGAACGAAAAAACAAAAGTCAACCATGAGTTGAATTGGTTGCAAATAGTCTTCTTTATTTTCCAATTGTCCTTAGAATTTTCTGTTTATCCTCCGGTTTTCATGCTATAATAAAGAGGACCCGCGGCAGGAACTCACAGGACCTGAACCGCACATGGCAAGTCTGATCAAGAAAGGAGACAAAGAGTATGAAAAAACTGTTGACCTGCATTCTGGCTCTAGGCCTGATGCTCACCTCTCCCGTTATGGCGGAAACAGAAGCTCCCGCAGAAGGAGGGCTCTCCAAAGATCTTGTCATCCTGTACACCAGTGACGTCCACTGCTGCGTAGACCAGGGCTTCGGCTATGTAGGTCTCAAGGCAGTTCGCGATTCACTGGAAGCTGCCGGAAATTATACCCTTCTCGTGGATGACGGCGATTCCATTCAGGGCGAACCTCTTGGAACCATGACCTCAGGCGAAGCAGACATCGACCTGATGAACGCGGTCGGCTATGATATCGCCATTCCCGGAAACCACGAGTTTGACTACGGCATGGACCGCTTCCTGGAACTGGCCGAAAAGGCCGAATTCCCCTACATCAGCTGCAACTTCAACAAAGAAGGCGAGCTGGTATTCGATCCCTATATCATCAAGGAATTTGACGGCGTAAAGATCGGTTTCGTCGGCGTAACCACCCCTAAAACCCTTACTTCCTCCACGCCGAAATATTTCCAGGATGAAAACGGAAACTTTATCTACGGCTTCCTCCAGGATGGAACCGGAGAAGGTGTATACAACGCAGTTCAGAAAGCAGTAGACGACGCCCGGGCAGAAGGCGCCCAGTACATCGTCGTCATGGCCCATCTTGGAAATGAAGCGGAATGCAGCCCCTGGACCTATGCCGAAGTGATCGAAAACACAAACGGTATTGATTTCTTCCTGGACGGTCACAGCCATGATACCGATCAGCTTGTCGTGAAGAACAAGGACGGCGAAGACGTCATTCGCTCCGCCTGCGGCACCAAGATGGGCGGTATCGGCTGGGCAAAGATCACCGTAGACGGCGAGCTGTCAGCCGGTCTTTACTCCTGGAACAATGATGTTTCTGCTCCGGAGCTTCTGGGAATCAAAAATGAGATCTCAGATGTTCTCGATGCGGAGACCGCGGAGCTTGACGAAGCCCTCCAGACCGTCGTTGCCAAGTCTGCTGTAGAGCTGACCATCACCGATCCGGAAGCCGTGGACGGTGAGGGCAAGCCCATCCGTATCGTCCGCAGAGCCGAGACCAACCTGGGCGACCTCTGCGCAGACGCATACCTTGATCAGTCCGGAGCCGACATTGCCTTTGTAAACGGCGGCGGTATCCGCATATCCCTTCCCAAGGGCGACATCACCCTCAACGACATCCTGAAGGTCCATCCCTTCGGAAACAGCATGTGTGTCATCGAGGTCACCGGCCAGCAGATCCTGGATGCCCTGGAATGGGGCGCTCATGCAATGCCGGGTGAAAACGGCGGCTTCCTTCAGGTGGCAGGCCTGACCTATGAGATCCACACCTACATTGACAGCACCTGCACGCAGGATGAAAACTCCATGTTCACCGGCGTCACCGGCGAATACCGTGTCAAGAATGTCATGGTCGGCGGAGAACCTCTGGATCTCGAGAAGACCTATACCCTTGCTTCTCACAATTACATGCTGAAAAACAACGGCGACGGCTACACCATGTTCGCAGGCGCAAATATCCTTCAGGATGAAGTGAAACTGGACAACCAGGTTCTTAAGGATTACATCACCGGAACTCTGGGCGGCGTGATCGGCGAAGAGTACGCAGATCCCTATGGTCAGGGCAGAATCATCGCAGTCGAAGAAGCCCCCGCACAGGAAGCTCCCGCGGAAGAAGCTCCTGCAGAGGAAGCTCCTGCAGAAGAAGAGCCTGCAGCATGATCCTCCGTTAATAAATATTCACGAAAACTAAATTCAAATCCTACTTGCGGAATTTCACGAACGCCGGACGGTCAACCGTCCGGCGTTCTTCTTGATCCTGAAATTTTCATGTTCTGATTTATAGCAGCCCACGGTACACTTCTTCCGGATCGATCTCTCTTCCGTCCAGAAACCGCTTTACGATATTCCGGTCATCACCGATATAACAGAACCTTTCTAAAAGCTCTGCCGTACTGTGCCGTGCCCCCACGTCCTCCAGGCCGTCGATCACAAGTGCATTGAATTTATACCCTTCCTTCAGCTGGCCCGTCTTTCCAAACACAGTGCCGCCTGCTGCCGTTGCCATATAAAAAGCATCCGCGAACTTGATCCTGCGATAATCAGGCTCATAAAACTCCTTCATCTTGGAAAGCTGGACAGCCCGGCCGGCCTGCCGGTAAACAGCCGCGCCGTGGCCGCCGCCGATATCGGATCCAAGAGAAATGGGAAGACCCTCCGCCTGAAGGTCACTGACCGGCATGATTCCGGCTGTGATGTTTGTGGTGGCGTCGGGGCAGTGTACCGACATACACCCGTGCCGCTTCAGAATGTCTAAATCCAGCTCCTCCGGGAAGATCACGTGGGCAAAGATCACAGGACCGTTGTCCAGAAAACCAAGCTTTTCATAAATATCTCCGTCGGTCCGGTATTCCGGAAACAGCTCCTTTGTCCATGCCGATTCTGCTCTGGATTCGACCAGGTGCGTCTGAAGTCCCACATGATATCTTTTTCCGATATCTGCAAGCCCTTTCAGCAGCCGCTCGCTGCAGGTAGGGGCAAACCGGGGCGTCAATATCGGCTTCACATGGGAATCCCCGCTGTGCTCCGCCACAAACCGCTCCGTTTCAGAGAGAGAATCTTCCGTGTCCTCGATCAGAAATTCGGGAGAATTCATATCCATGTTGACCTTGCCCGTAAAAGCATACATACCGCTTTTCTGCAACAGACGGAAAAACAGGTCGCAGGCGTCATAGTGGACCGTGGTAAAGAAACTGGCGTGCATGGTCCCGTGACGAAGTAGCTCCCGGATCACCTGCGGATATATCTTTTCCGCATAAGGAAGTGAAGCGAAACCGGCTTCCTGGGGAAAGGTGTAATTGCTCAGCCAGTCGAACAGAAGACAGTCCATCCCGACGCCCCGCTCCGTAAACTGGGAAGCGTGGATATGAAGATCCGAAAATGCCGGGATCAGGATCCCGCTGCCAAGCTCTGTCACCGGGACTCCGCTGAATTTCTGAGGGAAGTCCTCGTAAATTCCTTCAATAACGCCGTCCTTTACCACGGTAAATACATTTTCCCGGCAGATCAGCTCGCCCATGGCAGGCGAAGTGGCCATGCTGCCGTGATAAATCTGTACGTCCATTTTCCGATTTTCCATAGCACCTCCGAAAACTGCTGCCGACCGACCCGTCCATGAGTCAGCCGGCAGCTCTTTTAACCGTTCAGTCTTCTGACAAGCTCCGCCACCATCTCCTCTGTCACCTGATAGGGTACCAGAAGATCCAGGTGCTGGGCAATACCCCAGAAGCTGTTGCAGATCTTTGTCTCCGCCTCCGGCGTCAAAGCCTCCCTGCTAATGAGTCCCCATTCCACATAGGTATCCAGAAGGATCTTTTTCGCCCGCGGATCCTGATAAATCTCTATATAATGACTGTCCGGTGCATAGACCGGTCTGTATTCCTTTTCTTCCTCGATCCGGACCGTAACGGTAAGCCGGATATCCCTGGAAGAAGCCGCCGCTTCAATAATAAAGTCACCGTTATCCACGGTCCAGTCCTTCCGGGCCGGATCATAAAAGGCAAAGGCCCGTCTGTCCAGTTCAAACTCTGCAGGACGGCTTTCTCCCGGCTGCAGGAATACTTTCCGGAAGGCCTTCAGCTCGCGCACAGGCCTCATGAGTCTCGAATGTTCATCTCTGACATAAATCTGAACGGTCTCGCTGCCCGCCATGTTTCCGGTGTTCTTAACCGTCACGGAAACCTTTACGCTGCCGCCGGACGCAATGCTTCCCGTTACCTTCAGATCGGAATACGCAAACTCCGTATAGCTCAGTCCGTGTCCAAAGGGGAACAGGGGTTCCACTTTCTTTTTATCATAATACCGGTATCCGACAAAGATTCCTTCGCCATACAGCTGCCGGTGATTTTCACCCGGGAAATGCAGATAATCCGGGCAGTCCTCAAGCCGCCGGGGCATGGTCACCGCCAGACGTCCCTCAGGATTCGCGCATCCGAACAGCAGCTGCGCCGCCGCATGACCAAAGCCTTCTCCGCTGTACCAGAAATCAAGGACCGCAGGGACATTGTCGATCCAGGGCATCACCACAGATTCGCAGTTGGAAAGAACCACGATCACGTTTTTGTTCACCGCAGATACTCTGCGGATCAGCGCCTCCTGAGCCGGTTCGATGTCCATGTTCTTCCGGTTATAATCGTCGGTTTCGGGCGGCAGAAGAGCGCCGGCAAAGACGATCACAGCATCCGCGTCCTTTGCAGCCCGTTCTGCCTCGCAAAGCTCCTCCTCACGGGGAATAGCAGGATCGGAGTATCCGGTGACATACAAGGCTCCCGGACACAAAGCACGGATCTCATCCAGCGGAATGTCCACCGTCTTCGCTTTTACAATCGCGCAGCCGGTCCCCTGGAACACCGGATTCTTTGCCCAGCTTCCCATAACGGCCACTCTGGCGTCACCTGAAAGGGGCAGTACCTTTCCCTCATTCTTCAGAAGGACCGCACATTTCGCGGCCGCTTTTCTGGCCAGCGCGTGGTGCTTTTCAAAATCGACCTGCGGCGCTTCTTTTCCCTGACGGGAATACCGATCGATCAGGGAAAGTATCCTGCCGGCGTGCATATCCAGCTCTTCTTCGGAAATCTCACCGCTTTCCACCGCGGCAATATACTTGTCCGCTCCGATCTTCGTATGGGGCATCTCATAATCGATTCCTGCCTTATACGCCTTAAGATAATCCTTGATGGCGCCGCAGTCGGACATCACGACGCCATCAAAGCCCCACTCGTCCCGCAGCACGTCGGTCAGAAGCCATTTGTTCTCTGCCGCCTGTACGCCGTTCAGAAGATTGTAGGACGCCATGACAGAAGAGGGCTTTGCCTTTTTGATGACCCGCTCGAAGGCCGCCAGATAGATCTCACGCAGCGCCCGCTCCTCCACGATATTGTCCGTGATGGTGCGCAGATAATTGGAATTATTGCAGACAAAATGCTTGACGCAGGCACCGACCTCGTTATCCTGCAGGCCCTTGACCATCCCGGCGGCCATATCTCCGGCCAGAACGGGATCCTCGGAATAGTATTCAAAGCCCCGTCCGTCAAGGGGACTGCGCCTGGTATTCAGACCCGGGCCAAACAAAAGCCCTACGTCCACGCTCTTGCATTCCTCTGCTACGGCCGCCCCGATCTCCTGTGCCAAATCCGTATCGAAGGAGCAGGCCAGAGAAGAACCGGCCGGGAAGCACGTCGCCGGATGCGTGATGGCAAGAGCGTCCTCGGTGTCAAAGGAGGAGTTGATGGCCTGTTCAAAAACGGCCTGCTTCGGATCCGGATCCGGCACATCCAGAATCCGAAGGCCGGACGTCCCGTCCGTCATCCGCATTCCCGGGATTCCCTCCTCCGGAATTCCTGAAATACGCAGCGAAGAAGGATCGATACACAGGCGGACCTTCTGCTCTGTTGTCAGTTTGGCAAGCTTATTTCCGATATCCATAAAGACCTCCGTTTCTAAAAAGAACGCTGCAGCCTTTCTGCTGCAGCGTTCTCCCTGCTCATATTTTCCGTCCCTCCTGCAAAAGGGCAGGACCGTCCGGATCATAAATCGTATTTGTCAGAGTATTACTTTCAGAAGGAAGCGTTCTCCCAGTCTGCCTGAAGTTCCTGTGCAAGTGCCTCGGCATCGATGACGCCTGCCGCATACTTGTTGATGCTGTTTCCGGCACTCTCGGCAACTCCGTCCGGGAAGAAGGAGCTGTAAATTCCATAGGTCTCGCCGCTTGCAAGGCACTCCTGCGTCGCAACACCAAGCGCTCCGATGGCTTCCTCGTCAACCGCAATGTGGGTGAAGCCCGGGATCAGTTTGAATTCGCTGCCCAGATATTTCTGTCCTTCCTCATCCATGGCAAGCCAGTTCAGGAAATCCTTCGCCGCATCCTTTGCGGGAGATGCGTTGTTGACACTCCAGAACGGAGAGCAGCTGGTATAGATCTTGGTCTCGGCCGCATCATCGGAGAAGGGAAGACCGAAAAGACCCAGGTTCAGGTTCGGATCAATATCGTCCAGAGAAGACTGGCTCCAGCTTCCGCCCAGCATGATGGCGCATTTGCCGGTGCCGAATTCGGAAACCTCGGTATTGAAATCGGTATTCAGGGGGCTTGCGGTATTTCCGGCGTCAATGTCGATCCATGCTGCCAGGTTGGCCACCTCTTCGTTGCCCACAAGAGATTCGCTTCCGTCGTTCAGTGCCTGAATGAAGGCCATCGGATCTTCCTGACGGGAGATGACAGCCGAGAACTTGAACATTCCGGACTGATACCAGTCGGCATAGTTGGAAGACATCGGCTGAATGCCGGCCTCTTCAAGCTTCTTGCAGACCTCTGCCAGCTCGGAAATGGTCATCGGAACTTCTTCGATACCGGCCTGGGCAAACAGATCCTTGTTGTAAACATAGCCATAGCTTTCAAGAGAAATCGGAAGACCAAGAACCTTTCCGTCGATCGTGCCGGCCTCTTTTGCCGCATCGCTCAGAAATTCAACCCATGCTTCACCGGAGAGATCTTCCATGTATTCCGCCATGATGGCCATATCGTCGCTTCCCTTGGTGGAGAAAATGTCCGGGCCCTGTCCGCTGGCGAACATGGTCTTCAGCTGTGTGTAGAAATCTCCGGAAGAAGAGGACTCTACGGTAAAGGTTACATTTGGATGAAGCGCGGTATAAGCCTCGGTAGCTGCTTTCAGAGCTTCGTCGATTTCATACTTGTCCTGATAAATGGAAATGGTGACCGGCTCTTCGTCAGCAGAGACCAGAGTCAGGCCGCTGAAAACAGATGCTGCGACTGCAGATGCAAGTACAAGAGAGAGTGCTTTTTTGTTCATGAATGGCTCCTTTCTGAACTTGAATATGTGATAGGATCTCTCGTAAAGCTTCACTGCCTGTCCGGATGGACCTGCAGTATTTATGTTCAGCACAGACCTGCTGCGCTCAACTTCCGTTTACCCCTTCACCGCACCGGAAGCGACGCCCGATACGATCCGCTTCTGCATCAGAACGTTGATCACCAGAATCGGCAGAATGCTCATCACGATGGCCGGAAGCGCGATATCCCACTGGTTGGAATACAGACCGAACAGCTTGTTGATGGCCAGCTGCAGGGTCATCAGCTCCGGCTTGTTTAAAAGCGTCAGAGCTACGATATAGTCATTCCAGATCCAGAAAAGATCCAGAACAAAAAGACTTAACAGGGTCGGGCGCAGCAGCGGGAACACGATGATAAAGAATCTCTGGTATACATTGCACCCGTCCAGCGCCGCCGATTCCTCCAGCTCGATGGGGATGGCCTTGACCGCTCCCGACATCATAAAGGTACCGAAGGCGATTCCCATGCCGGAGTAGGTGATGATCCCGCCCCACAGCGAATTGGTAAGTCCCAGCCAGCTCATGGTCTTGACCAGCGACAGCATGACCGTCGCAAATGGAATCAGAAGAGAGCCCACCAGGAGCTTTTCAAAAATACTGCTGAAGATCGTCTTATGCCGGTTCATCCAGTAGGCCAGCATGGAAGAGAGCAGAAGGATCAGCACCAGGGAAACGCCCGTCACAATAATGGTGTTTCGCATGACGACGCTCATGTTGACCTGTGTCCATGCGTTTTTGTAGTTTTCCCACCGGACCGACCGCGGAAAAGCCAGCAGCTCTGTCATGATCTGATCCAGCGGCTTGACCGAATTCAGGATCACAAGAAAAAACGGGATCATAAAGAGGATGGC
This sequence comes from uncultured Blautia sp., assembly GCA_946545425.1. Lineage (GTDB taxonomy): Bacteria > Bacillota > Clostridia > Lachnospirales > Lachnospiraceae > Blautia_A. The sequence continues at coordinate 4,504 of CAMNNM010000042.1, read as the reverse complement.
CGCGATCAGGGCGATCACGAATTTCACGCCCGAGAGCTTTCGCTTTCTGCTGTTCATGTCTTCTCCTCCCCGGCTCAGGACAGCCTTTTTTCTTCCCGGCCTGTCAGATACATCTGCAGAGCCGTCACCACAAAGATGATCACAAAGAATACCATTGCCTCTGCATTCGCCAGTCCGTAGCGGTTTGACGTAAACGCGTCATTGTAGATCTGCTGTGCCATGGAAGTGGTCATGCCGTAGGGTCCGCCTTTGGTCAGAGCCACGTTCACATCGAACATTTTAAAGCTGGTGGCAATGGACCAGAACAGGCATACGGTCAGATACGGAATGCACTGCGGCATCTTCACCGACCAGAAGGTCTTCCAGGCGGAAGCGCCGTCCACCTTGGCCGCCTCGGTCAGCTCCGCCGGTATCCCGGTCAGTGCCGCGATCATGATCACCATGACATATCCGGCGCCCTGCCAGACGCTCACGATGATCAGGGCCGCATAGGCCGTGCCCGGCGTTCCAAGCCACGGCAGCTGCAGGACCTTCCATTTAAAAATCTCACCCAGCGCACCGAAAGCCGCGATGAAAATAAAGCGCCAGATATAACCCATCACGACGCCGCCCATGGTGTTCGGCAGGAAAAAGACCGCCCGGAAAAAGTCGCTGCCGTGGAACTTCTTTTCCAGAAGCGCTGCCAGCGCAATGCCCAGAAGGTTGGTCAGCACCACGATCACAAGACCGATCCAGACCGTGAATTTCGCCGCGGTCAGAAACTGTGTCTTGCCCGAAAAAATCGCAATATAATTTTTAAAGCCTACAAAATTGGAAGTACTGGAAATGCCGTTCCAGTCCGTCAGCGAATAATAAATGCTGACCGCAAAAGGAATGATGACGGCAAGGGAGAAAAGAATAAAAGCGGGTCCAAGAAAAACAATATGTGGAATTGCCTTTTTGAGTTTATTCATCTGCTTCGGATCTCCTGACGTTCAATCGGGATCTGCTGCTTCAATTGCACTTAGTATAACGTACAATTCCTGACATTTCTTTTCATTTCTTTTCCATATGACTTACATTTATTGACCTCCCGTCCTGTTTATCCTATAATTTATTCATCCGATTCTTACAAATTATGACTCTGTCTGTCATACCTTCGGAATACCCGAAAGCATGACGAAAAGAAGGGAGGTCTTCATGCCGCCGGCAGCTCCGGATGAATATGGTTATGAGGTTGTGACTGCCACGGCCGGATACCCGGTCATGGTCTATTTTCACTCGACCGAAGTCAATTATGTCGCCAGCCACTGGCATCACAGCCTTGAGGTGGTCAATTACCCCGATTCCGAATGTGTCCTTACCTACAATGGGATCAGCGTGGATCTTCCCAAGGATGCCCTGATCATCATCAACAGCGGCACGATCCATTCCCTTTTTCCAAAAGCCGCCTATGACCACGGTATTTCTCTGATCTATCCTTCCGAATTTCTTTCTCAGTACGGCATCGATGTCGACAAGACCATTTTTCACTATACGGCCGGCGAGGCCATAGATTCCCGGCTGCGTGAAAGTCTGCACAGCTTCGATACGTTGTATCAGAGCAGGGGACAGGATCCCTATTTCAACCTTCGCTGCAGCGCCGAGATCTTTTCCGTGCTGCATCTTCTGATGACGCACTATCAGGACCGGCAGGAAAAAACAGCAGAGCTTCCCAGACACGAAAAGCTCTGCCAGCAGATCATCCGGTACATTGCGCAGCACTATCAGGAACCATTGACCCTGCCGTCTCTTGCAGAGACCTTCAGTCTTTCCGAAGGCTACATCTGCCGTCTGTTCCGCAGATATCTGGGCTACACCTTCAAAGAGCATCTGATGGACATCCGCCTGCAGACCTCCATGACCCAGATCCGCCATACCGACAAAACGCTGCTTTCCATAGCCATGGACTGCGGATTTCCGGACTATCGTTCCTTTGTCAGATCCTTTCAGAGGCTGTACGGCGTAAAGCCGCAGGAATACCGTGACAACCCCGGGCTTTTCATTCCCAGGTTTTCACGAACCTGATCCTTTTTTCGTAACTGTTCTCAAAGTTAGGAGTATGTGTTATGAGCGAACATGCAAAATCCATCCTTTCCAGACTTACCCTCGAAGAAAAATGCCGTCTGTGTGCCCAGGAAGACGGAAGCTTCGGCAGAGTGAAGCGTCTTGGCCTGCCTGGATCGGTTCCCCAGGACAATCCCAGAGGCGGCGCCGACTATTTCCGCTCCGGCCGCCCGAAGGATGGCGACGGACAGTATCACCCGGCCGCCTTTCCCTCCGATGCCTGCCTGGCCATGAGCTGGGATGAGGATCTGGCTTATCAGACCGGTGTCTATTTTGCGCAGGAATGCAGGGCCAATCCATCCCTGATCAACTGGCTGTTCCGGCCCGGCGTCAACATTAAAAGAAGTCCCCTCTGCGGCAGGAATTTTGAGTATTTCTCGGAGGATCCCGTCCTGGCGGGCGAGCTGGCCGGCTCCTTTATACAGGGACTTCAGGACAACCAGGTCGCCGCGACCCTCAAGCATTACATCTGCAACCATCAGGAATTTGAGCGTATGACCACAAACGCCGTAGTCTCCGAACGGGCCCTGCAGGAAATCTATCTGCGGGCCTTCGAGATTGCCATTCAAAAAGGACATCCTCTTTCCGTCATGTCCTCCTACAACCAGGTAAACGGAGAGTGGGTCAATTCCAACCGGCATGTCTGCGATCTGCTGAGAAAGCAGCTTGGATTTGAAGGCGTGGTGGTCTCCGATTTTGCCGCCGTCCATCACAACAAAATAAAAGCCCATCAGTATGGCATGATGGACATCGAACTGGCGCCTGTTTCCGTACATTCGGAAGAACTGCTGAACGCGGTAAAAAATGGTGAAATCGATGAGGAGACAATAGACCGAAGTCTAGAACGGGTATTTGACCTGACAGAACAGCTGCAGAAAACATCGCCGGTCCAGGTCGATATGGAGGCGCTTCACGAAGAAGCGCGTAAAGCGGCAGAGCAGTGCATGGTTCTTTTGAAAAACGACGGGATCCTTCCCATGGCCCATGAACAGAATAATCTTCTGGTCGTCGGCGCCCTTGCAGAAGATCCCTCCTACATGGGAGGCGGTTCCGGCCACATGAACGGATACCGGATCGACTCTTATCTGGATGAGATCAGGAAAATCGTTCCAGACACTGCCTACGAACCCGGCTATAAACTGATTCAGGGCTGGCCGCCTAAAGAAAACACCGATCCCGAACTGATCAAAAAAGCCGTAAAGGCTGCTGAAAAAGCCGATGCCGTCATCGTCTTTGCAGGACTTGGCTACTGCTACGAATCGGAAGGCTACGACCGTGCGGATATTCAGCTTCCGCCGGGGCAGCAGGCACTTCTCGATGCGCTTCTGGAAGTAAATTCCAGCGTGATCCTGGTACTTTCCTGCGCAAGCGTTCTGGATATCAGCCGCTGGAACGATCGGCTTTCAGCGATTCTTTACAACAGCCTCGGAGGAGAGGCCGTCGCCTCTGCCACAGTGAATGTCCTTTTCGGAAACGCCGAACCCGGCGGACGTCTCGCGGAGACCTGGCCTGTATGCGAAGAACACACCCCGGCCTACATGAACTTTACCCGGGCAGGGCAGGACAAGGCTGATGTCATATACGGAGAAGATATTTATCCAGGCTATCGGTGGTATGAAAAACGTAAGCTTCCGGTTCTGTATCCCTTCGGTCACGGACTCAGCTATACTTCCTTTGAGATTGGAAAACCGGTACTTTCGAGCCACACCTTTACTCCAGACGCTGTGCTGCAGATCTCGGTCCCTGTCACAAATACAGGAGACCGCACCGGCAGCCAGGTACTTCAGCTGTATATCTCCCATGACAGTGCTTCCATCTGCGATCATCCTGTCAAGGAACTGAAGGCATTCTCCAAAGTTCAGCTGAAAAGCGGAGAATCCAAAACCGCTGTCTTCACCCTGGACAGAAAAGCCTTTGAATTCTTCGCACCAGGCCAAAGCAAATGGATTGTGGAAGACGGGGCTTATTCCGTCTGCATCGGAACCTCTTCCGCTGAGATTCTTTATCGTGAAACGGTGATAACAGAAGGCGGCGATGTGCCTTTCGTATATACTGACATGACGCCGCTTGCCTGGTTCGTGGCCAGCGAAAAATATCACCGGATCCTGCAGGAGAATTTCCCCCCGGAAATTGACCGGATGATGAATCAGGATACCTTTGAATGGTGCTGCCTGATCCTTCCGCTTCCTTTTTATAAGGTCACAGAACCCTATATGGGTGCTCCCATGATGACAAAAGAACAGATGGAATTTGTCCTGAAGAAGATGAATGAATAATAAACTTTATGAATGTCGAAGAGGGAGCCGGTACTTTACTCCGGCTCCCTCAGGTCTTAATTTCTGTAATTTTGTCTGCTAATGTTGTATCTGCAGTTTTGCAATACTTCCGTGTTCCCATATAGGAATCCAGCATCTCTGTT
>CAMNNM010000041.1 GCA_946545425.1 uncultured Blautia sp. | reverse complement strand
ACCGGGATAGCTGTATATTTTCCTGTCAGGATCCGGTCGATCTTCTGGCTTCGCAGATGCTCTTTGGTCTCCTGCGGTTTGATGACACATTCGCTGCAGACCTTTTCGATAAAGGCAAAGCGCATGTCGGCGATGGCCGCGCTGCGGTCGAGACCCCGCTCCTTTTCCATCTGCAGAACGATGTGCTCGAGTGTTTCTTTTTCGTTCTGATCCAGATCGAGCTGGGCCAGGATCAGTTCGTCTCCCTCGATCAGCTTACTGGCGGCAAACCGGAGCGGAAGGCCGACACGTTCGGCGTGATCCTCGATCAGGTGTCCGACCGCGTGAAGGCATCTGTGAACAGCGCCCCCGTGATCATTGGCATCGCAGAAATCCTGCCGGGTGGGCTTTTCCTGATATTTTGCGATATGGACCGCATGGGACACCAGCTCGTCGACGCCCTGATTTTTCGAAGCAGAGATGGGGACGACGGGAACACTCAGCATGGATTCCATCTTGTTTACGTCGACGGCTCCGTTGTTTCCGGTCACCTCATCCATCATGTTCAGGGCGACCACCATGGGAACGCCCATTTCCAGCAGCTGCATGGTCAGATACAGGTTGCGTTCGATGTTGGTGGCGTCCACGATGTTGATAATGGCTTTGGGCTTTTCATTCAGCACAAAATTCCTGGAGACCAGCTCTTCGCTTGAGTAGGGTGACATGGAATAGATTCCCGGAAGGTCGGTGATGGAGGTATTTGCCTGTCCGCGGATCGCACCGTCTTTCCGGTCTACCGTCACGCCTGGAAAGTTGCCGACGTGCTGGCTTGCGCCTGTCAGCTGATTGAACAGGGTAGTCTTTCCGCTGTTCTGGTTGCCGACCAGGGCAAAGGTCAGAAGGGTTCCGTCCGGCAGAGGCGTTCCGGTGCCCTTGGGATGAAATTTTCCTTCCTCACCGAGACCGGGATGGGCTGTTTTTCTACGCCTTTTGCCGGAATCCGGCTTGTTTTCCGGGGTGTGAACGGATTCGATATCGATCTTTTCTGCGTCGTCAAGGCGCAGCGTAAGCTCGTATCCGTGAATGCGAAGCTCCATGGGATCGCCCAGGGGAGCCAGCTTGATCAGTGTGATCTCGGCACCGGGTATGACGCCCATGTCGAGAAAGTGCTGCCGAAGGGCACCAGTGCCGCCCACCTGTGTGATGACGGCGCTCTCGCCCGGTTTTAAATCTTTGATCGTCATGTTGTAGTCCTGCCTTAGTAAATAGTGATTAACTTCTGGATTGTTAGCTAAGCATAACTCAATATCTGCATTAAGTCAATATCAGGATAGAGAAATTTGTGATGACCTGGCCGAATGTAGACTTTCATTCGCCGAAAAGTCAAAATTATGGTATAATTACTAAATACGTGAATGTTCAGATACTGAACAGTTACGTTTTGATAATTTGTCAGAAAGGAGTTTCCATGCAGTACATTCACATTCCTGATACAGACATCACGATCTCTCCGCTGGGGCTCGGGACCTCCATGGCGGGAGTGAAATGGGGAAAGACCGCCCAGGAAGCAGACGAAATGTTTGGTACATTTCTGGAATGCGGCGGAAATCTGATCGATACGGCCCATGTCTATTCCGACTGGCAGGTGGTGGACGGAGTTCACGAAATCGCAAGATCCGAGCGGGTCATCGGAGAATGGCTCAGCCTCTCCGGAAAAAGAGACCAGATTGTCCTGCTGACGAAAGGCGGTCATCCGGACTTCAGCCGTCCGGGCGCAGATCTGCACAAAAACCGCTGCACGAAAGAAGACATGAGATCGGATCTGGAAAGCTCCCTTCAGAAGCTCCAGACAGACTATGTCGATATTTACATGTATCACCGTGACGACAGAAACATCCCGGTGGAGGAGATGGCCGGCACGATGCAGGAGTTTGTAGAGGAAGGAAAGATCCGCTACTGGTCGGTCTCAAACTGGAATGCGGACAGAATGCGTGCCGCAGATGCATACTGTAAAAAGATGGGCTGGCGCGGTCCGGTGGCAGATGAGGCGCTGATGAATGCCGGCTCCCGTCATATGAAGCCGCTCTCGGATGACACATTGGTCTATGTATACGGAGACAGCGGTCTTTATGACTATCATAAAGAAAATCCCGGAAATCTTCTGATCCCGTATATGGGCATTGCAGAGGGCTTCTTCCAGAAATATCTTGCAGGAGGAGCAGAGGCGGTCGGTGCAAGCGCCTATGCTGTTCCGGAGAATCTGGCCTTTGCCGAAAGAATCCCGGCACTGATGGAAAAGTATGAATGCTCCGTCATGAACGTTATTCTCGGGTTTTTTACGCAGCAGCCGATGACCTGTGTACCGCTTGTGGGCCCGAGAAATGCAGAAACGATCAAAGACGCATGCCGTACCTTTGAAATCGGATTCGGACCGGACATTTTGCCGGAGCAGTAACATACAAACAGACAAAACTTGTCGAAGATGGCTGAAAGTTTCTTGACGATAACGTTTTCTCCTTATAAAATAATGATAACGATGCGGTGCAGAAATCGTCTGCACCGGGAAACTGTCAAAATCATTTCTGAACAGGGGGAAATCTATGGGAAAGTTTTTTGAAAATCCTGCCTTGAAGACAAAGATCACTTCGTCGCAGGTCAAACTTCAGGAAATGCTGATCGGTTATTTTCTGGCTCCGCTTTGTGCCATGATGGCCAACTCGATCTTCAGCGCATACCTGACCCGGTACTATGCCGACGTCATCGGACTTACCGACAAGCAGTTCGGAATCTTTTCCATGATGCTGCCGATCGTCTCGACGATCTTTGTTATCGCCGGCAACCTTCTGGTCGGCCAGCTGATCGACAACACCCGTACACCGGCCGGAAAGGCAAGGCCCTACCTGCTGCTGGCAGTACCTGTTATGGCCATTGCCATTATCCTGCTTTTCATGACGCCGGGCGGTGACAATATTGAATCCACCAACTATGTTATGAAGATGGTCTGGATCGCCATCTCCTTCAATCTGTTTTATGCAGTCGGATATCCCTGTTACTACACGGCCCACAGCTCCATGGTGGCACTTTCCACCAGAAACGGCAGCCAGAGAGGCCTTCTGGCCACGCTTTCGAATGCTTCCATGGTTGCGGCGGCGGGCGTAGGCGCCAGCATTCTGGTTCCGATCCTTCTGCAGCCCTTCATGTTTGTAACGGGTGCGGACGGCACCATCGACCGGGCGGCCAGCTACAACAACTGGAGAACCCTGGGCATCATCCTGGCAGTGCTGACAGGCCTTGGAATCGCTCTGGAGTATTATTTCACCCGTGAGCGTATCACCGAGGAGACCATGGCGCTCAACATCAAGGAAGAAAAGATTCCCATGAAGAAGCACGTCAGCGTCTGCACCAAGGAAAAGTACTGGTGGATGGTGATCATCTTCATTCTTTTCTTCCAGATGGGACAGCTGGTAAAGAATACGTCCATGAGCTTCTATGTCCGCTGGATGTTTGACAGTGTACTGAATTCCAGCACTCCTGAGGCGACCTCCGGTGCCCTGATGTCTACGCTGGGTCTGGTGGGCGGTCTGCCCTCCGCAGTCGGCATGGTCATCGCATGGCCGCTTGCCAGCAAGCTGGGCAAGAAACGTGCGGTCGTTCTGGGCCTCCTTCTTTCTCTGGTGGGCGGTCTTGTGGCGTTCATCAACGTCAACAGCTTTGGAATCGTTACCTTCGGCGTTGTTCTGAAGGCCATCGGAATCATCCCGGCCCAGTATGTCATGGTGGCGATCCTTTCGGATGTTCTGGATCATCTGGAAGCAAAGCACGGCTTCCGCAGCGACGGTTTCACCATGTCTATTTACGGCGCGACCATGGTAGGCCTTGCGGTTCTTTCCATGGGTATCGTAAACATTTTCCTGGGAGCCATGGGATACGACGCGTCCCTTACTTCCCAGCCTGCAAGTGCACAGACCGGTATGGTCATCGTGTATCTTTGCATGGATATGATCGGCTTTGTCGTTTCCATCATCGCACTGTGGCGCATGGATGTGGAAAAGCATCTCGACGAAGACAAGAAGCAGATCCTGGAACGCCAGAAGGCAGCTGTTATTGCCGAGGGCGGCAAGTGGATCGATCCGGAAGAGCGTGAGAGGCTGGAGCAGGAGAAGGCCGACCGCGAGGCTGAGGAAGAGCGCATCAAAGAGCTGAAGGCCAGATGCAAAAAGGAAGGCAAGAACTTCGAGGAAGAAAACAGAAAATATCTGGAAGCACAGGAAAAACGGAAGAATTCCTTTATCGGAAAGCTTCTCGGCTGATCCTGTAAAAGTTCCGCACGGGAGATCGGATTTCTGCCGGGATATGTATCTGTATACTGAGGGCCCGCCCGGACGGCGGGCCCTTTGCTTTAGGGAGAAGTGTGCATATGTTCAACTGTCCAGGCTGCGGCGCAGGAATGCGCTATGATATCAAAACTGCAAAAATGCTCTGTGACCACTGTGGTACTTCCTGCGAGGTGCAGGAACACCCTGCCCAGTCTCTTATGGCGGCGCAGGATGACTATGAGACGACGGTTTTCACTTGTCCCCAGTGCGGAGGAAGAATTCTGTCCACCGATCATGCCGCTTCGGATTTCTGCACCTATTGCGGCGCGAGCGTGACACTTCAGGGGCGCCTGTCCACCGAAAAGAAACCGGAACGGATCATCCCGTTTTCCCGTACCCGGGAAGAGTGCCGGGAATCCTACCGGAACTATACCAGAAAGATCTGGTGCCTGCCGGATGAATACAGATCCGATCAGTTCCTTGACAAGTTCGAGGGAATTTATATCCCTTTCTGGATCTATCAGGCAGCACAGGTCGGCCCGGCTATGCTGGGCGGCCGCCGGACCTCGGGCAATTATATCGAATACAGTCATCTCAACTTTGATCTGAACAGCCACTATGACTGGATCCCCTTCGACGCGGCGTCTTTGTTCGACGACGAGATCTCTTCAGAGATCAATACCTTTGACGAAAGTCAGGCGGTTACGTTTAACCCGGCTTATTTAAGCGGTTTTTACGCGGATATCGCAGATGTGGATGCTTCTGTTTATCAGAAAGCAGCCGAAAATGAAGCAAACAGAGAGACTGTCAGAAGGGTCAGGGAATCCGGCCTTTTTAAGAGAATCAAAATAGAGGAATCCGGCAATTATTCCGCCATCCTGAAAACCAGACCCGCAGGACATCATTCGGCAATGTTTCCCGTGTGGTTCGTGACCTGGAGAAACAAAGACAGGGTGGCCTATGCCGCGGTGAACGGAAGCAGCGGAGACTGTGCGGCGGATCTCCCCGTAAGTTTTTCGAAATATCTTCTGACCTCACTACTGATATCACTTCCCTGCATACTTCTGTTTCTGATGTTGCCGGTCATGATGGCAAAGACCATGCTGACGGTTGCCTTGATGATCGGTGCGGTCATGATGGTGCTTTATTACAGGAGCGCGGTAAGAACCGCTGCAAGGGAGCTGCATATCCTGGACAAAGGGTACATGAGCAGCCGCCCGGCATCAGAAGTGCCGTCCTTTCTGAAAAGTGCTCAAAGGAAGATGGAAGACAGGAAACGAAGTGGAAAGGGAGGAAAAAGCACAGTTGCAGTCTGGATAGGGCTGATATTTGCCGGGTCTCTCATGATGATCCTGCCCGCGCTGATTTCATCCGGCGTCCCGATCGGGAACATCCTGTTTCCGGCAGCCGCTCTGGCGGCCATCGTCGGAGCTGTCATTTTCATCATCAAGGGAGCGCGGATCGCGCGTGTCATCCGCTTTCCCAGAATCATCCTGGATTGTCTGATCCTTTCTGTCTGCTGCACCGCGGCAGCGGTGATCGGCATCATAAATCCGGTCCACGATTATTACTATTACTTTGGTGCGGTACTTGTGATGGGCGGAATCATAGCAGCTGTGCTGGGACTTGTTGTCCAATACAACCGGCTCTGTACGCACCCGATCCCGGAGTACTTTAACCGAGAGGAGGTCGGAAAAAATGCGTGAAAGAAGCAGCCTCCGACTTCTGGCGATTATGGCGGGACTGGTTTTAGTCTTTGCAGGCGGCTGGTTTTCCAAAGACATGATCTATGCGGAACAGGCCGTTCAGATGTCTGTAGAAGAGGATACGGATGTAACACAGGAGCCCTATGAATGGAAAAATCCGGATTCCGGATACCGTGCGCTGATCGACGATGAAGCAGGACTCCTGACGGAGAAAGAACGGGAAGAAGTGCTGGAGAGCATGAAGCCCGTGACCGGGTACGGCAGCGCAGCGTTTAAAACGATAAAATATAACAGCGGTACGGCGGATGAATACGCCAGGAAGAATGCGGAGTCCCTGATCGGGCAGAACGGAACCATGTTCCTGATCGACATGGACAACCGCAAGGTTTATGTGTATTCAAAAGGTGCGGTCTGGAAGACCGTTACAAATTCTTATGCGGTCAGCATCACGGACAATGTCTACACCTATGCCACAAAAGGACAGTATAAGGAATGTGCGCTCCAGGTATTTGGCCAGATCACTTCGCTTCTGGAGGGAGGCCGTATTGCCCAGCCCATGAAGATGGTCTGTTCGGTACTTCTGGGACTCATCGCGGGTCTGATGATCAATTATTTTATTGTCCGTGCATCCCGGAGAAGGAAAACAGCGTACAGCAGCATTCACGCTGCGGCTTTCAGCATTGAAAACCCCACCGTGACGGTCTATAAAAGAGAATACCGCTCCAGCGACTCCGGCGGAGGAGGCGGCGGAGGCGGCGGTGGCGGCGGCGGCGGCGGCGGTGGCGGCCACAGCTTCTGATCTGTACACGGATGCCGTAACAGTCTGTCCGTCAGACAGGAAAGAAGGAGAGAGTTATGTTATCGGTTGAACATGTAACAAAGCATTACAAAAAGGTCACCGCGTGCAATGATGTGACCTTTCATCTTGATCCGGGCAGCGTTACAGTGCTGCTCGGGCCAAACGGAGCCGGAAAAAGCACCATCATGAAATCCATCATCGGATTTCTGAGATACGAGGGAGAGATCCGGATCCGTGATCTTCCCAACAAGTCGCCAAAGGCCCGGCGGATCCTTGGCTATATTCCCGAGATTCCGGCACTGTATCCGAACCTGACGGTTTCGGAGCATCTGGAATTTCTGGCAAGAGCATATCGCCTGAAAGATTATAAGGAATACGCGGAGCAGCTGCTTTCGGATTTTGAGCTGACCGACAAGAAGAAAAAGTTCGGAGACGAGCTGTCCAAGGGCATGCAGCAGAAGCTGAACATCTGCCTGGGCCTGCTTCCGCGGCCCGAGGTACTGCTTCTGGACGAACCGATGATCGGTCTGGATCCCCATGCGATCCTGAAGCTCCGCAAAACCATTGAGGAGCTGCGGTCAGAAGGAAAAACGCTGCTCATCAGTACCCATATCATCGACAGCGTGGAGCTGTTCTGGGACAGAGCTCTGATCATGCAGGACGGGACGATCCGGGCGAATGTGACAAAGGCACAGCTTCACGAAGGCGGACAGACCCTGGAGGAGCTGTTCTTCGAAGTGACCGAAGGACTCCGCCCCGAGGATGTGCGTTCCGCGCCGGATGACGGGACAACGGAAGAGGGGCCGGTGAAGAAGCCATGAGAATGACAGGCTATTATCTTTTCCATTCTTTCATCAATCAGATCCGTAAGCTTCTGAAGACCTGGGTACTGGTCTTTTTTCTGATCTGCGGACTGATCGGCGGGGTGATCGGATTTACTGCTGCGACTTTGTTTGACGACTCCGAAGAATCGGCAACGGAAGAAATCGTGGAGGATGCCGGTTCAGGAGAGGACGATGCCGCGGCCGGAGAAGATCCGGAGAAGGACACAGGGTTCCTGTCCGGTCTTCTGACCGGAATTGAGAAGAAGGATATCTTTGAGCTGGCGGCCGGTATGCTGATCCTGGTAATGTTTGTCTATTGCGCGCTGAGTGCGGATAAATCGGGCTCGTCCATCTTTCTTCCGGCGGACGTGACCCTCCTGTTTCCCTCGCCTCTGAGACCGCAGTCGGTGCTTCTGTTCCGTCTGATCTGCAAGCTGGGAACGATCTTTCTTCTGTCATTTCTTCTGCTTGCCGAGACAGCCGGAATTTACAGGGATCTGGGGCTTGGACTTCCGGCGGCCATATGGATCGTATCTGCCTGGATCCTGACGCTGGTTTACGGGGAGCTGCTTCAGATCTGGCTGTATATGACAGGCGGCACGCATCCGGAGCTGAAAAAAAGAATCCGTACAGGTATCTATGCCTGCCTTCTGGCGCTTGGCGGGGCATTTCTGGTCTTCTGGCAGAAAACCGGACAGCAGCCGGTCACGGCTGCGGTGTCCTTTTTCAACAACCCTGTTACCCGGTATATTCCGGTCTGGGGATGGCTCAAGGGAATTGCTCTTGCCGGGGTCGAACAGAATGTGTCCGGAGGACTGATCTGTGCGGGACTCTGCATTGGCGGGACCGGGATCCTGGGAAATCTGATCTGGCGCGTCAGGGCGGACTTTTACGAGGACGCCATGGCAAAGTCGGAGGAGACGGCAGCTCTGCTGGAAGCAGTCCGGGAGAGGGGAAGTGCATTCGGCGTCCGAAAAAAAGACCAGAAGGACAGAGACGACCGGATACTCCGGGACGGGCTGAACCGCGGTCTGGGCGCCGGAGTTTTCTTCTTCAAAAACCTGTACAATCGGTACAGGTTCGCGCATTTTCATTTTTTTACAAAGACTTCGGAGACCTTTCTGCTGACGGGAGCCGCAGCAGCGGTTCTGGCATCCAGAATGGCCCCGGAAACCGGAATGGCGATCCCGGCGTTTGTGCTGGGCGGCATGACATTCTTCCGCTCCCTGCAGAATCCTCTTGAGGACGAACTGAAGTCCCACTATTTTCTGCTGGTCCCGGAGCCGTTATGGAAAAAGCTTCTGGCAGTGGAACTGGGCTCGGCGGTCTGTATTCTTCTGGACCTGATCCCGGGGATGCTGGCAGCCATGCTGATCTGCCGGGCAGATCCTCTGACTGCCCTTGGCTTTCTTCTTGTGATCTGTACTCTGTATTTTTATTCCCTGAATGTGGGGAGTTTTATCAGCTCCACCACGCCTCCGGGAGCCGGTGTCTCGGTCAAGCAGATCGTCCAGGTTATGTTTGTATATTTCGGGCTGATACCGGATGCCGGGCTGATCGCAGCAGGCTTTTCGCAGAAGGTTCCGGCCTTGACACTGCCTGTGGCCGTCGCAGCCGCTGCGGCAGTCAACGTGGTCATAGGTCTTATATTCATGGTCATGATACCGGTATTCCTGTATCCGGCGCCGCTTTCCGCGAAGGAACCGGCACGGGAACTCACGCAGGAGGAGCTGCGCGAAGCGGAAAAGACCTACAGCCGCTGCGGCATGGCGGGCTTTGTCGTTGCGGCCGTGGCGACGATACTTCAGCTGGTCCTGTTCTTTAAGCTTCGTAACTATGATACCGGAAGCAGCATTCTTGGATGGATCGTTTCCTTTGCGCCGATTTATGGGGCAGCTTTTCCGCTGGGGTTTCTGCTGCTGAAAAGAACGCCGGTGAAAGCCCCTGCCTGGGAAGATGCCGGGACAGACGCCGCATCGGACAGAGCAAGGCTTTGGAATCCCCTGAAACCGGGCGCCGGGAGATTTCTGACCTGGCTGCTGATCGCATTCTTCCTTATGTACGGCGGAAACCTGATCGGTCTGGGCGTCAATACTCTCATTGGTCTGCTTTTGGGAGGTGCTCCGGTCAATCCTGTTGCAGGCCTTGCCATGGATGAATCCCTGGCCATGAAGTTCCTTGTCATGGTGGTTCTGGCACCGCTGTTTGAGGAGCTGTTTTTCCGGAAGGCTCTGATCTCGCATATGAAGCCTTATGGCGAAAAGACAGCCGTGATCCTGTCTGCCCTGATGTTCGGACTGTTCCACGGCAATTTCTCCCAGCTGTTTTATGCGTTTTTTCTCGGCCTTCTGTTCGGATATGTTTTTGTAAAGACAGAAAAGCTGCGATACAGCCTGATGCTTCACATGATCATCAACTTTCTGGGATCTGTGCTTGCCCCCGGCCTTCTTGCATGGGGCGAAGCACGCGGAAATGCGGTTCCCGTGTATCTTTATATAGGATTTATGGCGGTGGCCGCGCTGGCAGGGCTTGTGCTTCTGATCATCCGGTCCCGGTCTGTGGAGTTTCGGACGGCTCCCTTCGAGCTGCCAAAAAGCAGCGTGGAGGAGACTGCATACCTGAACTGGGGAATGATTCTGTTCGATGTGGCGTGTATCGGAATCTTTACGATCAACCTGATGGGGTAGAGATTTTACGATCAGAGAGGAGAGACCATGAGAAGATTTACAGCCGCTGCTGTTGTATTAACCGGATGTATGCTCTGTAGAACGACAGCATATGCCGGCGATACTGCCAATCCCTTTCAGTCATTCTGGGATGCATTCGGGAGTGCCGGTTCTCAGAGCCAGGGTGATCAGAACGCAGCAGCCGGCCTTTCCGGCAATATTTATGGAGACAGCCGTTCCATCGGTTATGCTCCGGACATTCTCCGGAATGCCGTCGAAGGAAATTATGTGTTTTTGGGAACCTTTGAACAGGATGGAGATGAATGGAATGGACCGGAGCAGATCGAATGGCTTGTGGTAAAAAAAGAATCTGACCGTGCACTTTTGCTATCACGTTATGGACTACGGGGGATGGACCCGGACGTTCAGTGGGAAAACAGCTCTGCCCGGGAGTGGATGAATGGGGAGTTTTACGAAACCGCTTTCAGTCCGGATGAAAAGACCCTGATAGCCGAAACGGAAATCGATAATCCCGGTACTTACGAACTCTATCGGGCCTGGCATGGGCCGGATGACGGACTTGTGGCTGGTCCGAACGGACTTGAGGGGGCAGTATCAGATCATGGAACGGAAGGCGGAAGTCCGACCATGGACAGAGTATTTGCCCTGAGCTATGTGGAATTACAGGAGTATTTCGGGGCAGAAACATACAAAGAAGAACCTGTTTCCTGGAATGAGCGGCTGATCTGTTATCCTACGGAATACGCAAGACAGAACTGCGGCGTCTATGCATATCTGACTGAAGAGGATTACCGGGAATGGCACCAGGAAAAAGGGTATCCGGATCTTCTGTCCGGAGCATGCGAATGGCTGACCAGATCTCCCGGTCATGACAATTCGCATACGACCTATGTGACGTATGCCGGAACTCTGGACAGTTCTTATGTAACGACATTTTCAGACGACTATATGGCAAGACCTGCAGTATGGGTCTGGTTTTCATGAGCAACAAGAGTGGAGAAAATTATGCTGAAAGTTACAAGATTCACCTGTGAAAATCTGGAAAAGGGATGCGTGACGGATGAGCGTCATCCGCGTTTTTCCTTTACGCTGGAAAGTGATCACGAAAAGAATTCCCTGGAAGAAGCATATCTGACGGTCAACGGCTGGAGCTGTACAACAAAGGAGCAGATCGGAATCGCATATGCCGGGGAACCGCTGAAGCCGTTTACGGTGTACGCGGCTGAGCTGAAGGTTCAGGACAGGTATGGCGAGGAAGCAAAAGCATCTCTGACATTTGAAACAGGCCGCCTGGATACGCCGTGGGATGCGGACTGGATCAGTGATGCATCTTACCATTTTACGGAGAAGAAAGTGTCCCCGCTTCCAATGACTTTCCGGAAATCCTTTTCGCTTGAAAAAGAGGTGCGGTCTGCAAAAATCTATGCGACTGCCATGGGAATCTATGAGCTGACCCTGAACGGCAGCAAGGTGGGAGACCAGTACTTTGCACCGGGATTTACCTCCTACAAGACCAGCCTGCAGTATCAGACCTACGATGTAACCAGCCTGCTTCAGAAAGAGAATATTCTTTACGCCGACGTGGCCGGAGGATGGGCGGCCGGATCCTACGTGTTTACCCGAAAGAACCGGGTATCCGCAGATCGTCAGGCGCTTCTTATGGAAATCCGTCTTGACTATGCCGACGGCACGTCCGAGGTGATCGGCACGGATCTTGACTGGGACGTGACCGAGGACGGCAATTACCGGATGGCCGACATTTACGACGGCGAAACCTATGACGCCCGCGTGGATCTGGAAGGGATCGCATGGAGAAGTGCGGAACGGGAAAATCTGCGGGTACATCCGGCAATACTGGCGGCATATGGCGCGCCCGTACGAGCCCACGAGGAGCTGAAACCCGTTTCCTGCACGCACGTGGGGGAAGAGCTGATCTATGATTTCGGGCAGAATTTTGCCGGCGTCGTCTGCCTGAAGCTGCGGGGAAAAGAGGGACAGACCGTCACGGTACGCCATGCGGAGGTCCTGAATCCGGACGGTACGCTGAATACGACGTTCCTCCGGACCGCAAAGGCGACGGCCACCTATATCTGTCGGGACGGAGAACAGGAGTATTCTCCCCGGATGACCTATATGGGCTTCCGTTATGCAGCGGTATCGGGCATTTCCGAAGAGGACGTATCGGTATCGGCGTTTGCGCTGTATTCCGATGTGCGGAGCATCGGAAGCTTTGCCTGCTCAGATTCCATGCTGAACCGCCTGCAGGAAAATATCCGCTGGGGCGCCAGGTCCAATTTTGTCGAGATCCCCACTGACTGTCCGCAGCGTGACGAGCGTCTGGGCTGGACGGGGGACATCGCGCTGTTTTCACCCACGGCCTGCTATAATTTTGACATGAGCCGTTTCCTTGAAAAATGGCTGAAGGACGTTCAGGCAGAGCAGCTGCCCACCGGCGGCATTCCCAATACGGTGCCGGCCCAGGGCTACGGCTTCCCTGCCACCATGCCGACGATTGCCGTCGATTTCTGGGGCGATGCGTGCGTCCTGGTTCCCTGGGCGGAATATTGTGCCAGAGGAGATGTAAAGCTTCTGGAAGAATATTATCCCATGATGAAGAAATATGTGAAGGCCTGCCGCTTCTGGGCCGGACTTTTCAGCTTCGGCAAAAAGAAATATATCTGGGATACGCCGGCCGTGCTTCATTTTGGTGACTGGGTGGCGCCGGACGTTCCGAAGATGAGCCAGTGGCAGGGCCGCAGCAAATGGACGGCCACGGCCAGCCTTTGCAACACCAGCATGACCCTGGCACGAATCGCAAAGATTCTGGGACACGAAGAGGAGGCAAAGGAATTCCGCGCTGTCAGCAGAAAGGCCGCAAAGGCCTACCGGGACGTCTTTACCGACGGAAACGGAAAGCTGAAGGAAGAATTCCAGACAGGCTATGTTCTTCCGCTGTATTTCAACATGCTGGAGGGCAGTGAAAAGGAGAACGCCGCAAAGAATCTCGCAGCCCTGGCCGAAGGCGCGGATTACTGCATCGGCACCGGCTTCCCCGGAACGCCGTATATTCTGTTTGCTCTGGCAGACAACGGCTGCAGGGACGCGGCGTATAAGATGCTGATGAATCAGAAATGCCCCTCCTGGCTGTATGAGGTGAAAATGGGAGCCACCACCATCTGGGAACGCTGGGACGGCCTTGACGAGAACGGGGTCTGCCCCATCGGCAACGACGGAACGGATCTGATGATCTCTTATAACCACTATGCCAGCGGTGCGGTGGGAGACTTCCTTTACCGGAGAGTGGCCGGTATCGAAGCGGTTTCGGCGGGCTATAAAAGGTTCCGCGTGGCACCCATGCCGGGCGGCGGCCTGACATCCGCAAGGGGAAGTGTCGAAACGCCGTACGGAACAATCGTATCAGACTGGAAAATCGAGGACGGGCGTTTCGAGATCAACGTCCAGGTTCCCATGGGAACAGTCTGCCGTCTGGAGATGCCGGACGGAACAGTCGAGAAGCTGTACAGCGGAAACTATGTAAGGTCTTGCGCTGTGAAA
>CAMNNM010000040.1 GCA_946545425.1 uncultured Blautia sp. | reverse complement strand
CGTTCCATATCAGTCGTCTTTTGATTTCATTATATTATATAAAATGCGTGAATGAATCCCCTCTGCAGAGTGGATTCAAGACCCGAGTTCCTCCCATTTCTGATACAATTCTTCAAGTTCTTTCGATACATCTTCTTTCTCCCGGGCAAGCTCTGTCAGGCGTATGTGATCCTGGCAGATTTCAGGATCCAGAAGGAGAGCATCGATTTCCTGGTCTCTGTGCTCCAGAACATCGATCCGGTTTTCGACGCGCTTCAGATCGTTCTCGCGTTTCCGCTTCCGGGCTTCCTCTTCCTTCTGCTGCTTCCAGTCCAGCTTGGCCGCGGTGACCTCGGAGGAATCCCTGCCGTTGTCAGCGGAGGGAGCATAGATTGCCGTCAGCTCATCCTTTTTCTCAAGATAATAATCGTAGTTTCCGATATAATTTACCAGCGCGTGATTGGTGAGGTCCAGAATACGCGTGGCGGTGCGGTTGATAAAATAACGGTCATGGGAAACATACAGGACCGTCCCGGTATAGCTGTTCAGCGCATCCTCGAGGATCTCCTTGGAGGGGATATCCAGGTGGTTGGTCGGCTCGTCCAGGATCAGAAAATTCGCTTCGGAAAGCATCAGCCGTGCAAGGGAGACACGTCCGCGTTCACCGCCCGAAAGAGACGAGATCAGTTTATATACATCGTCGCCCGTAAAAAGGAACGCCGCCAGCATATTGCGGATTTCAGTCTCGGTGAGCGTCGGATAAGTATCCGAGATTTCCTCAAAAATGGTCTTGTCCATATTGAGAACGTGATGCTCCTGGTCATAGTAGCCGATGCGCACCTTGGTGCCCATGGTTACAGAGCCGGAATCGGCTGTCTCGACATCATTCAGTATTTTGAGAAGCGTTGTCTTTCCGGTACCGTTGTTCCCGATCAGCGCAACGCGTTCGCCGCGTTTGATCTCGAAGGAAATGTCATCGAACAAAAGCTGGCCCGGGAAGGCTTTTTTCAGATGTTCGACCTTCAGTACATCGTTGGCGCTCTCATACCGGGGCTCAAGACGGATACGCATGCGGTCGTTGAGCTCAGCGGGCTTTTCGATCCGCTCGATTTTGTCCAGAAACTTTTCACGGCTTTCGGCGCGCTTGATGGATTTTTCGCGGTTGAAGGATTTAAGCTTTGTAATGACTTCTTCCTGATGCCGGATCTCACGCTGCTGGTTTACGTAGGCTTTCATGGCCGCTTCGCGGAGCATGGCCTTTTTTTCGGCAAACTCCGTGTAATTCCCCATATAGGTTCTGGCGTGGGTAAGCTCCAGATCCACAACCCGGGTGACGACCTTATCCAGAAAATACCGGTCATGGGAGACGATCAGTACGGCGCCGTTATAGTTGATCAGAAAGTTTTCCAGCCAGGACACGCTCTGCATGTCCAGATGGTTGGTCGGCTCGTCGAGCAGCAGGATATCCGGATTGATCAGAAGGATCTTTCCAAGCGCTACCCGGGTTTTCTGGCCTCCCGAAAGCGTATCGATATGGCGGCCAAAATCATCCTCGGAAAAACCGAGGCCTTTAAGGACTCCGACCACTTCACTTTTATATGCGTATCCGTTTTCCTGCTCGAAACGCTGGGACGTACTTGTATAAGAATCCATAAGCGACGACAGGCGGTCGCCTTCGGCGGTTTTCATATCCGCCTCAAGAGTACGCAGCCGTTTTTCAAGATCCAGAAGATACTGCTTGGTGGAAAGCAGTTCGTCATAAATGGTACCGTCACCCGTGACCATCTGATGCTGGGCAAGGTATCCAAGCGTTTTGTCCCGGGTCAACGTGACCGTGCCCGAATCCGGCGGAAGTTCGCCGGTGATAATACGAAGAAGAGTGGTCTTTCCCGCACCGTTGCTTCCGATCAGTGCCGCTTTTTCTCTGTCTTCTATATGAAAGGAAACGTCGGAAAGAATCGTTTCTTCTCCAAAGGATTTACTGATACCGTGACAGGATAATATCATAAAAACGCTCCGTTCTTAACATCGCAGAATTGCCGGACCTGAAACACCGGCGCTTCCATTATACACGGACGAATCATGCTTTTACAAGAGGGAATGGGGCTAACTGGGAATTGACACCCCAATTAGGTTTCGATATAATATTTCAGATATTAACCTTTTTATAAGGCTTATCGTACCGGAGGTAAAGAATGGAGACAAAAGATATTTCCAAGGCAGTGATAGCAAGGTTGCCCAGATATTATCGATACCTTGGAGAGCTTCTGAATGAAGGCACAGAGCGGATCTCATCCGGCGAACTCAGCGTGAAGATGAATGTCACGGCATCCCAGATCCGGCAGGATCTGAATAAATTCGGCGGGTTCGGTCAGCAGGGTTACGGATACAACGTGCGGTATCTGCGTGACGAGATCGGAAAGATCCTGGGCCTTGACGAACAGCATCCAATGGTCATCATAGGAGCCGGCAATCTCGGCCAGGCCATCGCAAATGCATATAAATCCATTGACCGCGGGTTCAGACTGACCGGGATATTCGACAAAAATCCCGATCTGGAGGGAAAACAGGTTGCCGGAATGGGTGTCCGCATGATGGAAGAGCTTCCGGCATTTATCAAAAAAGAAAATATCCGTATTGCAGCGCTGATGCTGCCAGAGGAAAGCTCCCAGGAAGTGGCGGATCTGGTTACGCAGAACGGCGTAAAAGCCATCTGGAATTTTTCTCACAGAGATCTGAGTGTTTCTCCTGACGTGACTGTGGAAAACGTACATCTGTCAGACAGCCTGATGACGCTTCTTTATTCTCTGAGCGGATACAGGAAAGGCGAGAGCAGCGAATCATGAAAACCATACTGACATGCAGTGAGATGAAAGAAAGCGACCGTCATACCATCGAGGAGATCGGCGTTCCTTCTTCAGTGCTTATGGAAAGAGCGGCTCTTGCATGTGCCGGAAAAGCAGTCGAAAAATGGGATGGAAGAAGTACGGTCCTGGCTGTATGCGGCAGCGGCAATAACGGCGGTGACGGAATTGCCGCGGCAAGGATCCTGTTTCTGAAGAATATTCCCTCGCGAATCCTGTTTGCCGGCGATCCGGACCATATGACGGACGAAACGAAACGTCAGATGATGATCGCGCAGAAAACAGGAGTCCCCGTCACGTATTTCAGGGAAAACGAACAGGAAGCAGAGCTCCTGTTATCGAAAGATCCCATGATCCTGGATGCCCTTTTCGGCATTGGACTTTCCAGGCCTGTTGAAGGCGTATATAAAGTACTGATCGAACGGATGAACCAGTCCCGCGGCATAAAGATCGCAGTTGACATTCCTTCCGGAGTGAACGGCGACACCGGTAATATCATGGGATGTGCATTTCATGCCGACTGTACCGTGACATTTGCTTTTTTGAAGAGAGGACTCTGTGTCTACCCGGGAAAAGCCTTTGCTGGAGAAACCTTTGTAGCAGACATTGGTATCGTCCGGAATGATCCGGAGAAGAATGCTGAGAATACGTCCGTCCGGATGACCGAAATCTCCGATCTTCATATACTGAAAAAGCGTGACCCGGGAGGAAACAAAGGAAGCTTCGGAAAAGTGCTTGTGATCGCCGGGTCTTCCGAGATCTGCGGTGCTGCATATTTTGCTGCGGCTGCAGCACTGCGGTGCGGAGCCGGAATGGTAATGATCCATACAGCTCCCGAAAACAGAGGACCGCTTCAGGTACTTCTGCCGGAAGCATTGATCTCCTGCAGTGACTCGGAAGAGGAAAGACGCCGCATTTACGAATGGTGCGACGTGGTGGCGGCCGGTCCCGGAATCGGCACCGGAAACATCGCCAAGGAGAACATCCTCTGGTTTATGAAAAAATGTCACGAGGACGACAAGCCACTTGTTCTTGATGCCGATGCGCTGAATCTGCTTTCCATGAATCCTCACTGGAAGGCCTGGCTTGGGGAAAATACGGTACTGACCCCGCACCTGGCAGAGATGAGCCGTCTTTGTGGTGCGACAGTCGGCGAACTGAAGGAAGATCTTCTGTCGGCTGCATTTTCCTACAGCAGGGAAAACCATTGTATTCTGATTCTGAAGGATGCAGCGACCGTTATCGCGTATCCTGACGGAACCGGATTCATCAATGGTACCGGCAACGACGGCATGGCGACGGCCGGAAGCGGAGACGTACTGACCGGCATCGTAGCGGCATTTCTGTTAAAAGACGGAGCATACGCACAGGATGCGGTATGTTTTCATGGTATATGCGGAGATATAGCGGCTGAAAAACTCGGGAGGGCATCGGTGACTGCGGGTACGGTCATCGAATCCGTTCCGGCTGCCTTCCTTCGCATTTTTAAGGAAGGAGAGTCCTGAAAATTGGATAGTCATAAACGCGTGAGAGCATTGATCTCTCTGGATGCGGTAAGACATAATTTTGATGAAATGCACCGGGTGATCTCACCTGAAACAAAGATCATTGCCGTCGTCAAAGCAGACGCCTACGGTCACGGGGCGGTAAGAATCGCCCACTGGATGGAAGACGTGGACTACATCTGGGGATTTGCCGTGGCCTGTGCCGATGAAGCGGCAATACTCAAAAAGAGCGGGATCAGAAAGCCGGTCCTCATTCTGGGACCGGTATTTGAAGATTCCATGGAAGACCTGGCGCAAATGAACGTGCGGATCCCCATAACCGACTATCAGGACGCGGCAGCGTATGCAAAAGCCGGAGCGGCTCTGAACCGGCCGGTGCATGTCCATATCGCCATCGATACCGGAATGTCCAGGATCGGTTTTCCGGATACTTCCCAGACGATCGATGAGATCAGAAAAATCATGGAGATTCCCGGACTTTGTGTAGAAGGCATGTTCACCCATTTTGCACGTGCGGATGAGAGCGATCCTTCATTTGGAACCAGACAGCTGGAACGCTTTCAGAACTTTGCTGACCAGGTAAAAAAAGCCGGGATCCGTATTCCCTTTGTGCACTGCTCCAACAGCGCCGGCATCATCCGGATGCCCCAGGCCAACATGAATCTGGTAAGAGCGGGCATTACGATCTACGGAATCTATCCCTCTGAGGAAGTGGAACGCGATATCATAAGCCTGAAGCCCGTCATGTCGCTGGAAAGTCACGTCACCTTTGTCAAAAAGGTGCTGCCGGGGACGGAGGTCAGCTACGGCGGCACCTGGACCGCGGAATGTGAGCGCATTCTCGCCACGGTACCGGTAGGTTATGCCGACGGCTATCCAAGACTTCTTTCCAATAAGGGATGGGTGCTGATCCACGGACAGAAGGCGCCGATCCGCGGTAGAGTCTGCATGGATCAGTTCATGGTGGATGTAACAGATATTCCGGATGTAAAGCGCGGCGACAGAGTTGTACTGCTGGGCAGTGACGGCGGCGAGACCATAACCGCCGATATGCTCGGAGGTCTTTCCGGAAGATTTTCTTATGAATTTGTCTGCGATATCAATCCCAGGGTTCCCCGGATCTATATAGATGCTGACAGATCAGAAAGGTCCTGAGCGTTTTATGGAAGAAAGCGGAATACAGTTTATTGTATGGATCGTAATCCTGATCGTGCTTCTGTGGCTGAACGGCATCCTGCACGGCTTTGCCGGGGCCATTCAGAATCTGAATGAAAGCGATATCGAAAAAAAGGCAATTCAGGGAGACAAAAACTGTCGGAAGATCCTTTATCTGATGCATCATACCTCCCGGTACATGAGTCTGATCCCCGTGTTTTCAGCAGCAGCGTTCACGACCTTCGGAGCACTGGTTCTGAAGGCCCTGACCGGTCATTTTCCGGATCTTCCCTCAAAGATCATCTGGTGTGTGGCGGGGACATGCATTTCATCGGTAGTCCTGGGGGGAGTCGGCGTACTTGCCTTCAAAAGAGCCGGTGCATTTAAACCGGAATCCTTTGCTCTCCGGCATGCAGGAACGGTAGATCTGATATCAAAACTGTTCCGGCCGGTCTATTACTGCGTAAACGTTTTATCCAGAGCTGCAGCGATGCTTTCCGGCGTCAGCTACGGTGAAAAGGAAAGCTCCATGACGGAGGAAGAGATCATCTCCATCGTGGACGAAGCTCACGAACAGGGCGTCATAGAAGAAAACGAAGCGGAAATGATCCGCAATATCATCAGCTTCAATGAAACGGCGGCCGGTGAGATCATGACCCACAGAAAGGACATCGTCGCCTTTGACGAAGAGATTCTTCTGCAGGAAATGACAGACCGGATGATGGAAGAGGGAAGCTCCAGATATCCGGTGTACCGCGGAGACCTTGACAATATCGTCGGAATCACGCATTATAAGGATGCGGTTAAATTTATCAACCGAAATCCATGGGCTAAATTCATGCCCCTGAAGGAGCTGCCCGGACTGATCCGGGAGGCGGACTATATTCCCGAAACCAGGGGAATCGGCGATCTGTGCCGCATGATGCAGAACAAAAAAATCCACATGGCAGTCGTAGTTGACGAATACGGACAGACAGCCGGTATCGTATCCATGGAGGACATTCTGGAGGAAATCGTCGGAGATATTCTGGATGAGTACGATGACGAGGAGGTTATTTTCCGGAATCAGGTCGACAATTCCGTACTGATCGACGGCATGGCTCCCCTGGACGAGGTGGGAGAACGTCTGGGAATTGAATTTCCCACAACGGATTTTGAAACATTGAACGGATATCTTACGTCCATTCTGGGACACGTGCCCACCATGAAGGATCTGGACCATGTCATCCCTACGGACGGATACAGATTCCGCATCATTTCCCTTGGCAACCGCACCATCGGAAAAGTGAAAGCCGAGAAAATCAAAGCTGAAAAACAATAAAGGAGAGATATTATGTCAGGACATTCAAAATTTGCAAACATCAAGCATAAAAAGGAAAAGAACGACGCAAAGAAGGGCAAGATCTTTACCGTGATCGGACGTGAGCTGGTCATGGCGGTAAAGGCCGGCGGCCCGGACCCGGAAAACAACAGCAAGCTGCGTGACGTCATCGCAAAGGCAAAGGCCAACAACATGCCGAACGATACCATCGACCGCGGCATCAAGAAGGCTGCCGGAGCCGGCAACGCGGACAATTATGAAAGAGCCACCTACGAGGGCTACGGTCCCAACGGCGTGGCCATCATCGTCGAGACGCTGACCGACAACAAGAACCGTACCGCCGGAAACGTGCGTTCCGCCTTTACAAAGGGCAACGGAGCCATCGGAACCCAGGGATGCGTGTCCTTTATGTTTGATCAGAAGGGTCAGATCATCATCGACAAGGAAGAATGCGAGATGGACGCCGACGATCTGATGATGCTGGCGCTGGACGCCGGAGCAGAGGATCTGAGCGAAGAGGAAGACAGCTATGAGATCCTGACCGATCCGGACGACTTCAGTGCGGTACGCGAAGCCCTCGAAAAGGAAGGCGTTCCGATCACGGAAGCACAGGTCGCCATGATCCCCCAGACCTATGTGCAGCTGACCGATCCCCAGTCTCTGAAGGACATCAACCGTATTCTGGACGCACTGGACGACGATGATGACGTTACCGACGTGTGGCACAACTGGGATGAATAAACCGAAGCTTTCTATACATTCGGCTGCGGCGCTGTTTCTGACCGCCGCCACTTTATTCCTTTTGCCGGCCGTATCGGTACGTGCGCAGGAAGATGCACCCGAAATTGCCGGACTTACATTCGAAAGCAAAATGGATCCCGTGTTTGCCGAGCAGTTTGTGATCTGGCATTACGATCAGGGATACGATGTGATCGAAGTAAAAGAGAGTGCATCCTACCTTCTTGTCCCGGAGGATGGTGAGGTTCCGGAAGATCTCCCTGAAGGCATGAAAGTCATAAAAAAGCCTGTCCGTAATATTTATCTGGCCGCTTCTTCTGCCATGTCACTGTTTGACGCCATCGATGCACTGGACTGCATTTCACTCTCCGGTATCGACACAGATGGCTGGTATATTGATAATGCCAGAAAGGCGATGGAGGACGGCAGAATTGTCTTTGCAGGGAAATACAGCCAGCCTGATTATGAGCTTCTGCTGGGAAGCGGATGCGGTCTTGCCGTTGAATCCACCATGATCCTTCATACACCAAAAGTGCAGGAGATGATCGAGCTTACAGGCATTCCCGTATTTATCGATTATTCCAGCTATGAGGATCACCCCCTTGGAAGGACCGAATGGGTCAGACTTTACGGATGCCTTCTCGATAAACAGAAGGAGGCCGATACGTTTTTTGTGGAGCAGGGTGCCGACATCGCTGAAATGACAGATTACGAAAAAACAGACCTTAAGGTGGCCTTTTTTTCGATCAACAGCCAGGGAAGCGCCGTTGTACGTGCCGGGTCTGACTATATTCCCCGGATGATCGAAATGGGGGGCGGAAAGTATGCGTTTCCGGAGCTGGAAAACGAGGAATCCTCCAGAGCTTCCGTTACGATCACCATGGAAGAATTCTTCGCGGGAGCCGTTGACGCTGATTATCTGATCTATAACGGAACGATCGAGCAGAGCATAGGATCCCTGGAAGATCTTTATGAACTCAGCAGTCTCTTCCGGGATTTCAAAGCCGTAAGAGAAGGACATGTCTGGGCTGTCGACAAAGATTTTTATCAGGCGTCCGGAACGGCCGGAAGGCTGATCCTGGATGTTCACCATATGCTTACCGATGAAGACGAAGATCAGATGACCTTCCTGAAAAGAATACAATAGCCAACATGCGGACTTCCGGAAAAACGTTCAGGTAAGTGGAATGCTTTTCCGGAAGTCCGAGTTATGTCCGGAGGAACTGATTTATGAGTGAAAAAACATCTGCCGTTTCCCGCAGCAGTTTTCATGCGGAAAATTTCAGAAGGCGCGGCCGGTATCTGCTGGTATTTTGCGTTCTTGTCATTCTTATGTTCGTGATCCTCGTGCTGAACATCAACATCGGTTCGGTTCCCATACCGGTCAGAAAGATTCTCCTGATATTGACCGGACACTTTAAAGACAGCAGCGAATATTCCATTATCTGGAGGATCCGCATGCCGCGCATTCTGGCAGCGGCGATCCTGGGAGGCGGACTGTCCGTGTCGGGTTTTCTTCTGCAGACCTTCTTCGGCAATCCCATAGCGGGTCCATATGTGCTGGGTATCTCGTCGGGAGCCAAGATGACTGTGGCGCTTACCATGATCGTCTTTCTGGGGCGGATGAAAACGGTTTCGTCCGCGGCACTGATCGCGGCGGCTTTTATCGGATCTTTGGCCGTGACAGGCTTTATCCTTCTGCTCTCCAACAGGCTACATCATATGGCAACCCTTCTTGTGGCCGGCATAATGATCGGATATATCTGCTCGGCAGTAACGGATTTTATCGTTACCTTTGCCCAGGATTCCGATATCGTAAACCTGCACGGCTGGTCTCAGGGCAGCTTTTCCGGGATCAACTGGAACAACGTGGGGCTTGCATCTGCCGTCATCGGCTTTGCCGTATGCGCTGCCTTTCTGATGTCAAAACCCATCGGCGCCTATCAGCTGGGCGAAGCCTATGCAAGGAGTCTGGGAGTCAATATACGCATTTTCCGGATCATGCTTATTCTTCTGTCGAGTATACTTTCTTCCTGCGTCACGGCGCTGGCCGGACCGGTTTCCTTTGTGGGCATGGCGGTACCGCATCTGGTTAAAAGAAGCCTTGGCACAGCAAGACCGGTCGTTGTAATACCGGGCCTGTTTCTGGGCGGAGCGGTCTTCTGCATGCTCTGTGACCTGATCGCCAGAACACTGTTTGCGCCTCTTGAGCTGAACATCAGCACCGTGACCGCGGTATTCGGCGCCCCCGTTGTCATTATCATGCTGCTCGGCAGACAGAAGAGGAGGTGAGATCCATGTCCGGGATATATCTGAGTACCCGCAATATGGACGTGGGGTACAACGGAAAGGCACTCATCCGTGATATCTGCCTGGATATCAGAAAGGGCGAGATCATCACCCTGATCGGTCCCAACGGCGCGGGAAAGTCGACTATTTTAAAAAGCATCACAAAACAGCTTCAGCTGATCGGCGGAACCGTCGTTCTTTCCGGACTGGAATTGAAAAACATGTCCGGTGCAGCGTTATCGAAAAAAATGGCGGTCGTCCTGACCGAACGTCTGAATACGGAACTGATGACATGCCATGAGATCGTTGCTTCAGGCAGGTACCCCTACACAGGACGTCTCGGGATCCTTTCAAAAGAGGACGAAGACAAGGTGGAAGAAGCCATGGCGGCTGTTCATGCATCCGACATCGGATACAGAGATTTTAATGCGATCAGCGACGGGCAGAAGCAAAGGGTCCTTCTTGCAAAAGCCCTCTGTCAGGAGCCCGAGATAATCATTCTGGACGAACCGACTTCGTTTCTGGACATCCGTCATAAGCTGGAGCTGCTTACGATCCTCCGGTCCATGGCGGCTTTAAAAGGCATCACGGTTGTGATGTCTCTTCATGAGATCGACCTGGCACAGAAGATATCCGACCGGATCATCTGCGTAAAAGGCGACCGGATCACCAGGTTCGGACCACCGGAAGAGATTTTCCGTGAGGAAATCATACGGGATCTGTACGGAATACAGAACGGATCCTTCGATCCGCTGTACGGCAGTCTGGAGCTTGGAAAACCCGAAGGCCCGCCGCAGGTTTTCGTCATTTCCTCCTGTGGGAAGGGGATTCCCGTATACCGGCGCCTGCAGAAGGAAGGAACGCCCTTTGCAGCCGGGATCCTGTATGAAAACGATCTGGATTATGAAGCCGCGGTGCATCTGGCATCCGAAGTGATCTCGGAAAGACCCTTTGAACCGATCAGCGATAAAGCGCTTGAAAAGGCAGAACGTCTGATCGACCGCTGCAAAAAAGTGATAGTTGCAGGAGGAAGGATCGGAACACAGAATGTACGTATCCGGGAGCTCATTGCGTATGCCGGTAAAGTTTCCGACCTGGAGACGCTGTGATTATTTATCACGTTAAAAGGTTGACATCTGACACAGAGATGTTTATATTTAAAAAAATGGTAATTATTCAGCATCCCAAGTCAGGGATGCTGGAGCATCCCTGCCAGGGGTGCTGAATTAATGCATATCAGGAGGTTATCCATGTACAGAATTCTGAATGCAGAACGGCTTTCTGCAAACAACTACCTGATGGATGTCGAAGCGCCGCGCGTAGCAAAACACTGTCAGCCCGGCCAGTTCGTCATAGTAAAAACAGATGAATACGGAGAAAGAATCCCCCTTACCATCTGCGATTATGACCGTACGCATGGCATCGTAACGATCGTATTTCAGCCCATCGGCGAATCCACCTGGAAGATGACGGAAATGAAGGAAGGAGACGCCTTCCAGGACTTTGTAGGTCCGCTGGGAAATCCGTCCGAGCTGATCAGCACGCCGATCGAGGAACTGAAAAAGAAGAATATCGTTTTTGTGGCAGGCGGCCTTGGAACGGCGCCTGTATATCCTCAGCTGAAATGGCTGCACAGACATGGCATCACGGCTGACGCCATTGTCGGAGCCAGAACAAAAGATCTGATCATACTGGAGCAGGAGATGAAGTCGGTTTCCAACCTGTACCTGACGACCGACGACGGTTCTTATGTGCGCAAGGGAATGGGTACCGATGTTCTTAAAGATCTTGTACAGAATCAGGGTAAGCATTACGATCTGTGCATCGCCATCGGACCGATGATCATGATGAAGTTTGTCTGTCTTCTCACAAAGGAGCTTGGCATTCCGACCATCGTCAGCATGAACCCCATCATGGTGGACGGAACCGGAATGTGCGGCGCATGCCGTGTGATGGTGGACGGACAGGTCAAGTTTGCCTGCGTAGATGGTCCGGAGTTTGACGGTCACAAGATCGATTGGAATCTTGCCATGAAGCGTATGGCCATGTACAAGACCGAAGAAGGACGAAAGCTCCTCGAATATCGTGAAGGAAAAACGCATCACGGCGGATGCGGAAACTGCGGAGGTGACAGATAATGGGAGATGTTATGAAAAAAGTTCCGGTCAGAGAGCAGGATCCGCTTGTAAGAGCCACCAATTTCGAAGAGGTCTGTCTTGGCTATAACCAGGAAGAGGCCATGGAAGAGGCCGTCAGATGTCTCAACTGCAAAAAACCGGCCTGCGTCGGCGGATGTCCGGTATCCATCAATATTCCCGCATTTATCCAGGAAGTAAAGGCCGGAAATTTCGAAGAGGCCTACAGGATCATCGGACTTTCTTCTTCTCTTCCTGCAGTGTGCGGAAGAGTCTGCCCGCAGGAAACCCAGTGTGAAGGAAAATGCATCCGCGGAATCAAGGGCGAAGCGGTTTCCATCGGAAAGCTGGAGCGTTTTGTGGCGGACTGGGCAAAGGAAAACGGCATCAAGCCCGTTTCTGCCGAAAAGAAAAACGGCCACAAGGTAGCCATCGTGGGCAGCGGTCCGGCAGGACTTACCTGTGCGGGAGACCTGGCCAAGCTTGGATATGACGTGACTGTGTTTGAAGCGCTTCACAAAGAAGGCGGCGTTCTGGTCTATGGTATTCCGGAATTCAGACTTCCAAAAGAAAAGGTCGTTGCCGCCGAAGTGGAAAATGTTAAATCCCTTGGCGTGAAATTTGAGACAAACGTGATCATCGGCAAGTCGGTGACCATCGACGAGCTTATGACCGATGAAGGCTTTGAAGCCGTATTCATCGGCTCCGGCGCGGGGCTTCCCATGTTTATGGGGATTCCGGGCGAGCAGGCCAACGGCGTGTTCTCGGCCAATGAATATCTGACCAGGAACAACCTGATGAAAGCTTTCCGTGACGACTACGATACACCTATTTATCACGGCAAAAAGGTAGTCGTTGTCGGCGGCGGCAACGTGGCCATGGACGCCGCAAGAACGGCACTTCGTCTGGGCGCTGAGGTGCATATCGTCTACCGCCGTTCCGAAACCGAGCTTCCCGCAAGACAGGAAGAAGTGCATCATGCAAAGGAGGAAGGTGTCCATTTCAACCTTCTCTGCAATCCGGTCGAGATCCTTACGGACGAGAATTCTCAGGTATGCGGCATCCGCTGCATCCGTATGGAGCTGGGCGAGCCGGATGCTTCCGGCAGAAGACGCCCGGTGGAGATCAAAGGCTCAGAATTTGAAATCGACTGCGACACGGTTATCATGGCGCTTGGAACCAGCCCCAACCCGCTGATCTCTTCGACCACCATCGGCCTTGATGTCAACAAAAAGAAATGCATCATCGCTGACGAAGAAGAGGGTAAGACCAGCAAGGAAGGCGTATACGCCGGCGGCGACGCAGTGACCGGGGCCGCTACCGTCATTCTTGCCATGGGTGCCGGAAAAGCCGGTGCGAAGGGAATCCACAGATTTATATCTGAGAAATATGGTATGAATTGAAATTTCGGATCAACTGTGCTATGCTTGACGCAGTCCGGGAATGAACGATCCGACAGGTGCCTCTTTTAAAGAGGTGAAAAGGGAAACAGGTGAAAGGCCTGTGCGAACTCGTCACTGTATATGGCGTTAAGCGGAACATATGTCACTGGGAAACCGGGAAGGCGTTCCGTACCGGAACCCGTACCAGAAGGTACGGGTTCCTTTGCTGTAAGCCAGGAGACCTGCCTGACGGAGAACATGGGACCACGAGTAACTGGTTTTGCATGACCGCGATCCTCCAGTACGTTCATGTTCATTTTGCGGACGTCACACATTTCAAAAAGGAGGAAAAAGAAATGAAAGCAAGAACACTGAGAACCCTGTTGACCGCTGCCCTTACCGCATCCATGGTGATGGCTGCATCCCCTGCCGTTATGGCCGAAGAAACCGCTGAAGCTGCCGAAGAGACTGCCGAAGCCGCAGAAGAGACTGCAGAGGCTGCTGAAGCCGAAGTGGAAGAAGAGGACGAAGAGAACTATCTTACCGGTGATGCATCCCTCGATGATCCGCTCAACCAGGATGA
>CAMNNM010000039.1 GCA_946545425.1 uncultured Blautia sp. | reverse complement strand
ATCCTTTATTCTGAACTGTTGAGCTAAGCTGAAGGGCTGTCGCTGCCGGGCCTGGTTCCGGGGCGGCAGCCCTTCGATATTACGAATCCTGATATGGAAGGAGCTCCGTATGAGTTTTTTCAGTAAAAACCTGCCATACCTTCTGGCCGGTATCTCCGTGGGCGGACAGTATGCCCTGATCGCCATCGGTTATACGATGGTTTACGGCATCCTGCGCCTGATCAACTTTGCCCATGGCGACATTTTTACGGTCGCCGGACTTGTCATGATCTACGCCTCGACGGTGCTGCCGCTTTATGTTTCGATCCCGCTGACACTGGTTGTAACAGTCATTCTGGGCGTCATCGTGGAACGGGCAGCATACAGGCCGCTTCGAAGCGCACCCAGAATGTCTGTCATGATCTCCGCCATCGGCGTGTCTTATCTGCTGCAGAACCTGGCACTGTATATTACGGGAGGCCTTGCAAAAACATATCCGGCCATCCCGTTCATCTCCAATACAATAACGATCGGACCTGCCACGACAAAAGTCGTAACCATCGTGACCCCGGTCCTTACGATCATTCTGGTCGTACTTCTGATGCAGCTGATCCATCACACAAAGATCGGCATGGCCATGAGATCTGTCGCGAATGATTTCGAAACCAGCCGTCTGATGGGAATCAAGGTAGACAATGTCATCAGCATGACATTCATTATCGGCTCCTTCCTGGCAGCAATGGGGTCTCTTCTGTATTTCACCAATTACCCGTCCGTGGTTCCCACGTCGGGAGCCATGCCCGGACTCAAGGCCTTTGTCGCCGCGGTATTCGGCGGTATCGGATCGATTCCCGGGGCCGTGATCGGGGCATTTCTGATCGGTATTTCTGAAAACATCATCAAGGGACTTGGCTGGACGACCTTTTCGGACGCGTTTACCTTTGCGCTCCTGATCGTCGTTCTGATCTTCCGTCCTACGGGTCTGTTCGGCGAAGGCGCCAAGGATAAAGTCTGAGGAGGTGACTGCTGTGAAAGAGAAGAAAAAATCAGATATGATCATCTCGGCAGTGCTTCTTGCGGCGCTGTTTGTGGTCGTGGCGGTCCTGGACAAAAGGCTGTCTGCCACCGGTATTGCCATGACGGTCCTGAAAAAAGGATGCATCTACTCTCTGGTGGCTGTGTCCATGAACCTTCTGAACGGTTTTACGGGTCTGTTTTCTCTTGGACAGGCAGGCTTCATGCTGATCGGCGGATATACATATGCGATCCTCACGATCCCTGTGGAAGCAAGAAATTCTGTCTACCAGTATTTTGACGGCGGCATCGTACAGTTTGCACTGCCGTTCTGGGTGGGAATCATAGCGGCAGGATGTGTGGCCGCCCTCATAGCCTGGCTGATCGGACTTCCTGTCCTGAGACTTAAAAGCGACTATCTGGCCATAGCCACCCTTGGCTTTGCCGAGATCATCCGTGCGTTTTTCCAGTGGGACAAGCTTGGCGTTCTGACCAACGGCTCCAACATGCTCCGGAAATATCCGAGCTTCCAGAGTCTGATGTTTCCCTTTGTCGTGGCTGTGATCTGCATTGCGGCGATCGTCCTTCTGATCAATTCGTCCTATGGACGTGCCTTCATGGCAATCCGCGACGACGAGGTGGCGGCAGAGGCCATGGGCATCAATCTGGCGCATCATAAGCGCATGTCCTTCTGCATCTCTTCATTTTTTGCAGGGATCGGCGGCGCGCTTCTGGCCATGTATCAGACTACCATACAGGCGTCTGCATTCAAATCGAACATGACCTACGAGATCCTTCTGATCGTCGTGATCGGCGGTCTGGGATCCATTACGGGCAGCGTCGTGGCGACCTTCCTGTTTTATGCATGCTCCGAATGGTGGCTTCGTTTCCTGGATTCCGAACTGATGATCGGAGCCTTTAAAGTTCCGCTGCTCCGGAGCGGCTTCCGCAAGGTCGTATTCTCGGTCATCATCATGCTGATCGTTCTTTTTGCCCGCAAGGGACTGATGGGCGACAAGGAATTTTCAGTGGCAGGTATCCGTGAATTTTTCAGTAAGAGAAAGAAAAAGGAGGCCGGATCATGAGCGAAAATATCCTCCGCGTGGAAAACGTGACGATGCAGTTCGGCGGCGTCGTCGCAGTAAACAACCTTTCTCTTGATATCAACAAAGGCGAGATCGTAGCGCTGATCGGACCAAACGGCGCCGGCAAGACCACGGCGTTCAATGTGGTGACCGGCGTATACGAGCCAACCAACGGAAGAGTATCCTTCAAAGGAAAGACAATCGTCGAAAACCATCCGCAGGGCAAGATGAAAAAGCTGTATCACGGGGAAAACGCCGGCGTATACACCCATGTGGTTTCTCCGACGCCCGACAAGATCACGAAGCTCGGGATTGCCAGAACATTCCAGAACATCCGGCTTTTCGGAAAGATGACAGTCTTTGAGAATGTTCTCATTGCAAGACACATGCGCTCGAAGGCCAATTTCATGTCGGCGACGCTGCGCCTGAATCATGCAGAGGAAGCGGCCAACCGGGAAGCGGCCATGAAATATCTGAAACTGGTCGGACTCGAAGATCTGCAGCTGGAAAAGGCAAGCTCGCTTCCTTACGGAAAGCAGAGGCGACTCGAGATCGCCAGAGCCCTCGCAACGGAGCCGGAGCTTCTGCTTCTTGACGAGCCGGCTGCCGGCATGAACCCGCAGGAGACGGTGGAACTGGCGCATTTCATCCGTGACGTGAAAAACCAGCTGGATCTTTCCGTGTTCGTAATCGAGCATCACATGGACCTGGTCATGGAAATTTCCGATCGTATCTACGTACTTGATTTCGGTAAACTGATCGCGACCGGAACGCCGGAAGAGATTCAGAACGATCCGCACGTGATTGAGGCATATCTGGGGGTGGGTGACGAAGATGCTTAAAATCAATGATCTGAAAGTAAACTACGGAGGAATCGAGGCGGTCAAGGGCATCAGCTTTGAGGTGAAGGAAGGCAGCGTCGTAACGCTGATCGGTGCGAACGGTGCCGGCAAGTCCACCACCCTTCGGTCCATCGTTTCGCTTGTAAAACCCGCATCGGGAACGATCACCTTCCAGGGAGAGAACATCGTAGGAAAATCCACCGACGAGATCGTAAAAAAGGGTATCACGCTGGTTCCTGAAGGAAGACGGATCTTTCCGGATCTTACGGTTCTTGAAAACCTGAAGATCGGGGCTTACATGAGAAAGGATTCCATCAAGGATGACCTGGAGTGGGTCTACGGACTTTTCCCGCGTCTGAAAGAGAGGGAGTGGCAGCCCGGAGGCACACTTTCGGGAGGCGAACAGCAGATGCTTGCGATCGGCAGAGCCCTTATGAGCAGACCGAAGCTGATCATGATGGACGAGCCGTCCCTTGGACTTGCGCCTATCGTGGTACAGGGCGTATTTGATATTATCCGCGAGATCAACAAGCAGGGCGTCACGATTCTTCTGATCGAACAGAACGCCAATATGGCGCTGAAAGCAGCGGACGTGGGATACGTTATGGAGACGGGACGGATCACGATGACCGGTACCGGAGAAGAGCTGGCCAACAATGCCCAGGTAAAGGCGGCTTATCTCGGAAAAGCACGAAAATAGAACTGGACAGTCTTACGGTTGATGAAATGATGAACAGGCCGGCCGCGGTGCTCATTGAGCAGTACCGCTGACCGGCCTGTTGTGATGCGGAAATGATTTGTTAAGATTGACTGATTTTGCCGGAAAATGGTATGATAAGAGGTACTGAAAAAACATAAGGCAGGGGAACCGTCATGAAACGCATGAAAACAGACCTTGAGAATTACGAAAGAAAAGACCATTTCTTATATTTTTCAAGCCTTGATAATCCCTTTGTCGGAGTGACCGTCTGTGTAGATGCAGGCAGCCTGGTCCGGGTCTGCAGGGAAAAGAATCTGTCCTTCTATCTGGCTTTTATGCATGCGGCGGCGCTTGCCGCGGATTCGGTTCCGGAATTTCGAAGAAGAGTGATCGATGGGGAAATCTGGGAATACGACGAATGTCCCACATCTCATACAGAGGCACTGGACAACGGGACCTACTGCTACTGTACCCTGCATCATCACATGCCCCTTCGGGAATACTTTGAAACAGCAGAAAAGCAGCGGGCTGCGGTAAAAGAAAAAGGCGTACTGGAAGAGGACGAAGAGGTGGACGGAATGTACTTTATCACATGCGTTCCCTGGCTTCATTATTCCGAGCTGGTACTTCCGTCAGGGCAGGAGTCCAACCCCAGGATTTCCTGGGGGAAATATGAGGAGGACTTCCGGGGCAGGCTTATGATGCCTGTCAGTGTGCTTCTGCATCATGGCCTGGCAGACGGACTGCACATTGCCGCGTTTTACGAAGCGCTCGGACGGGAGATTGCAGCTGTCAGCGAAGAGATAACGGAGTGCTGCTGATTTACAGATCAAACCGCGTCAGATCCCATCGCTCGATAACCGCACACAGATCCGACACATAGGTGGGGGAGGTGGCGTATCCGCCGTTCTTGATGATCTGGGCAGCGACTTTATAGTCGAGGCAGCCTTCAAGTCCGGCGTATCGGAACCGGTCCCCGCTTTTTGAGGTCAGAAGATAAGAAGAATGATCGGCAATGGACTGGGCGATATCCTGATAAAGCCGGAAGTCGGCGGTCACGGTAATATAGCCTCTGCCGGCAAATTCTCCGGTCTGCTTGGTATAAACCGAGGTTCCGTCCCAGGCGGAACCCTCCCAGTTGTTGCCTGACAGATCTGCCTTCATGCCAAACAGATTGTTGGCGTTTTGTGCCAGCTCGGACTGGCCGTATCCGGATTCCAGAATGAACTGTGCCATGGAGACCGATGCTAGTATGCCGGAGTCTTTCTGATCCTGCTGGAACAGGGGGGCGACAAGCTCGATGATTTCCGCCTCGTCAAGTCCCTTCAGCTGAAGCGCCTGCAGTCCGCCGCGGAAGGCCTCGGCATATGAGGGATTCCAGAGACTGGACTCATGTCCCTGGCTCAGCGTGCCTTCCCCTTTGAGGGCCTCTTCGCCGGAAGCTTCAGACGGCCCGGCCTCTGATGCCTCGTAAGCAGAAGGTTCCGTAAACACGGAGGCTTTATTTTCGGCCGGACAGAGCATGATCACGAATGCGGACAGCCAGAGAACGGAGACGCTTTTTAAAGAATTAATAACCAATCTGCTCATTTGAATCACCATGTAAACATATTTTTCCTTTGTCAGAATTGTACATCCGGAACAGACGGGATGCAACACTGCAAAATCGAAAACAGGAGTTTGTATATGAAAAAGCTTACCGTCGGAATGCTTGCCCATGTGGATGCAGGCAAGACCACACTGATCGAGAGCATCCTGTATCTGGGCGGAGTACTGAAAACGCCCGGCCGGGTCGACCATGGAGACGCCTATCTGGATACTGAATCTCTTGAAAAAGAGAGAGGAATCACCATTTTTTCCAAACAAGCCGTAATGGATTACAAGGATCTTCATCTTTCGATCCTGGATACGCCCGGTCATGTGGACTTTTCATCGGAGATGGAGCGGACGCTGCAGGTGCTGGACTACGCGGTGCTTGTGGTCAGCGCGTCGGACGGCATACAAAGCCATACGGCGACACTCTGGAAACTGCTCGAAAAATACGGGATCCCGGCGTTTCTTTTTATCAATAAGACAGACCTTACGGGCGATGTCTCCGAGAAGATCCTGAAGGAGCTGAACACAAAGCTCGGAGGTGGGTTCGTGAATTTTTCCCGCCCGTCAGACCATGCGGCCTTCTGTGAAGATCTGGCGGAAAATGAAGAGGACGCGCTTAATGAGTTTCTGGATACCGGAGAGCTGACGACGGAAACGATCGGCCGTCTGATCCGGAACCGGAAGGTGTTCCCCTGCTATTTTGGATCCGCACTGAAAAACGATGGTGTGGATGAGCTCATGGACGGCTTGTTAACGTACACGGAACAGAACAGTCAGGAGACACGTTTCGGCGCGCGGGTCTTCAAAATTTCGCGGGACGAAAAAGGGGCGCGGCTTACCTGGATGAAGGTGACGGGCGGCCGGCTGACCGTGAAAGACAATCTCATCTATATTTCCCGTTCGGGACCGGAAGAAGGACCTGACAGGCTGACCGAAAAGGCCAATCAGATCCGCATCTATTCCGGAAACCATTTTGACGCGGTAAAAGAAGCCGGACAGGGTGAGATCTGTGCGGTTACGGGCCTGTCTGCCACAAGACCGGGCACGGGAATGGGATTTGAGATGGATGTAGACCGCTCCGTGATCGTGCCGGTCATGCAGTACAGGATTCTGTTCCCCCGGGATGTGGACGCTTTTTCCATGCTTCCTAAGATGCGGGAGCTGGAAGAAGAAGATCCTATGCTCCATATCAGCTGGGATAAGAAAAACGGAGAGATCCATGTGATGCTTATGGGAGAGATCCAGATCGAGATCCTGAAGAAACGGATCTGGGAGCGCTTCCATACGGCTGTCGACTTCGGAGCAGGACGGGTCCTTTACCGGGAAACCATCGCGGATACCGTGGAGGGAGTCGGTCATTTTGAACCGCTCCGGCATTACGCCGAAGTCCATCTTCTGATGGAACCCGGCGAAAGAGGCTCTGGTCTCCAGTTCTTTACCGCATGCAGTGAAGATCTTCTGGACCGGAACTGGCAGAGACTGATCCTGACACATCTGGAAGAGAAGGAACACCTCGGGGTGCTGACCGGATCTCCCATAACAGACATACAGATCACGCTTGTTTCGGGAAAAGCGCACCTGAAGCACACCGAGGGCGGGGATTTCAGGCAGGCCACCTACAGAGCCGTGCGCAACGGACTGAAGAAGGCACGGACGGTTCTTCTGGAGCCGTGGTATGAGTTCAGGATCGAGATGCCTTCTGACAGCGCAGGCCGCGTCATGGCGGATATTCAGAAGATGAACGGAACCTTCCGGGCGCCGGAGCAGGACGGCGATGTCATGATCCTCAGCGGAAGGGCGCCTGCCGCGAAGATCGGATCGTACCAGAAGGAGTTATATTCGTTTACACATGGAAACGGAAAGATTTCGCTGGATCTGTCCGGGTACGAGCCGTGCCCGGAACAGGACGAGATCGCGGCAGAGATCGGCTACGATTCCGAACTGGACCAGGAAAACCCGACAGGCTCCGTATTCTGTTCCCACGGCGCCGGTTTTGTTGTTCCCTGGTACGAGGTCGGGGAATACATGCATCTGGAATATCTTGGAGGACTTTCAAAGGAAGAGCATGAAACGGAGCCTTTATATGTACCTTCGGCAGCGCGGGATACAGGCAGAGATTTTTATGCGGAAGAAAAAGAACTGAAGGCAATTTTCGAGCGGACATACGGAAAGGGAAAGCGCCCGGAGGAACGAACGGGAATACACAGGAGAGACTTTACGCCTCCTGCGTCTGCTACCAGAAGAAAACCGGCTGAGAAAAGAGACCAGTATCTGCTGGTGGACGGATACAACGTCATATTCGGATGGGAAGATCTGCGGGACCTGGCGAAAACAAATATGCACGCGGCGGCTGACAGACTGAAGGAAATCCTGTCAAACTATCAGGGCAGCCGGCAGTGTACGCTGATCCTGGTGTTCGACGCCTATAAGGTTCCCGGGCACAAAGAAGAGGTCATCCGGTATCATAATATCTATATTGTTTATACCAGAGAGGCTGAGACGGCCGATCAGTATATAGAGCGGACCGTACACTCTATCGGGAAAAAGAACGACGTCACGGTTGCGACGTCGGACGGGATGGAGCAGATCATCATCTTCGGACAGGGAGCGCGGCGGATTTCGGCGGAAGGACTTAGAAAAGAGATCGAGAGCGAAGACGCCGAGGTTCAGCGTATCATGCGGGAAAACCGGAAAAAGAGTACATCGTTTCTGATGGAAAACATAGGGGAGACCTTTACAAAACAACAGGAAGGAAAGCATCATGAAGGAAAAACTGACAAAAAAGGATGTTGAAAAGATCGAGCAGGAGATCGAGCACCGCAAGCTTGTGGTTCGGAAAGAGGCCATCGAGGATGTTAAAACAGCCCGGGCCCACGGCGATCTCAGTGAGAATTTTGAATATTATGCTGCGAAGAAATTCAAGAACCAGAATGAAAGCAGGATCCGTTATCTCGAAAACATGCTGAAGACGGCTACCATTATCGAAGAGAACTCAAAAGATGACGAGGTGGGACTGGACGATATCGTTGAGGTTTACTTCGAAGAAGACGATGAGACGGAAAAGTACAAGCTGGTAACGTCCATACGCGGGAATTCCATGGAGAACCGCGTCAGTATCGAATCTCCGATCGGGAAAGCCATCCGGGGACATAAGGCAGGGGACCGGGTCGAAGTGCGGGTAAGCAGTGATTACAGTTATTTTCTGGTGATCCGGTCCATCGAGAAAAACGACGACGAGGACGAAGAGATCCGGGGCTTTTGAAAAGATGTTGAGAAATAGACCGCGCTGAGATATACTGTAAGAGAACTTCAACAGGAAACGTCAAATATCTTTATATGGGAATGGAGCAAATGGAAATGGACAGACCGGTACTTGTTATTATGGCGGCAGGAATGGGAAGCCGGTACGGCGGCCTCAAACAGATCGATCCGGTGGACCCTCAGGGAAACATCATCATGGACTATTCCATCTATGATGCGGCTCTGGCAGGGTTTAAGAAGGTGATTTTCGTGATCAAGAAAGAAAACCTTCAGGATTTCAAAGAGGCGATCGGAGACAGGGTTTCTCAGTTTATCGAGACAGAATATGTATTCCAGGAGCTTTCTGATATTCCGGAAGGCTTCAGCATTCCGGAAGGAAGGGTGAAACCCTGGGGGACCGGACATGCCGTGCTGAGCTGCCGGCATGCGGTCAGCGGCCCCTTCGCCGTGATCAATGCGGACGATTATTACGGAAGGGAAGCGTTCCGCCTTGCGTATGAGTTTCTTTCACAGGAACGGCAGGACGACAACAAGGCACACTATATGATGGTGGGTTACGATCTGATGAAGACCCTCACGGAAAACGGATATGTCTCCAGAGGAATCTGCAGCATCGGAGAAAACGACATGCTCCAGGGCGTGGTCGAACGGACCCGGATCATAAAGAAGGACGGCGGCGCCGCTTTTTCGGAGGATGAGGGAAAAACCTGGACGATGCTTCCCTCCGAAACGACGGTTTCCATGAATGTGTGGGGCTTCCCTGCAAGCTTTCTGGGAGAACTGGAGGCCCGCTTCAGCGATTTCCTGGAGAAAGGCCTGAAGGATAATCCGCTGAAATGCGAGATGTATCTTCCGTTTATCGTGGAGGAACTGCTTCTGGCAGGTAAAGCGGATGTAAAGGTAATGAAGACGCCGGATCAGTGGTTCGGTGTAACATATAAAGAAGATAAGCCTTCGGTCATGGAAGCGTTCCAGAAGCTGAAGGATGCGGGCGTATATCCGCAGGGTCTCTGGAAATAACTACAGGTTCAGAAAGGAGAACAGATCATGGCAATTCTTGTTACAGGTGGAGCCGGATATATCGGAAGCCATACGGTGGTGGAACTTCAGAACGCGGGTTATGACGTCGTTGTGATCGACAATCTCAGCAATTCCAGCGAAAAGAGCCTGGAGCGCGTTTCTAAGATAACCGGGAAAGACGTCAAATTTTACAAAACGGATATCCGGGACAGGGAAGGTCTGAACGCGGTCTTTGAGAAGGAATCCATTGATTCTTGCATTCATTTTGCCGGCCTGAAGGCTGTCGGCGAATCGGTCCAGAAGCCCTGGGAATACTATGAAAACAATATCGCGGGTACCCTGACCCTTGTGGACGTCATGAGGCAGCACAATGTGAAGAATATCATTTTCTCGTCCTCTGCAACGGTGTATGGAGATCCTGCGGTCATCCCCATCACCGAAGAATGCCCCAAG
Organism: uncultured Blautia sp.; assembly: GCA_946545425.1. GTDB lineage: Bacteria > Bacillota > Clostridia > Lachnospirales > Lachnospiraceae > Blautia_A. The sequence continues at coordinate 4,521 of CAMNNM010000039.1, read as the reverse complement.
GGACAGTGCACCAACCCCTATGGCTGGACGAAATCCATGCTGGAGCAGATCCTCAGCGATATTCAGAAAGCAGACAATGAGTGGAATGTGGTCCTGCTGCGTTACTTTAATCCCATCGGCGCGCACAAAAGCGGCCTGATCGGCGAAAATCCGAACGGAATTCCGAATAATCTGATGCCGTATATCACCCAGGTGGCAGTTGGAAAGCTGAAAGAGCTGGGAGTGTTCGGCAACGACTACGATACCCCGGACGGAACCGGAGTCAGAGATTACATCCATGTGGTTGACCTGGCAAAGGGCCACGTAAAAGCCCTGAAGAAGCTGGAAGACAATTCCGGACTGAGTATTTACAATCTGGGTACCGGAAACGGCTACAGCGTTCTGGATATCGTAAAGAACTTTGAAGCCGCGACGGGCGTGAAGATTCCCTATGTGATCAAGCCGAGAAGACCGGGAGACATTGCAGTATGCTATTCGGATGCATCCAAAGCTGAGAAGGAGCTTGGATGGAAGGCTGAGTTCGGCATTAAGGAAATGTGTGCGGATTCCTGGAACTGGCAGTCCCACAATCCGAACGGATACGAAGAATAATAACCGGAAAAACAAATAACAGGATCCATAAAAAATCCGACGGGGACAGCGCGGAAGCGGTCCCCGTCGGTTTTTTATGGATCCTTTATGGTCATCATGATGTATATTTTCTTTTGTTCTCGTACTTGGGCTCGCACGTTACGTCGATGCCGAGACGCTTGAATGCCCGGATATCCACCTGGGAGAGCATTACGGAGGAATGCGCCTGGGAATTTTTCAGATTCGGGATCTGCTCCAGGGCTGCCTTTGCGTCCTTGCTGCGCGAAGCGCTGATGGACAGTGCGATCAGCGTCTCGTCGAGATGAAGACGGGGATTCTGGCTGCCCAGATACGTGGTCTTCAGGTTCTGGATCGGCCTGATACCACTGGGGGATATCACATGCTGTTCGTGCGGAACGCCGGCCAGGGTCTTCAGCGTGTTGAGAAGAAGAGCCGACGAAGCACCCAGAAGTTCAGAAGTCTTTCCTGTGATAATGGTCCCGTCCGGAAGCTCCAGCGCCGCGGCGGGGGCAGAGGTCAGACGTTCCCTTTCGAGAGCTGCAGGTACACATCTGCGGTGATCCGGCTGGACGTTGGCCTGCTGCATCAGAAGGCCGATCTTATAGACCTCGTCCTCAGGACCCGTTCCGGCGGCAAATGCGTCTGCACTCTTATAATACCGGCGGATGATCTCCTGCCGGGAGGCTTCCTGACAGACATCGTCGTCGACGATACAGTTTCCGGCCATGTTGACGCCCATATCCGTGGGCGATTTGTAGGGGCATACGCCGATGATCTTTTCGAACATCTTCTGAAGAACCGGGAAAATCTCGACATCACGGTTGTAGTTGACGGTGGTGACGCCGTAGGCCTCCAGATGGAACGGATCGATCATGTTTACGTCGTTCAGATCGGCGGTGGCAGCCTCATAGGCCAGATTGACGGGGTGCTTCAGAGGAATATTCCAGATGGGGAAGGTCTCGAATTTAGCGTAGCCGGCGGTAATGCCTCTCTTGTATTCATGATATACCTGAGACAGGCATACGGCCATCTTTCCGCTTCCGGGACCGGGCGCGGTGACCACCACCAGGGGGCGTGTTGTTTCGATGTAATCATTTTTTCCATAGCCCTCGTCACTGACGATCAGGGATATGTTCTGGGGATATCCGGCGATCGGATAGTGCAGATAGACCCGGATATTCTGCTTTTCGAGATATCTGCGGAAAAGATCCGCGCCCTCCTGACCGGTGTACTGGGTGATGCATACCGAGCTGACCAGAAGACCCCGGCTGGTGAATTCGTCGATCAGACGCAGAACATCCATATCATAGGTGATGCCAAGATCGCCCCGGACCTTGTTTTTATCGATATCGGACGCATTGATGACAATGACGATCTCGGCCTGGTCAGAGAGCTGCATCAGCATTTTAAGTTTGCTGTCGGGATGAAAGCCCGGAAGTACGCGGGAAGCGTGGTAATCATCAAAGAGCTTTCCGCCGAATTCCAGATAAAGCTTGTTGAATTTGCTGATCCGCTCGCGGATATGTTCTGACTGCATAGTCAGATACTTTTCATTGTCAAAACCGATCTGCACGATTTTCTCCTCCCTTTTCTCATAAAAAACCGGTTTTCATTTTACAACATTCATTCCTGGTCTGCAAGCTTTAGATGTTGATTTATGGGGGAATAATCTTTATAATAAGAACAATGAAAACAGGAGGAACAAAATGAGCAGTAATAAGGAACATAACAATCAGAACAGGAGGCCGGACGATCAGGGCGGAGGAAACAGAAGCAGCCGGAATCAGCCCTTTCTGGCCTTTTTGATCTGTCTTCTGATCTCACTTGTACTGGTGGGACTTTTTACCAGGACGGCTTCGGATCCGTCAAGAGAGATCACTTATGACAAGTTCATCGACATGATCGATAAAGACCAGATCCAGGAAGTGATCATAGAAGCCGAGGTGGTCCGGATCAAGCCGAAAACCAACGTTTCTCTGATCACGGACAGCACGTATTATGTAAACAAGACGGAAGAGGACGATGCGCTGGTAAAAAGGCTTCAGAGAAAGGGAATCGTTTTCTCGTCAAAAGCGCCGGATGTGATGGGCGAGATCATCAGCATGATCATCAGTATCGTGCTGCCCACCTTGCTTCTGTTCGGAATGCTGATGCTCTTCATGCGCCGCGCCAACAAGGGCGGAGGCCTTATGAGCGTCGGAAAGAGCAGGGCAAAGGCTTATATCCAGAAGGATACCGGCGTCACATTCAAGGATGTGGCCGGTGAAGAAGAGGCCAAGGAGTCACTTCAGGAAGTGGTCGATTTTCTCCATAATCCCGGAAAGTATTCCGAGATCGGCGCAAAGCTGCCCAAGGGCGCGCTGCTCGTGGGCCCTCCGGGAACAGGAAAGACCCTGCTGGCAAAAGCGGTGGCAGGTGAGGCCCATGTGCCGTTTTTCTCGTTGTCCGGTTCGGAATTTGTCGAGATGTTTGTCGGCGTCGGCGCATCCAGGGTGAGGGATCTTTTTGACGAAGCCAAGAAAAATGCACCCTGTATCGTATTCATCGACGAGATCGATGCGATCGGAAAAAGCAGGGATTCCCGGTTTGGCGGCGGAAACGACGAGCGGGAGCAGACCCTGAACCAGCTGCTGGCGGAAATGGACGGCTTTGATACGTCCAAAGGCCTTCTGATCCTGGCAGCCACCAATCGTCCCGACGTACTGGATCCCGCTCTTTTGAGACCGGGCCGGTTTGACCGCCGGGTTATCGTGGACCGTCCCGATCTGAAGGGGCGTGTCGATATTCTGAAGGTGCATGCCAGAAATGTTTCTGTTGATGATACGGTGGATCTGGAAGCAATCGCTCTTGCAACAAGCGGAGCAGTGGGCTCCGATCTGGCCAATATGATCAATGAGGCGGCAATCCTCGCCGTCAAGAACGGGCGCAGGGCGGTCAGCCAGAAGGATCTTCTGGAGTCCGTCGAAGTCGTTCTGGTCGGCAAGGAAAAGAAAAACCGGATCCTCAGCAAGGAGGAGCGGAAGATCGTCTCCTATCATGAAGTGGGCCATGCGCTGGTAAACGCGCTGCAGAAGGACGCCGAGCCCGTGCAGAAGATCACCATCGTCCCGAGGACCATGGGTGCGCTGGGTTATGTCATGCAGGTACCTGAAGAAGAAAAATATCTGAATACCCGCAAGGAACTGGAAGCCATGCTGGTTGGCCTGCTGGGCGGAAGAGCTGCCGAGGAGATCGTGTTTGACACGGTGACGACAGGAGCGGCCAACGACATTGAAAAGGCGACGAAGATCGCCCGGGCCATGATCACGCAGTACGGCATGTCGGAAAAGTTCGGACTCATGGGCCTTGCAGTCCAGGAAGACAAATATCTTTCCGGCCGTATGGTCATGAACTGCGGCGACGATACGGCCACCGAGGTGGACCACGAGGTCATGAAGCTGCTTCATGATTCCTATGAGGAGTCGAAACGTCTTCTTATGGAGCACAGGGACGCGCTGGATAAAATCGCGGATTATCTGATCCGCCGTGAGACGATCACCGGAAAAGAATTCATGAAGATTCTCAGGGCTGTGGAGAACGGAATGGAAATTCCGGATGATCTGAACGAGCTTCCTGACGGCACGGAAACGGAGAGCACGGAGCAGAAGGATGCGGAGATATGAATGTTTCTCATTGAAGAAGAACTGAAGAAGCTTCCCGCAAAACCCGGCGTGTATATCATGCACGGGGAGAAGGATGAGATCATCTATGTGGGAAAGGCAAAGATCCTGAAAAACAGGGTCCGGCAGTATTTCCAGTCCAGCAGAAACAAAGGCCCGAAGATCGAGCAGATGGTGACCCACATCACCCGGTTTGAATATATCGTTACCGATTCGGAGCTGGAAGCGCTGGTGCTGGAAAGCAACCTGATCAAGGAACACCGGCCGAAAT
>CAMNNM010000038.1 GCA_946545425.1 uncultured Blautia sp. | reverse complement strand
CACACGGCGTTTGTGAAACCGGACGCTGTCGTCGTTCAGGTTCCCGTCGTCCTCCGCAACAAAATAGGGATAATTGTTTTGCTGTTCAGCATCCTGAAGCCCGGGATGCTGGCTAAATATATATTATCGTATTTACACTGGCCTGTCACCCAAATCTTGGGCCGGGCGGGAAATAACCTGTGGCAGTATTCCCACTTATGTGCTATAGTAGTAAGACAATGACATACAGCCAGACATGCCCCGTGGGGAAAACATGTCTCTGCAGGAAAGGAGTTCTTTATGGACCAGAATATTACGAAAAATATTTATTATGTCGGTGTCAACGATCACGACATCGATCTGTTTGAAGGCCATTTTGACGTGCCCCTTGGCATGGCCTACAATTCCTATATCATCCGCGACGAAAAGACCGTGATCATGGACACGGTGGATCAGAGAAAGACCGACGAATGGCTCGCCAATATCAAGAGCGTTCTGGGCGTAGCCGCGCCGGACTATCTGGTCGTACAGCACATGGAACCGGACCATTCCGCTTCCATCGAAACCTTCCTTCAGAAATACCCCGACACCACCGTCGTGGGAAATGCCAAGACCTTTAAGATGATCGGCCAGTTCTTCCCCGGACTGGAGATCAAAAACAAGCTGGAAGTCAAGAATAACGACACCCTGTCCCTGGGTGCTCATACCCTGACCTTTGTCTTCGCACCCATGGTACACTGGCCGGAGGTCATGATGACCTACGAATCCACCGAAAAAATTCTGTTCAGCGCGGACGGCTTCGGCAAGTTCGGCGCCAACGACGTGGAGGATCCGGAGGGCTGGGCCTGCGAAGCACGCCGCTACTACTTCGGCATCGTCGGAAAATACGGTGCGCAGGTACAGGCTGTTCTGAAAAAAGCGGCGGCACTGGATATTCAGATCATCTGCCCGCTGCACGGACCGGTGCTTACAGAAGATCTCGGCTATTACATCGGAATCTACGATACCTGGTCCAGCTATCTGCCCGAGACCGACGGCGTGTGCATCTCTTATACTTCGGTTTACGGACATACGAAAAAAGCCGCCGAACTGCTGGCGGAGCAGCTGAAGGCAGCCGGCGTTCCGAAGGTGGCGCTGAATGATCTTGCCCGCGAGGACATCTATGAGTGCGTCGAGGATGCGTTCCGTTATGATACCCTGGTGCTTGCCACCACGACCTACAACGCCGGCATCTTCCCGTACATGCGTGAATTCATCGGCCATCTGACCGAGCGCGGCTTCCAGAAGAGAAGGATCGCCTTCATAGAAAACGGCACCTGGGCTCCCACCGCCACGAAGGTCATGAAAGAGATGCTCTCCGGCTGTAAGAATCTGACCTACACGGAGAACAACGTGACGATCGTCTCCGCTCTGAATGACGAAAGCACGGCCGCCCTCACAGCCCTTGCCGAAGAGCTGGCTTCCCCGTACGAAAAGCGCGAGGTGCCGAAGGCTCCCGAAAAGGATCCTACCGCACTCTTCAAAATCGGTTATGGTCTTTATGTCGCGACCGCCTTTGACGGAAAGAAGCAGAACGGCCAGATCGTCAACACCGTTTCGCAGGTGGCCAGCAATCCCGAAAAGATCGCGGTCAGCCTGAACAAAGCCAACTATACTGCCGAGATCGTTCTGAAGACCGGCGTCATAAATATCTGTACTCTGAACGAGGAATGCCCGTTCCAGGAATTCCGCCATTTCGGATTCCAGTCCGGACGAAACGTCGACAAGTTTGCAGACTACGCCCACTATGCCATCGCATCCAACGGCGTCGCCTACCTGACCAAGTACGCCAACTCCTTCATTTCTCTGAAGGTCACGGACAAGGTCGACATGGGTTCACACTGGATGTTTATCTGCGACATCACAGAATCCGTGGTCCTCAACAATGTAGAGACCATGACCTATTCCTATTATCAGAAGAACGTCAAGCCGAAGCCTGAAACGGAGAAAAAGGGCTGGGTCTGCGATATCTGCGGATATATCTACGAAGGCGAGGTATTGCCTGAGGACTTTATCTGCCCGCTGTGCAAGCATCCGGCCAGCGATTTTTCAAAGCTGTAAAGCCATAGAAACAGGCAATGTCTCATTCACACGGCCGCGGCCTGCACTCAGCAGGCCGCAGCCGTTTTTCCATGACAAGAAAAATGAAGATCAGAACGATTTCCGATGAACTGAAAAAGACGTATGGTCAAAAAGTGCTGAAACTATCCCTCACCTCTGGCTGCACCTGTCCCACCCGGGACGGCACAAAGGGATGGGGAGGATGCAGCTTCTGCTCCCAGGAAGGGTCTGGTGACTTTGCGGCCGCCGGCGCCTGCATAGAAGACCAGATCAGGCAGGCAAAAGCGCTTGTCGACGCAAAATTTCCGAAGACGATGCCGGTTTCCGACCGGAAATACATTGCCTATTTTCAATCCTTTACCAACACCTATGGAAGTGTGACGAGGCTTAAAGCCCTGTACGAAAAGGTGATCTCCCGGCCTGAGATCTTTGTGCTCTCCATTGGCACCCGCCCGGACTGTCTGCCGGACGAAATGATAAAAATGCTTGCGGATCTGAACCGCATAAAGCCGGTCTGGATCGAGCTTGGACTTCAGACCATCCATGAAAAAACCGCGGCCTCCTTCGGCCGCGGTTATTCGCTTGAAATATTCGAAGATGCCTATGCCCGTCTGAAAAAGGCCGGGCTGACCGTGATCGTTCACGTGATTCTTGGTCTTCCCGGTGAATCGGAAGAGGACATGCTTGCAACGGTTCGTTACCTGGGAAACCTGTCTCCGCGCCTTGACGGGATCAAGCTTCACCTGCTTCATATTCTGGCCGGCACCCGTATGGAAAAGGAATATCGTGAAAAACCTTTTCCGGTCATGACCATGGCGGAATACACCGATCTGGTCGTAAAATGTCTGCAGGCGCTGCCGGAGGAGATCATCATTCACCGGATGACCGGTGACGCCCCGAAACGCCTTCTTGTGGCCCCCATGTGGAGCGCCGACAAGAAAAAGGTTCTCAATCTGCTGCAGAAAAAGATCCGTATGGCAGAACGTACCCGGTTCTGACATTATCCCGGACATCAACTATCCGCAAAGAGAATCACTCTTCGGAATCTCCTCTGCCGGCCAGTATGGCCGACCCGGTCTGTTTCACGGTTTTAAGGATCGAATCGTATTTCTCGTGGACCAGATCCGGGAAAGCATTCAAGAGTCTCAGCGATCCGAAATAAGGATGGGAAAGGATCTGTTTTTCCAGTGCGGCTTTGCGCGCACGCAGATCTTCCAGCTTTTCTGACGAATAATCCTTCAGTTCCTTTCCGGCCAGATGCGCCTGCAGCCGGGTCTCGTCGATCTTCTGCTGCGTGTTCAGAGTGTTTCCGCCCAGAGTCTGGCTCAGACCGTTGCTGACGATCCTCATCTTTTTCTGAATCTCGTCCAGCTCGGTCAGGCGCCTGTTCATTCCGGCTACAATCAGCACCGTCACGATGAAATCTGCCAGATAGACCGCGTACAGGACCGCCAGCAAAGGCCATCCGTACCGTTCCGGCATATGAAAGGTGCTTTCTGATTCCATGGCAGGCTGCACCACCTTTACCACCAGCACGATGGCGAGGCCCCAGATGATGCTGAACCTGAGGCAGATATATCCGTGAAAATTCAGGGGTACCTGAGTGTAGTCCCACCACCGGGCATGAAAGCAGACATCCAGAAGCCAGCCGGCGATCAGTTCCACCGAAGTCGCCAGCAGCACGCCCAAAAGGAACAGGACCAGCAGGTCCACAAGATTGTCCTCTCCCGTCATCCGGCTTTCCGACAGGGCGGTCAAAGACGGCAGCACGGATTTGGTAAAGGCAAAGACCGCCAGTACGCCGAACCCGTACACCGGGCAGACCGGACCGTTCAGAAAGCCCCGGTTGATCACCTTGCCTCTTTTCAGTGCCTGATATACCACCTCCACGCACCAGCCGATAAAGGAATAAATGATGAAAAATGACGCGATCTGATAATATGTCATTCCTGCGATCATAAATCTGTCTTCCTGATCTGTACCGCCATATACTGTCTTCCCGGCAGCTCTATGCGGAAACGGCCCTTATGAGTTCCGGCATCCGTCACTTCCATATTCCAGGTGTCGATCACGCGCACCGAAAACTCCGTTTCGTCGTCAAAATAATAGTCCCGGAAGGACGGACGCATAAAGCTGTAGTAGAACAGGTAATAGCTCTTGACCGGCTTATGGAATTCGTTTTCGGGCACGCCGCAGACCTCATCCCATCTTGTATTTTCCCATGGGGCTAGTCCGCATCCGGGCGTTTCTTCCAGAATATCCTTTAAAAGGTGAAAACGTTTCGGGCTTTCTCCGTGGAGCACGCCGCCGTGGGACCACCACAGAACCTCATTCTCATTCATATAGGTTTCGCCATGTCCCGGATATCCGCCGCGCACGGCGGCCTCCCAGAACCTGCGGACCATCTCTTCACCGCTTATGTTTCCCCACCCGTACTGGATGTTTCCTTCATAGGCGATCTCGTCCAGTACGACCGGCTTGAAAAACCGCTCCCGCCACTCGTTGACCAGCTCGGAGCTTCGGTAGGTCTCCTGCCGCTGAATGCTGCAGTGCGTAATCCAGGGACGGCGGTGATCGTAAAATGCATGACAGTTGTGAATGGAGGTCAGGTGCCGGTATGGATCGTAATGACGGATCAGATGGCCGTACCACTCCCAGTCCTCCGTTGTTTTTTCGGTAAGCAGGTCGTATTCGTTGGCCAGGGACCACCATACATTATGGAACGCGGAAAACCTGGCCAGAACATATTTCCAGTACAGAGTGTCCTGCTCACGGGTCATGCAGGAAAAGCCCCATCTGTCGTAGGGATGCATGACGATCAGGTCCGCCTCGATGCCCAGCTTCTGCAGCTCGGTGATGCAGTATTCGATGTGCCGGAAATGCTCCGGATTAAACCGGGTGTAATCAAAATGATTACCTTCCGCTCTGCCCACATATTGGACAAAATTCTCTTTTGTCAGTACGGAGGAATCCATGGGAGTTCCCTCGTAAGGATACGAACGCGGTTCTCCCAGGTTGTAGTCGTAATGCTTCGGGAACACGCAGAACCGGATCTTGTTGAAGGCACTTTCCTTTAAAGTCTGAAGGGTCTGTGCGATTCGCTCGTCACTCTGCAGATCCCACACATAGCAAGTAGTGCCAAGGGGAAAATACCTTGTTCCGTCCTCGTAGGCAAAATGGAACGTGCCCGAAGTACGTACGATTCCGTGATTCTCCGGAGAGGGTTCCGTAACGGAAAACTCCCCTTCGGCCTCCCCGAAGGTGGACTCGATCTTATACGTATACTTTCCTGTAAAGGAAGGCATGAAACGTACCCTGTACACTCCGTTGCCGTCATAAAAGCCAGGCGTATGCACGGTTTCGAAGGGACTGCAGAAGGTTCCGCTGATCTCCTGTTCCGTAAAAGGGTTGCCGCCTGAAGGGCCTTCCACTGCTATTTCAAAGATGCCCCATTTTTCCGCAGTCTGTTCGGACTTGATGATTCTCATACATGTTCTCCTCAATCTGTAATATCCACGTCCGGTGCGATCGAAATACTGTATTCCGGATACGCCTGTCCGATTTCTTTGTAAAGGATTTCCAGGGCTTCCTTCGGCTGGATGTCAAAGCTCAGCACCACGTCGAAGACCATTTCCTTCGTGCTCATATCGAGATAGAATCCGTGCATCTGAAGCACCCAGTCGTGAGCCGTCACCTTTTCCAGCACATCTCTGTGGATTCTGGCCGTCTCGTCATCATCTGTATTATAAGAATACAGACCGACTGCCACCAGAATGATGCCCGTCTCCTGCATGACCTTTTTTTCCAGCTTTCTGGTCAGGCGGTCGATCTCGCGGGCTGTCATGGTTTCAGGCAGTTCCAGGTGAACCGATGCCAGGTTCTTATCCGGACCGTAGTTGTAGATAAAAAGGTCATATGCTCCCTGAACCTCCGGTTCCTCTGTCAGGAGCTTTTTGATCTGGGTGGTCATTTCCTTATCCGCCCGTGTTCCCAGAATATCGTCCAGGGTCTCGCTCATCATCTCGATACCGGCTTTGACAATAAAGCAGGCGATCAGAACGCCCACCCAGGCTTCCAGCGAAAGCCCCGATACCTTGAAAATGATCGCGGACAGCAGGACCGAGGCGGAAAGGATCGCGTCGAACATGGCATCCGATCCGGAGGCGACAAGGGATCCGGAATGAACCTTTTCGCCCTGGCTCTTCACATATCTGCCAAGTAAGATCTTGACGATCACCGCCACCGCGATGATCACCAGAGAAACGATACTGTAATCCGGTTTCTCCGGGTGGATGATCTTCTTGACGGATTCTATCAGCGAGGTGATACCGGCATACAGCACGATGCCGGCGACCACCATGGCGCTCAGATACTCGACCCTGCCGTGGCCCAGCGGATGCTTTTTATCCGGAAGCTTTCCCGCCAGTTTCGTTCCCACGATCGTGATGATGGAGGACAGCGCATCGGACAGATTGTTGACTGCGTCCAGCGTTACGGCGATGGAATTGGAAATGATCCCGATGACCGCCTTGAATGCTGCAAGAAACACGTTTGTCAGTATTCCCAGAATGCTGGTCCGTATGATGACTTTGTCGCGGCTTAATTCCGCTGTTTCCGAACCTGCCCTGTTTTCTGTTTTATCCATGTCAGAACATCTCCCTTTTCAGTTACTGAAATCGTTCGTCGATGACACGTTTTGATTTCTTCTCGCTGCGCGGGAGGAATCCTAGCTCGACCACGTATACGATGGGCGTAAATCCGATGCGGCTCTTGACGGACGCGGCGACCTTCTGCTGCAGGCTCTTGAAATCGTGATTTCCGCCGGCCTCCACATAGATACGCATGCTGTCCTTGCCGTCCAGATGAGAAATACGGATCTGATATTCGCTGGAAAGCTCCGGGAACGTTCCCAGGATCTCTTCGATCTGCTTCGGGAATACGTTGACGCCCTTGATCTTCATCATGTCGTCGCTTCGGCCGGAGATCACGTCGATACGCGGGTATCTGCTGCCGCAGGGACATTCACCCGGAATGATCCTTGAAAGGTCATGGGTACGGAAGCGGATCAGCGGAGCACCCTCTTTCACGAGAGTCGTGATGACGATCTCGCCCCATTCGCCGTCCGGCACGTTCTTTCCGGTCTCGGGATCGATGATCTCAAGATAAAGATAATCGTCCCAGTAGTGCATTCCCGTGTCATACTTACAGCTGATGCCGATGCCGGGTCCGTAGATCTCGGTGAGTCCATAGATATCATAGAGCTCGATGCCCAGCTCCGACGAAATCCGTTTCCGCATCTTTTCGCCCCAGCGCTCGGAACCTATGACGCCCTTTTTCAGGCAGATCTTGTCCCGGATACCCCGTTTTTCGATCTCTTCTGCCAGAAGGAGTGCATAGGAAGACGTGGCGCAGATGACCGTGGATTTCAGATCCATCATCATCTGAAGCTGCTTGTCGGTATTTCCGGGTCCCATGGGAACGGCCATGGCGCCCAGCTTCTCGCATCCGTTCTGGAATCCGATTCCGGCGGTCCAGAGGCCGTAGCCGGGGGTGATCTGAATGCGGTCTTTGTTCGTGATCCCTGCAAATTCGTAGCAGCGCCTGAACATTTCGCCCCAGTCGTCCACGTCCTTGGCGGTATAGGGAATAATGACGGGCATGCCGGTCGTTCCGGAGGAGGAATGGATACGCACCACCTCTTCCTCTTTACAGGTCATCAGGCCCAGGGGATACGCCCCGCGAAGATCCTCTTTTTCAGAGAACGGAAGCTTCAGGAAGTCTTCCACCGTGCTGACATGGTCGATGCCGGCTTCCTTCAGCCGTTTTCCATAAAAATTATCCGCTGCGATCAGACGTCCGATCTGATGATCCACCTGTGCCAGCTGCTGTTCATTGATCTGCATGATTCGTCACTCCTCTCCATTGTCCCTGCTCCAGGCCAGAGACCTCATGTTCAGGTCCAGAAAACGTTCCGGTACCCTTTCTTTTACTGCTTTTTTAAGGTCTTCTTCCGAAAGGCCCAGTTCTTTGCTTCTTACCGCGGCTCCTAAAAGAACCACGTTCAGGGTTTTGGAGGATCCCAGCTCCTGTGCCGCCCGGTCGGCGTCCACAATGATCAGATGCTCCGTATGCTCCCGCAGATAATCGATCATCTGCTCCGGATCGTAGCTGCTTTTACCGATCATGGCGCTCACCGGCATCACGGCTCTTCTGCTGACCACCACCGTTCCGCCCTTTTTCAGGAACGGCAGCTGCCGTACGGCTTCGCCCGGCTCAAAGGCGATGATCAGATCGGTTTCGCCTTTTGCGATGAGCGGGGAATTTGCTTCTTCCCCCAGCCGCAGATGGCTGAACACGCTGCCGCCGCGCTGGGCCATACCGATTGTCTCGGCGGTCTTGATGGGAATGTTGCCTGCCATGGCCGCCGTAGCGATCAGCCGGGACGCCAGAATGGTCCCCTGCCCGCCGACGCCGCAAAGGATGATATTTTTACGCATGGCAGCCTCCTTTCGCCGTGTCGTTCTTTTCTCCGCCCGAGATAGCTTTAACAGGACAGATCTGTTCGCACAGGGTGCAGCCCGTGCAAAGGGACGGATCGATCGCGGCCTTCTTCCCGTCCGCGGCCTTTACAAGAGCCGGACATCCCAGCTCGCGGATGCATTTGCCGCAGGCGATGCATTTGTCACTGTCCACATGGGAATGTCCCTTCGGCTTCGAGATGGCAATGCAGGGCGACCGGAAAATGACCGCCTTTACACCTGGCTCTGCTGCCGCACGGCGGATGGTTTCCACCGAGCATTCGTAATCCAGCGGGTCGACCGTTTCCACCACCTTCAGACCGATGGCTCTCAGTACCTTCTCGATGCTCACCTTTTCGACGATCTGGCCCATCACGGTTCTGCCGGTGCCAGGGTGGGGCTGATGTCCGGTCATGGCTGTAGTGGAATTGTCCAGCACGATCAGGGTCATATCCGCCTGGTTATAAAAAGCATTGATGGTTTCCGTAATTCCGGACGCAAAGAAGGTGGAGTCGCCCACAAAGGCAAAGCACTTTGTGTCCGGCTCGATATGTCCGACTCCCTGGGCGATGCCGATGCCCGCACCCATGCAGAGACAGGTATCGCACATGTCGAGAGGCGCGGCGTTTCCAAGGGTATAGCAGCCGATATCGCCGCAGTAGATGGTCTTCTGTCCCTTCATCGCCATCTTGACGGCGTAGAAGGAAGCTCTGTGGGGACATCCGGCGCAGAGTACCGGCGGTCTTACCGGCAGTGCCGGCGGAGCCGGAAGCTCATCCGGCATGGTGTACGGTCTTTCGCCTTCCGAACCGGTAAACGCCGTGATGGCGCTGTCCACGATCTCCATGGAATTTTCGCCGGAAAGGGGCATGTCGCCGGTCATCTTGCCGCGGATCTTTACCTGCAGCCCGTATTTTCCGCACACAAAGACGAGAGCCCGCTCGATCACGGGATCCAGCTCTTCAATGCACAGTACTTCGTCCAGATCCTTCAGGAATTCAAGCGCCAGCTTTTCCGGGAACGGGAAGGGCGTGGCAACCCGCATCACCCGGACATTACGTCCGCGAAGTGAATCCAGCGTGTACATGAAGCTGACGCCCTGGGTCGCAATTCCCCTGCGGCAGGGCGCATTTCCGCACCCGTTCTCAGGAACGATCTGATTGCGGGGATATTCTGACAAAACGTCCTTCAGCTCCGCGTTTCTCTTTTCGATCAGGGCATGATTCTTTACGGAAAGCCGTGGAAAGATCACCCAGCGGGAGGGATCCTTTACGAACCCCTCCGCTTTGTTGACATAATATTCCCCGGGGTCCTTTACTTCCACGTCCTCGTATCCGTGATCCACTCTTGTGGTAGCGCGGAAGAACACGGGCGTTTTGTAACGCGCGGAAAAATCAAAGGCCTCCTGGATCATCTCGTACGCCTCGGCGACCGAGGAGGGATCGAACACCGGAACCTTGGAAAACATGCCGAAGGTACGGGTATCCTGCTCAGTCTGAGAAGAAATGGGGCCGGGATCGTCCGCCACCAGCACCACCATGCCGCCCTTGACGCCGATATACTCAAGGCTCATCAGCGGATCGGCAGCTACATTCAGTCCCACCTGCTTCATGGTCACCAGTGCCCGGGCACCGGTATAGGCGGCACCGGCCGCCACTTCCATGCCGGCCTTTTCATTGATGGACCATTCCACGTAAACGTTGCCGGGATTTCTCTTTGCGATCGTTTCCAGCACCTCGGTGGAAGGCGTTCCCGGATACCCGGAGACCAGGTTCACGCCGGCGGCCAGAGCTCCCAGCGCGATGGCCTCGTTCCCCATCAGGAATTCTTTATGCATATTGTAAACACCTCTTTGTCGTTTATTTCACTGTGATGATGACTCTCTGGTATCTTTCCAGAGTGTGTTCTCCGTCGTCTGTTCCCTTAAGCAGCACGTGGATCGTATCACCGGCTTTTGCATCAGCGGGAACCGTGACGGTCAGGTCGTTTCCGGTTCCGGAGATCTCAAGCTCACCCTCATAGGTATCGGCGTCGGAAAGCCTGCTCCAGGAAAGCGTCACGTTGTCGCCGTCGGGATCAGTGGCTTCGCCATGGATGGCCACTTCTTCTCCGGCCGCCGCCGTGCGGTCCAGACCGTCGGTCACCGTGACCTCGGGTTCGTGGTTCGCATCTTCATAGGACGACGTCACACACCAGTCTGCTCTTGCGGCGAAATCGTTGAAGACCGCTTCCATCCAGGGGGCGGTGTTGGTTCCCTTTACTGCCGTATAATAGTTCTTTACGTTTTCGTTTTCCGCATATTCCTTTGTGGTGTACATGCCGCCCCATCCGCCGTAGGAGTAGTCTTCCAGAGAACGAAGTCCCAGCGGAAGCAGCATCAGGAAGGTCGGAGTGTCTCCTTCGGAAAGGAAGTCATAGCGGTCGTAGGGAATTTTGCCCCACCAGTCTTCGGTGTTCAACATGGATTCGTTGGTGCCGAACTGCTGATCGTCGGTCTCGCCCTCGATATAGGTTCCGTCGCCCCAGGTCACGTACCGGTCGAGCAGCGCGCCCTGATCGTTCAGCAGGTTTTCCTGCATCCAGGCTGCGGACATCTTTTCGATGGCAGCCTCCGACATGCCGTCGGCTCCCTTCCAGCGGTATCCGAAGCAGATGGCTGCATTGGATACGTTGATGACCGGGATTTCGGGCCAGGACTGGCTGATGTATTCCTTGTAGGTCTTGTCCTGGAAAGCCCAGGTAAAGATCACGACTTTGCTTACGATCTTATCGTGCAGTTCCTGCCAGTCTGCATCGCTTCCGTGCTCTTCTTCGATGGATTTCAGAGCGCGGGCCAGCGTATTGGCGCCGCCGCATATGGTAATATAAAGAGGTCTGTCGTCTTCCTTCAGGATGCTCTCCTTGATCAGGTTGGATCCGTCGGTATCGGTCTCAATCTCGTTTTCCATGGTCACATTGCCGACCACGGTAAGCGCACGCAGCGCATCCGGTTCCGGATAATCCGGATCATGAACGATCAGATTCGGGTATACTTCCGCGTAAGCGTCCATGAAGTCGTACATCCAGTCCGTACCGGTCCATCTGAGCGGCTCATTGTTGTCATCGCCGCTGTAGTGCAGAGAAGACGAAGACTGTACGATTCCTTCGATGTCAAGATCGTTGGCATAAAGCAGCGTGTGAAGCAGTGAATTCATGTCATCCACTTCGCCGTCCTGGGTGATGATGACTCTGGTCTTCGGTTCTGCCGCTTCCGTGCTTCCCATGCAGACAGCGGGACTCATGCCCATCGTCAGTGCCAGAAAAATTCCGATCGCTCTTTTTTTCATAAAACATTCCCTCCTTATTACCGCATTATTGCTCTATCATACCATAAATCTCTCTGATGCGACAGTCCTTTCCGGCTTTATTGTGTAAAAGCAAAAAGACAAGGGCTGTGAAATATCACAGCCCCGTTTTTCTTTTACTCTGTGTCTTAACCGATCACAGCATCAGACGATAGATATTTGCAATATCCTCTTCGGTGAGACGCGCAAATCCGCCGATGGCACCGGATCCGCCGTTTCCGAAGGCTGCGGTATGCGCCATCTGCGGAATATCCTCTTCCTTTGCGCCAAGCTCCGCAAAGTTTCCGGGCATGCCGATCGACTTCAGATAGTTACGCAGGCACTGAATTCCGGCCAGCGCCGTATTCTCCGGATTTGCAAAATCCATGCTGCAGCCCCAGACTCTGACGGCCAGCTGGGCGAAGCGCATTACATCGCGCTTGTAATTGTAGATCATCCACGCCGGGAACACGACCGCCAGGCCTGCGCCGTGGGCACAGTCGTAAAGCGCGGAAAGCTCATGCTCCATGTCGTGGCTTGCCCAGTCCTGCACGCGGCCTACGCCGCAGGAATTGTTGTGGGCCATCATGCCGGCCCACATGATGTTTGCTCTTGCTTCATAGTTGTCCGGATCGGCGATGACGCGCGGTCCCTCGTGTATCATGGTCATTAGAAGGCCTTCGATCATCCTGTCGGTGACTTCCACTTCCTTCGTGGTGGTAAAGTAACGTTCGAACAGGTGCGCCATAATGTCGGTGATGCCGCAGGCGGTCTGATAAGGCGGAAGGGTCTGGGTAAGCGCCGGATTCAGGATGGAAAACGCCGGGCGAAGTCCTTCGCCGGATGCGCCTCTCTTAAGCATGCCTTCTTCTTTGGTGATAACGGAGTCCGGAGAGCCTTCGCTGCCTGCTGCCGCGATGGTCAGCACGGTTCCGATGGGAAGTGCTTTCTCGACGGGCTTTCCGCTGTAGAAATCCCAGAAGTCTCCCTCATAGATGGTTCCGGCCGCGATGGCCTTGGCGGAATCGATGGTGGAGCCGCCTCCGACTGCCAGAACAAAGTCAACGTTCTCCTTGCGGCAAAGCTCGATACCTTCATAAACCAGACCGCTGCGGGGATTGGGCTTTACGCCGCCCAGCTCTACATAGGAGATCTTCTCCTGATCAAGGGATGCCTTGATCCTGCCGAGAAGGCCCGAACGGACCACGGAACCACCGCCGTAATGGATCAGCACTTTGCTGCCACCGAATCTTTTCACATATTTTCCGGTTTCGTTTTCCTGGTCTTTACCGAACACAAAGTAGGTAGGTGCGTAGAATGTAAAGTTGTTCATTTTCATTTCTCCTTTATTTCTCCGAACAATCAGCAAGTATTATTATAAACTGCAGCAGGCATAAGCACAAGATTCAGGCTGCGGTTGCAGAACCGCCTCTCTTTGTAAGGAAGAAACATCATAAAGATACGCGCCGCTCTCCGCATGGGAGGTGGGATCTGTTTCCCACCCGTGACGCTCGTCTCTCTGGGCACAGTCCGTCGGCACACCCATAAAATTGCAGGCATCTGTCCGGCGCATGGCATCCTCGATCCGATTGAAGAGTTCACTGTCGGAGGTAAAGCACGCATTCTCCTTCAGATCCGAATGCAGGAAGCGGGCTCTCAGCTTTAAGACCTGTACCTTACCCCTTGTTTTTACCGAGAAGTACTGGAATCCGTGGTAGGTAAATCTGGGCTCCCACGTCTGTACGCCGGTGTTTTCCTTCAGGATATAATGGTCTTCGCATCTGGCCGTACGAAGTGGTGTTTTTTCAAGCCTTCCGTCCTTGTCGAGGGCTTCTGCAAAGGACAGCTCCACCACATTGCCGGCCTCTCCCGTTACGAAGATTTCAACCCATCCGGTGATATTATATCCGACGTCGTATATCTGCGTGCCGTCCTCCAAAGTATTCAGAAGCTTCGGCTCGTAGCTTTCTTTTATCCGGATCGGCGGCATGATCAAGCCCACGCGTTCCCCGCCCGGGTCCTCCACCACCGTGGCCATGATCCATCCGTTCGGCCGCTGATATTCCAGAATAAACCGGGATTCGTATTCCAGGGTGTCCCATCCGTCCCGCTCCATCCGGGCGTCATAGTCCTCCCCGTCGTAAATGGAATTACATGTGACCGGACCCCGGGTGACCACCCAGGATTCTCCGTACGTGGTATATTCCTGCTGAATATGTCCGTCGGCATATTCGATATTTATCTGAACCAGGATTCTCGGAAAGCCCGCGAATCCGATCCCCAGCACGAAGCCCGCCACGTTTTTGCCGCACCGCAGGTCTAAGGAAGGCTGATGCTTCCTCCTCCCATACCGGCTCAGACAAGAGCCGTTCCGTGGTAAAGTTCCAAATCCTCCAGCATCTGCAGGGTCCTGACCGGCAGGCTGGGATGGTAACAATGGTTGTGTTTATACCATGCGTCGAAATAGATTCCTCTTTCCATGATGCGCCATCCTTTTCCTGTTCAAGATTTGCTGGTTCTTCATATTTGATGATGACAGAAAAAAGGCGGAATATCAAGTCAATTTGTGCGGTACTGAAGGGCGTTTTTTCCCCGTCCGTATCTGGCTTCCTGCCGGTACGGATGGAATGCTTGCTTCTTTGTCCCCATCCGTGCAGGGATTTCTCATGCTAATATTATGTAAAGAATCATTGCTGAGTTTGCCCATATCTGATAGAATAAAAAAGCAGTATATATGTGGAATTGCCTGTTCATAACACCAAAGATAACAGAATGTCTGAAGCCCGGAGGTGGGTACTCAGATATTCTGTTTTTTTATATAAAAAATGAAAGGGGAAATATAATTATGTATGATTTTTTGAAGAATGTTTTTTCAAGAGAAAAATATCTTTCGGAAGTAATCGAAAGCAAACAGAAGGAATTAAAAAAATCCCCGAAGGCCGGCTGCGGGTCAGCTTCTGTAGAAAGACTCCACAGTTCTATCAGGTTACTGAAAACACAGGCTGGAATGGAAAGTATCTGATACTAAGCAAAAGCTCATCGTCCCTATTGAACCGACAGATAA
>CAMNNM010000037.1 GCA_946545425.1 uncultured Blautia sp. | reverse complement strand
TTCAGTTCGACCGGAAGCGGTCGGTGGAAATATGGAAGCAGTTCTGGATGTCCTTGTCCTTGCCGATGACCAGGAGAGACATCCCTTTTTCCAGACGGAGCTCGGGATCGATGATCATGTCCAGATGCCCGTCTTTTTTGATGCCCACAATGTTCAGATTATACTGTTTGCGGATGTGCAGCTCGGAGATGGACTTGCCGATCCATGTTCCGGGGAGGGCGACCTCAAAAATAGAATTGGCGCCGGGCAGCGGAATGTAGTCCAGGATGTGCTCGGAGCTGTAGCGGATGGCGCTCCACTCGGCCATCTCAAGCTCCGGATACACGACCTTGTCGGCGCCGTTCCGCAGCAGGAATTTGCGGTGGACTTCGCGGGAAGCGCGGGCCACCACGACTTTTGCGCCGGCTTCCTTCAAAAGAGAGGTGGTCTCGAGCGAATTCTGGAAATTATCGCCGATGGCGACGAAGCAGGTATCGAAGCTGTCCACGCCGAGGGAGCGGATAAAGGTCTCGTTGGTGCTGTCGCCGATCATGCTGTCGGTGGTGTAGTCGAGAACGGAATTGATGCATTCTTCCCGGCTGTCCACGGCCATGACCTCGTATCCGAGGTCGTAGAGCTTTTTGCAGAGGTGGCGGCCGAAGCGGCCGATGCCGATTACGAGAAATGTTTTCATTTTTATACCTCCTGAATTAAAGCACAGCTCAGCCGACGGTCATCCGGTCTTCGGGATACCGGGCGTTTCCGTTGTTTTTGGGGGACACGGCGGCAAAAATAAGCGTAAGACCGCCCACGCGTCCAAGATACATCATCAAAACCAGCAGAATTTTTGAAAAAGTGTGAAGGCCGGGGGTGATCCCTACGGTAAGACCCACGGTCGCCACGGCGGACGCGCTTTCAAAAAACGCGGCGCGAAGCGGCAGCTGTTCGGCCTGGCTGATCAGCATGCCGCCCAGAAGAAACAGGGTTCCGTCCAGAAAAAAGATGGCGGAAGCATTCCGGAACACTTCTCCGGGGATCCTGCGGCGGAAGACGACCGTTTCTTTGTCCTGCCGGAAAACCGATACCATCGAGATAAACAGGATCGCGACCGTGGTGATCTTCATGCCTCCGGCCGTGGAGCCGGGGGCGCCGCCCACCAGCATCAGAAGAATGGTGAGGGCGATGCCGTTGTCCGAAAAGCTGTTGAAATCCGCAGTGTTGAAGCCGGCGGTACGGGGCGTGACCGCGTGAAACAGTGATGTCAGAAAGCGTTCGCCGGCAGGAAGATCCTTAAATTCGGTGAACCAGAAGATCACGGCGGGAACGGCGATCAGAAAGACGGATGAGGCCAGGATCAGCTTGCTCTGGGTGCTGTACTTGTGAAATTTCAGTTTGTAATGCCGCATGTCGTCCCAGGTAAGGAAGCCGATGCCGCCGGTCAGGATCAGCAGGATGATGGTGATGTTGATAAGCGGATCTGCCTGATAGGCGGTGAGCGACGAGAACGGAGCGCGCCTTCCCATCAGATCAAAACCGGCGTTGCAGAAGGCCGAGATGGAATGAAAGAAGGATGCGCCGATTCCTTTGACCGGTCCGAAATCGCGGATAAAAACCGGCATCATGGCAACGGCTCCGATGGTTTCGAACAGGAAGGTCATCTTGACGATAAAGGTCGTCATCTGAACGATGCCGCCGATGTGGGGAGCCGAGATGGCGTCCCGCATGGTGCTTCTGGCGTTCAGGCCGATGCGCTTTCCGGCGAGCCGGGTAAAGAGGGTCGTCATGGTGACGACGCCCAGACCGCCGATCTGGATAAGCGTGATAAGGACCAGCTTTCCGAACAGGGACCAGTGGGTGGCGGTATCATAGACCACCAGGCCGGTCACGCAGCCGGCGGACGTGGCGGTAAACAGGGTGTTGATAAAGGGCGTGACGCTGTGATCCGCCGACGACACCGGCAGCATCAGAAGCAGGCTTCCGATGAGGATCATGGCGGCGAAACCGGCCAGAATGATCTGCGGCCGCGACAGCCGTATCTGAAAGGGAAGTTTCATAGGGAGCTCCTTTTTGTGAATCGCAGGAAGGTGCTGGTATTTCTTCTATTATAACCTGATTTGCCTCTCTTTTAAAGTGTCTGTGGTTACATGCCCGGAATTACATGTTTCGGATCAGGCAGGCGATACGAAGGGCCAGCTTTTCGTCCGGCGATTTGAAGTCCGTGTTCAGAAGCGCCCGTATATTTTTCAGACGGTACATGACCGTGTTGCGGTGCGTGAACATTTCTGACGCGACGGCCTGAATGCTTTCGTCATATTTCAGGTACAGATCCAGGGTCCTGACATACTCGGAATCATGCTCTGCGTCGTAATCGATCAGCGGTTTCAGAATTCCTGTGCTCATCTCGGAAAGAAGGGCATGATCCTCGACGGAATAAAACAGGCGCAGAATGCCCATGTCGTCAAAGCGGACCAGATGTTTTTTGTCGCGGAGGGCGACGAAGGAAGCGGCCTTCGCTCTTTTATAGGAAATGTGAAGGCTGGAAAGATCCGTCATCTGGCTGCCGGCTCCTATATATACGGGATAATCAGGCAGCCTTTTGGCGGCCCGGTCCAGAAATTCCTCCACGATCTGCAGGGTCGCTGGTTCGTCGATATCGTTTACGATCAGAACGAAGCAGGAATCGTAGTAGAAGAAACTGGCGTTGTGGCTGATGTTTGTCAGGGACAGCTGGATCCGGTACGTCAGTCTCTTCCTTTCCACCGTGTCCATCTTGTCCAGATCGCCGGTGGAGATCAGAAAGACCTGGAACGTTCCGTCCGTATCGAACCAGGGCAGCAGGTCATTGCGGTACAGCCCCGGCTCTTCCGGATTTTCGATGGCGCGGATCATGGCGGCAGTGATCTGCTCGTCGGTCGACCCCTGCAGGAAGATGCGGATGGACAGATCCTTGATCATGTCGGCCAGATATACATCCCAGGGAACGGTAAGCAGCGGCAGATCGTTCCGGTCGCAGAAGGAGATGACACTTTCCGGCAGATCTTTTACGTAAAAGCCGGTATTTACAACGAGTCCGGCGGCATTTTTGCTGTTCAGCTCTTCTGCCAGGGAGAGGAGCTTTTCTTCTTCCTGAAAGCCAAGTCCCGTGGTGACGGCCAGCTCTTTTCCGGAAAAGTGCCGGATGATGGTAAGGTCCTCAAGCAGCAGTATCCAGCTGATAGAATTGGACCATCCGTTCTTGCCGGCCACCAGATCCATCTGATATTTTTCCTGAGAGACTACCAGCATGTCTTCGATCGTGAACCCCATTTTGTGCCTCCTTGTTCTGATGGTCACCAAACATGTGCTGACAGCACAAAAAGAGGGATGAATCTTCTGGATGTCAGCATGTAGAAATGGATCAGAAAAGTGATATTATATACTTAAAGAACAAAACAACGCAGCATTTGATCTGTGTTTTACTATATCAGGGAGGGAATGGATATGTCAAATATGGGGACCGATTATTTTGTGAATGACCGTTATATGTCTGTTGAGCCGGAATGGGTAAGAAGTGAGCGGTATGAATACTGCGAAGGCTTCGGCGAGGTTCTGGGCGGAAGAAGCATCGAAAAGGTTCAGAAGAAGCAGATGAGCATGAGCAGCCTTTCGAAGAAGTTGTTTTCTTTCTTTTTTTGATGGGGTCAGACCCCATTTCAAATATGTTAAAGGGTTTTAATAAATCTGTAATGGGGTCAGACCCCATTACAGATTTTTTTTTGTTATAATACATCCGTAACATTACACACGAAACAGGAGGAGCATTATGGATCGGGCAGAACTGAAGCGGACGATCAAATTTGTATTGTTTTCCATTTCCGCCGGCGTGATCGAGATCGGCGTCTATACGCTGCTGGAAAGGCTGACGGACTGGAACTACTGGGCCTGCTATCTGACGGCGCTGGTGCTGTCGGTGCTGTGGAACTTTACCCTCAACCGGGAATTTACGTTCCGGTCGGCAAACAATGTGCCGGCGGCGATGCTGAAGGTGGCGGCATATTACGCCGTGTTCACGCCGGTGACCACCATTCTCGGCAATTACCTGACGGAGACCTGCGGATGGAACGGATATCTTGTGACGATCCTGAACATGCTGCTCAATTTTGTCACGGAATATCTGTATGACAGATTTGTCGTATTTGGAGATTCTATTGATACAAATAAGCGGGCGCAGGGAAATGAGAAAAAATAAAAACGGCCATTTCCCAAAGAAGAAGGGATTTTATAAGAAACACTTGATAATTTTAACGCAATAATGTATTATCACTTTATGGCATGCGCGTTTGCGCACGCTAATGTCAAAAAGGGAGGAAAACATTTATGAAGAAGAAAATCGTAAGCCTGCTTACAGCTGCCGTTATGGTATTTTCTTTTTCCCTGACCGCATCTGCAGCCAGCGTTGAGACCATCGAGCTGGAAGACGAAGCAGAAGAGGAAGTGGAAGAGGAAGCCGGCGAAGAGACTGTCTCCGATGATTACCACATCGGTATCGTAACCGGTTCCGTGTCCCAGTCCGAGGATGACCGCCGCGGCGCTGAGGCTTTCCAGGCAATGTACGGCGAAGACCGCGTTACTCTGGCGATCTATCCGGACAACTTTACCGAAGAGCTTGAGACCACCATTCAGACCATCGTAAACCTTTCTGATGATCCCGAGATGAAAGCCATCATCGTAAACCAGGCTATTCCGGGAACCACCGAAGCTTTCCGTCAGATCAAGGAAAGAAGACCTGACATCCTCTGCATCGCCGGCGAGTCTCACGAAGACCTTCCGGAAATCGGAAGCGCAGCCGACCTGGTCTGCAACAACGACTTTGTTGCCCGCGGATATCTGATCATCCGTACCGCGCATGAGCTGGGATGCGATACCTTCGTACACATCTCCTTCCCGCGTCATCTGTCCTACGAGACCATGAGCCGCCGTGTTGCCATCATGAAGGCAGCCTGCGAAGAGTTCGGCATGAAATTCGTTATGGAATCCGCTCCGGACCCGACGACTGACGTAGGCGTACCGGGAGCTCAGGCTTACATTCTGGAGCACGTTCCGGAATGGATCGAGAAATACGGCACGAACTCCGCATACTTCTGTACAAACGATGCACATACCGAGCCGCTTCTGAAGCAGCTGCTTGAGTACGGCGGATACTTTATCGAAGCTGACCTTCCGTCTCCGCTGATGGGCTATCCGGGAGCACTCGGACTTGACCTCACCGAAGAAGCAGGCGATTTCGAGAAGATCCTTGCAAAGGTTGAATCCGCAGTCGTGGAAAAAGGCGGCGCAGGCAGATTCGGAACATGGGCATACTCCTATGGATATACCGTTTCCGCAGGTCTTGCACAGCATGCCATGAATGTCATCGACGGCAAGAGCGAACTGGACAGCATCGAAGACATCGCAGCTGCTTACCAGGTATTCTCACCGAACGCTCAGTGGAACGGCTCCAACTACACCAACGCTGACACAGGCGTAAAGATGGGCAACGTATTCCTTGTATACCAGGATACCTACATCATGGGCGACCCGGGATATTACATGGGATCCACCGAAGTCGAAGTCCCCGAGAAATACTTCACAACCAAATAAACAGCATAAGGACATGGGGGAGGAGCGGTCACTCCTCCCCTTTTCTTTGTACAGAACAGAGGATTCAATATGAACAATCAACAGAATACTCCGCTTCTCGAGATGCGGAATATCAGCAAGGACTTCTTTGGAAATCAGGTGCTTTCGGACATCAATCTGACCCTGAACGAGGGAGAAGTCATTGGCCTGGTCGGTGAGAACGGGGCCGGAAAGTCCACGCTGATGCGGATTTTGTTCGGGGCAAACATGATCCGTGAAACCGGCGGTTATGGCGGCGACGTTCTTCTGAACGGTGAAAAGGTGAACTTTTCATCACCCTTTGACGCCATCGAGGCCGGCATCGGTATGGTCCATCAGGAATTTTCCCTGATCCCCGGCTTTACCACGACCGAGAATATTCTTCTGAACCGGGAGCCGGTCAGAAAGAACCTGATCGCCGAGATCTTCGGAGACCGCATGAACACGCTGAAGCGCAGCGAAATGGATGAACGCGCCGCCAACGCGATCGAACTGATGGGCGTGAACGTGGACCGGAAGATGGTTATCAGCGACATGCCGGTCGGTCATAAGCAGTTTACCGAGATCGCCAGGGAGCTCTCTAAAGAGCAGCTGAAGCTTCTGATCCTGGATGAGCCGACCGCAGTCCTGACCGAAAAAGAAGCCGAGGCGCTTCTGGCCGCCATCAAGGGAATGGCGCAGCGGGGCATCGCCATTGTGTTTATCACACACAGACTGCAGGAGATCCTTTCCGTCTGTGATCGTGTGATCGTCATGCGGGACGGATATGTGGTCAGCGAGAAGAATGCTTCCGATACCAGCGTGGATGAGATCACAAAGGCCATGGTCGGCCGTGAAGTGGCAAAAACGGACTCAGCCGAAGGTAAAAACCGGAGCTTTGACCAGGCGAAGACGATCCTTTCCATTTCCCACCTTTGGGTAGATATGCCCGGTGAGACGGTCCGCGATGTATCGCTGGACGTAAAAGAGGGAGAGATCCTGGGAATCGGCGGTCTGGCCGGACAGGGCAAGCTTGGGATCCCCAACGGCGTCATGGGTCTTTATCAGGCTGGCGGAAAGGTGACATTCGAGGGAAAGGACATCCCTCTGAATTCGCCCCGCAGATGCCTGGATTCTTCCTTTGCCTTTGTATCGGAGGACCGGCGGGGCGTCGGACTTCTGCTGGACGAGACGCTGGAGTGGAACATCGCGTTCCCGGCCATGCAGATCCAGAACAAATTCCTGAAAAACTATCTGGGAGGCCTTGTGAAATGGCGTGACGAAGCCGCCATCAAGGAAGTGACCGACCGGTATATCGACGAACTTGCCATCAAGTGCACCAGCTCCAAACAGAAGGCCAGAGAGCTTTCGGGCGGAAATCAGCAGAAGGTCTGCCTTGCAAAGGCATTTGCACTGAACCCCAGGCTTCTGTTCGTATCGGAGCCGACCCGCGGAATCGACGTCGGTGCCAAGGCGCTGGTTCTGGACGCACTGAAAAAATTCAACCGGGAAAACGGGGTTACGGTCGTTATCGTATCCTCGGAGCTGGAAGAGCTCCGGCAGAGTTGTGACCGGATCGCCATTGTATCCGGCGGAAAGATCGCAGGGATCCTTCCGGCGGCTTCGTCCGTGGAAGAGCTGGGCGCGCTGATGCTCAGCCAGGTCATTTAAGGAGGGTCCGATGAACGAGAAAACAGTGAAAAAAGAAAAAAGCTGGTTCGGGAGACTCGTGGAGAACTTCGGCCTTCCGAGACTGATCATTACCCTGTTCCTGGTGCTGCTGCTGATCCTTGCGCCGATCGTCGGTGCGGATCTGCCGACGCAGATCACGAACATAATTGCGCGTTTTTCCTGGAACGGCGTGCTGGTGCTTGCCATGGTGCCCATGGTCCATTCGGGCTGCGGCCTGAATTTCGGCCTTCCGCTGGGCATTATTTCCGGACTTCTGGGCGCGACTCTTTCGATCGAGTTCGGATTTACCGGAGCCCTTTCGTTTGTCATGGCCATCCTGATCGCAACGCCCTTCGCGCTGGTTTTCGGATCCGGCTACGGCTGGCTTCTGAACAAGATCAAGGGCGGCGAGATGATGATCGCTACCTATGTGGGATTTTCATCCGTATCCCTGATGTGCATGATGTGGCTGATCCTTCCCTACAAGAGCCCGAACATGGTCTGGGGCATGGCCGGAAAAGGCCTCCGTACCACCATATCGCTGGAGGGATATTACGACAAGGTTCTGGCCAATTTCCTGAAGATCAAGATCGGGAACTTTGAGATCCCGACGGGAACGATCCTGTTCTTCGCGCTTCTGGCGCTGGCCATGTGGGCGTTCCTTCACACCAAGACCGGCACCGCCATGACGGCCGTGGGTTCCAACCCCACCTTTGCCCGGGCAGCCGGCATCAACGTGGACAGGATCCGTCTTCTTTCGGTCGTGATGTCGACATGGCTTGCGGCTGTGGGCATTCTGGTCTATGAGCAGGGCTTCGGATTTGTGCAGCTTTATATGGCGCCCTTCTATATGGCGCTTCCGGCGGTATCCGCCATTCTGATCGGCGGCGCGTCGGTGAACAAGGCTTCCATCGTCAACGTTGTCGTGGGAACCATTCTGTTCCAGGGCATCGTCACCATGACGCCTACCGTCATGAATAATATGATCCATATGGATATGAGCGAGATCATAAGGATCATTGCCTCCAACGGCATGATTCTGTATGCACTGACAAGGAAAACGGAGGGCTCGAAATGAAAAAGAAAAAATTCGATTTTAGAGCAGCTCTGAGAAGAAGCTCCGTGCCGCTGATGTTCATCATTATCTGCGCGATCTGCATTCCCCTGTCAGGGCTGTCCGCCAACATGCTGGCAAACGAGATCGTCACGAGAATGGGGCGGAACGCATTCCTGATCCTTTCGCTGCTGATCCCGATCATGGCCGGAATGGGCCTGAATTTCGGCATGACGCTGGGCGCCATGGCCGGACAGATCGGCCTGATACTGGCTTCCGACTGGCAGATCGTGGGAGTTCCGGGAATGGTGCTCGCCATGATCCTTTCCATCCCGATTTCTGTTCTTCTGGGATTGTTCTGCGGAAAGATCCTGAATATGGCGAAGGGACGCGAGATGATCACCAGCTATATCATGAGCTTTTTCATCAACGGTGTATATCAGCTGGTCGTTTTGTACATGATGGGGTCGGTGATCCCGATCAAGCATACCAGCATCAAGCTGCCCAGAGGCTATGGCATCCGCAACACGGTGAGTCTTCTGAACATGCGCCAGAAGCTGGACAACCTGATCCCGTTTTCCGTAAAGCTGCCGTTTTTCGGCGAGATCAGGATTCCTCTGATGACGTTCATCATCATTGCACTCATGTGCCTGGTGATCGTCTGGTTCCGCCGGACAAAGCTGGGCCAGGATATGCGTGCGGTCGGCCAGGATATGGAAGTGGCCCGGGACGCCGGCATCAATGTGGAGCGCACCCGTATCGTAGCCATCGTCATTTCCACGGTCCTTGCAGGCTTCGGCATGATCATTTACCTGCAGAATATGGGCAACATCGCAACTTACAGCTCGCATTCCCAGATCGGTATGTTCTGTATCGCGGCGCTGCTGGTCGGCGGAGCATCGGTCGACAAGGCCTCCATCGGAAACGTTTTCCTGGGTGTCATCCTGTTTCATCTGATGTTCATTGTGGCACCGAGAGCGGGCGCTGCCATCACCGGCGACTCCATGATCGGTGAATATTTCCGCGTGTTTGTCTCGTACGCCGTCATCACGGTGGCACTCGTCATGTACGAGACCAACAAGCGCAGAGCCAAGAGCGCGGAAGGCAAGAAGCTGGCTGAAGCGCAGAAGGGGGAGGGCTGAGACATGAAGGTCAGAAAAATCGTGTTCAGGATCCTCGCTCTGGCGATCCTGATCGGTATTGCGGCCGTGATGTTCGTGATCGGACGCGGCCATACCATCTATTTTGACAACAAGACTCTGGAAGCCGAAGACGGAACCGTCTACAAGCCGTATTACAAGATCGATGTGCTGGTGAACGGCGAGAAGGTGGCCAAGCTCGGCGAAGAGGACAGGGGAATGGTCAGCACCATGGGACAGAAGTTCAGTATGGAGCTGCACATTACGCCCAAGAAGGATTCCAAAAAGGTGGGAAGTGCCGTAAAGCTGGAGATTCCTTATAACATGGACGGCATTATCCTGAATCTGCCGGCGCTTCTGAACGGGGCCGCCGAGGATGTGTACATGGATGAGTTTATTCCGGCCGTGGTCGAGGAGACCGGGGACGAGGAGGAAGTGCCGGCCGGAGATGAGTTTGAGATGCCGATGGGGGATGCGTGAACGAAAGCGGCCTTATCGCGCAGATACAAGGGGGGACGTCCGTTGCGGACGTCCCCCCTTTGTTACAGTTCTATGATTTCCGGTGCTGCGGTAAAGGAGCTGAATATGGCCGTGGCGTTTTCGAAATAGAGGACCTGGGTGTTGTCGTCTTCGGCGCTGTACATGTTGCCGAGGTTCGGGTATTTGTCCAGCATGGCCTGCTTGACTTCGATCCGGTCGTCATTTACAAGGGTTCCGGAAAGGCGCAGCCAGGTTCCGTTTAAGAAGGCGCAGAGCTCTGCACGGGGATTGACAGCGAGCTGCTTTGAAACGTCCTTGACCTTTCCGGTCTGGATGTAAAGGTGTCCTTCGTACAGAAGGATGGTCCCGAAGGGACGTACTCTGGGCTGGTCCCCCTCTGCAGTCGCCAGATAATAGACGCCGGCGTCTTCCAGGAAGCGGCAGACGATATCGGCCCCGGTCTGTGATTCGGGAGCGGCGATGTTGTGGACTTCGTTCAGCAGCGTCGTCAGGTCTTCCTTCAGAAAGTTCCGGAGATCCTCAAGAGACCCTGCCATCTGTTCCTGCGGGATATCGTCGGAAAGCAGAAGGTCGTACAGATGCTGTGAGATGCTTTTCAGTTTTTCTTCCACCTCGGAGCCGGAGGCCAGCGTTTCCAGGTGATCTGATCCGTCATCCGCATAGAAGATGGTATCCGGATGCCCGCTGCCGTCCGCATCGTGGAGAAACAGGTTGAACTCGCCGTTGCCGGTAAGATCGATCGAGATGGTATCGATGTCGCCGTCGTTGTTTTCATCGGAGAAGCATACGTCCGGTTCGGCGTCGTCGTCCAGATCAAGCATGATCTCGCTCCATCCGCAGCGGACCAGCAGCCGGACCAGTTCGGGGTCGTTCATCAGCCTGAGTTTGGCCTGTCTCAAATTGCCTGTCTGCATCATTTCATTTTACCTCCCTGAGTTTAAAGATTCCCCGGCTGCTGATTCTGATCATTCTCCTTCAAACAGCGGGGTGGAAAAATACCGTTCCGCCGTGTCCGGCAGAACCGTGACGACGGTTTTTCCCGGGCCGAGCTTTTCGGCCAGGTGAATGGCGGCAGCGACATTGGTCCCGCTGGAAATGCCGCACATGATGCCCTCGCGGGCCGCCAGCTTTTTGGCTGTCTGGATCGCGTCCTGATCGGTTACGATGTGGATGTGGCTGTAGATCTCCCGGTCCAGGATGGGCGGGATCAGTCCGTCGCCGATTCCCATCTGGATGTGGGTTCCGATGCTGCCGCCTGAAAGAATGGCAGCGTGCTCCGGCTCCACGGCCCAGATCTCAATATCAGGATTTCCTTTTTTCAAAGCCTTGCCGATGCCGGTGATGGTCCCGCCGGTTCCGATGCCGGAGCAGAAGCCGTCAATGCGGCGGCCGGCCTGTTCCATGATCTCCCGGGCGGTATGCTCAACCTGGGCCTCCACGTTTGCCGGATTTTCGAACTGCTGCGGAATGAAGATCTTCGGATTTTTTTTCTGGAGCGTAAAAGCCAGGTCTACACAACCCTGGATCGCTTTTCCGATGTCGCCGTCGTCGTGGACGGTCAGTACCTGAGCGCCGTAATGACGGACAAGCTTGCGGCGTTCCTCGCTTACGGAGTCCGGCATGATGATGATCGTCTGGTATCCGCGGACCGCTCCGATCAGAGCCAGTCCGATGCCCTGGTTTCCGCTGGTGGGTTCCACGATCACGGAGTCTTTTTTCAGAATGCCTTTTTCTTCGGCATCCAGGATCATATTGTATGCCGTGCGGGTCTTGATGGAGCCGCCGACATTCAGTCCTTCAAACTTGACCAGAATTTCGGCACTGCCGGGTCTGGTCATGTGGTTCAGTCTTATAAGAGGTGTGTTCCCGATAGCCTCGAGGATGGTATCACAAATCATAAAAGCTTTAGTTCTCCCTTCTTTCGGTTGCTGGCTTCTATTGTATAACAAACAGGGGATGTGGTCAATTTTCAGTATGCCTGGAAATGAAAAATGTCCAAATGGAAATATATTTCCATTTGGAAAGACAACGGTTGACAAACGGATATCTGAAATGATATCATGGATGCAGAATCAATAAAAGAGAAGACAATGCGTTGTATGCAGAGATTCCGGGAGGAAGACCCTATGACGACAGAAGAAATGAAAGAAAAAAAGCGCAGGTACGGACTGACCTCCGAGATGATTTCCAAGGCTTCGGGCGTTCCCCTGGGGACGGTGCAGAAGATCTTCAGCGGTACCACGAAGGTGCCCAGGAAGCTGACCATGGATGCGATCGAAAAGGTCTTCCGGGAGGAAGAGGCAAAGAGAAACGGCTTGTTTGCCGGCCTGAACGCTCCGGGAAGCATACTGCGTGAGGAGAGCGGACGGTACGGAGCTGCAAAACGACAGGAGCTGCATACACTGGATGACTATTATGCTCTGCCGGAGGATATCCGTGCAGAGCTGATCGACGGCACCTTTTACAACATGGGCGCACCAACCAGGCGCCATCAGCTCATTCTCGGGGAAATGTACCTGCAGCTTAAAAGGTGTGCGCAGGAACATGAAATGCCCTGCGAGATCTATCTGTCCCCCTGCGACGTCCGCCTGGACAGGGATGACTATACCATGGTTCAGCCGGATCTTCTGGCAGTCTGTAATTATGAGAATCCGGACATGCGCCGCATCGAAGGGGCACCGGATTTTGTAGTTGAGATCCTTTCGCAGGCTACCCGGATGAAGGACTTGATCCTGAAACTCAGAAAATATCAGAACGCGGGGGTCAGGGAATACTGGATCGTGGATCCGCAGAAACGCAGGGTAACAGTACACTGTTTTGAGGATGAGGATTACAGTCCCGAAAACTATGATTTTCGAGGGTCTGTTCCAGTGACTATTTCGAAGGGACGGTGTCAGGTTGATTTTTCCGGCATTCTGGATCAGCTGCAAAGGCACGGGTGGTAGCCGCCTGTTGTCAATCGAAGCTGAATGGAATTCAGTGAGTGCTTGACGGACGGAATTCCGGTACCGTTTTTGAGGGATTTCGCGTTTCCGGAACGCGGTTTACAAATTTTATGAAATATGATACGATTCTGTCAGATTTGCACCGCAGGTGTGCGGCTTATGATGAATCGGAGGAACAGCGAAAATGGAGAGAGAAAAGTATTATATCACAACGGCGATCGCCTATGCGTCCGGCAAGCCGCATATCGGCAACACCTACGAGATCGTTCTGGCGGATGCCATCGCCCGTTATAAGAGACAGCAGGGCTATGATGTCTTCTTCCAGACCGGAACGGACGAGCACGGCCAGAAAATCGAGCAGAAGGCCGCGGACGCCGGCATTACGCCCAAGGAATATGTGGACAATGTGGCCGGCGAGATCAAAAGGATCTGGGATCTGATGAACACTTCTTATGATAAATTCATCCGTACCACGGACGAGGATCACGAGAAGCAGGTTCAGAAGATTTTCAAGAAGATGTACGCCAAGGGTGATATCTACAAGGGTGCTTACGAGGGCTGGTACTGCGTGCCGGACGAGTCCTTCTGGACCGAGTCGCAGCTGGTGGACGGCAAGTGCCCGGACTGCGGACGTCCCGTCGTCAAAGCCCAGGAAGAGGCCTATTTCTTTAAGATGAGCAAATACGCCGACCGTCTGATCGACTATATCGAGACCCATCCGGAATTTATCCAGCCGGAGTCCCGCAAGAACGAGATGATGAACAACTTCCTGAAGCCGGGTCTGCAGGATCTGTGTGTTTCCAGGACCTCCTTCAAATGGGGAATCCCCGTGGACTTTGACCCGAAGCACGTGGTCTATGTGTGGCTTGACGCTCTGACCAACTATATCACCGGCATCGGTTACGACGCCGACGGACAGAGCTCGGATCATTACAAAAAGAACTGGCCGGCGGATCTTCATCTGATCGGCAAGGACATCATCCGGTTCCATACCATTTACTGGCCCATCTTCCTGATGTCTCTGGAGGAGCCGCTCCCGAAGCAGGTCTTCGGCCATCCGTGGCTGCTGCAGGGTGACGGCAAGATGAGCAAGTCCCGCGGGAACGTTCTTTACGCGGATGACCTGGTCAATATGTTCGGCGTGGACGCAGTCCGTTATTTCGTACTTCACGAGATGCCTTTCGAAAATGACGGCGTCATCACCTGGGAGCTTCTGGTGGAGCGGATCAACTCCGAGCTTGCCAACACGCTTGGCAACCTTGTAAACCGTACCGTATCCATGATCAACAAGTATTTTGACGGCGTCGTGGCGGACAAGGGCGCTGCCGAGCCGGTGGACGATGACCTGAAGTCCTTCGTGCTCTCAATCCCGGCCATCGTGGACGAAAAGATGAATCGTCTCCGTGTGGCGGACGCCATCACCGAAATCTTTAACCTGTTCAAGCGCTGCAACAAGTATATCGACGAGACCATGCCCTGGGTACTGGCCCGTGACGAGGAGAAGAAGGACCGTCTTTCCACCGTTCTCTACAATCTGGTGGAAGGCATCACCATCGGATCGGTGCTTCTGAAGTCCTTTATGCCGGAAACCACCGAAAAGATCCTGGCTCAGCTGAATGCATCCGACAGAGATCTGAAGGACCTTGACCGGTTCGGTCTGTATCCGTCCGGTAACAAGGTAACGGACAAGCCGGAGATCCTGTTTGCCCGTCTGGACGTGAAGGAAGTGCTGGCAAAGGCGGAAGAGCTGCAGCAGGCCATGATCGCACAGAACGCGGCCGCATCCGGTGAAGCGGAAGAGACGGCCGAAGAACCGGCTTATACCGTGAATCCCGACAACAAGCCGGAGATCAGCATCGATGATTTTGCAAAGCTTGAGCTGCAGATCGGCGAGATCGTCTCCTGCGAGGCGGTCAAAAAGTCCAAAAAGCTTCTCTGCAGCCAGGTGAAGATCGGAAACGAGACACGTCAGATCGTCTCCGGCATCAAGGCCGACTATTCACCCGAAGAGATGGTGGGCAAGAAGGTCGTCGTGATCACGAATCTGAAGCCCGCAAAGCTGGCGGGAATCCTCAGCGAGGGCATGATCCTTTGCGCCGAGGACGCCGATGGCAGGCTCTCACTGCTGACGGCCGAAAAAGACATGCCGGCCGGAGCGGAGATCAG
>CAMNNM010000036.1 GCA_946545425.1 uncultured Blautia sp. | reverse complement strand
AATAATCATTATACACTTTTTACAACAAAAACTCAATCCATCGGCGGGATTTGCCGTGAAAGGACACAAAATATGCCGGAATCCTATAAACAGTCGGAAAAGGGATGGCCGCTGCGTGACAAAAGAGTAGAATCCGGCCCGGTTTTGGGGTATGATGGGAAAAGAAAGCGAGGTATACATCATGAAGATCAGTTTTATCGGAATGGGAAACATGGCGCAGGCTCTGTGCTCCGGTTTTCTGAAATCGGGGATGCTGTCGCCTGAAGAAACGTATGCGTATGCACCGAATCAGGAAAAGCTTGGAAAGAACGCCCAGAGGATCGGTTTTATCCCGGTTTCATCTCCGGAGGAGGCGGTTCGACGGGCTGATACGGTGATCATGGCCTGCAAGCCTTATCAGATCATGGACGTGCTGGACAAAATCGGAGAGGCCTTGAAGGGAAAGGCACTGGTGTCTGTCTGCGCCGGGTGGGATTTTGAACGCTACGCCGCTGTTCTGGACCCGTCGGTGCGTTTCCAGTTCGTCATGCCAAATACCCCTGCCATGGTACGCGAGGGTGTGCTCCTGTTTGAAGAAAAGAATACGCTCACTGCCGAAGAACGGGAGTTTATGCTTCAGCTGTTCGGTGCCGTGGGCATGGTATGTGTCCTGCCGTCCCGTCTGATGGGCATCGGGGGAGCCGTAACGGGGTGCGGGCCCGCCTTTGTGGATCTGATGATGGAAGCCTATGGGGATGCTGCTGTGAAATATGGGATCCCGAGAGCGCTTGCCTATCAGCTGACGGCGCAGATGATCCTGGGATCGGCGAAGCTTCAGCTGGAGACAGGACTGCATCCCGGCGTCCTGAAAGATCAGGTATGCTCCCCTGCGGGCACCACGATCCAGGGCTGCGCGTCACTTGAGAAGAACGGGTTCCGCAATGCCTGCATCGAGTCCGTCGACGCCGTCATGAACAAAAAGATCTGAGGCAGGACAGTATGAAGATCATAGCACGGATGCAGAGTGATTTTCCTTCCAAGTTCGGGATACCAAGACAGAGCACCCGGGTCATGCAGCTGAAATCCAGGATCGTATTTGAACCGGAATTCCGGAATCCGGATGCGCTTCGGGGGATCGGACAGTTCAATTATCTGTGGATCATATGGGAGTTTTCGGAAGCGAAACGGGAAAACTGGTCGGCGACGGTGCGCCCGCCGCGGCTTGGGGGGAACGAACGGGTGGGAGTGTTTGCCAGCCGCTCGCCGTTCCGGCCGAACCCGATAGGTCTTTCCAGCGTCCGTCTGGATAAAATGGAACAGGACCCGGTTCTGGGTCCTGTGCTGTATGTGTCCGGCGCGGATCTGATGGATGGGACACCCATCTACGATATCAAGCCTTATGTGAAAACAGACATCCATGCCGATGCGGCAGCAGGTTACTCGGATGAAAATCTGGGTCACCGCCTGGAGGTATGTTTTCCCGCGGAGCTTCTTTCGAAGGTGCCGGAAGAGAAAAGAGAAGGTCTGGTCGAAGTCCTCGCCGAGGACCCGGTTCCGGCTTACAGATCGGACCCGGAACGTATTTACGGCATGAGCTTCGGAAAGCAGAATATACGGTTCCGGATCAGCGGAGGGGTGCTGACGGTCTGCAGCGTGGATCCCTGACGGATCCATGTATACGGATGCCGGAAGCAGTTCTCTGAAACCCGCTGTTTTTACAGACGGTTCAGGATGCAGACCCCATCCTTGAAAACGGCGGCGGTGGAGAGGTCTTCTCTTAACAGAAGAAGGTTTCCTTTTTTGCCTGCTTCAATGGTGCCGTACAGGCGGTCTTCTCCGATTGCCCTGGCGGGATTTTCCGACGCACACCGGACGGCGTCGCAGAGCGGAACACCCATCTCCTTTACGGCGATCCGCAGGCAGTCGGTAAGGCATGTGACAGATCCGGCAAGGTTTCCGCCGTCCACAAGCGTGGCCCGGGTCCCTTCTACCTGCACGGCCTGTCCGCCCAGGTCGATCAGGCCGTCTCCAAGGCCTGTGGCTCTCAGACTGTCGCTGATCAGAACGATCCTTTCTGCGCCAAGCATGGCGAAGGTGCTTCGGACCACGGCCGGATGCACATGGTTTCCGTCGCAGATCAGCTCCGCAGTGACATGGGGACTGTCGAAGACAGCGCCCACGACGCCGGGATTTCTGTGTGTCATTTCCGGCATGGCGTTGTAAAGATGGACAGCATGGCAGGCGCCGGCGCGGAACGCTCTTATGGCCGTCTCGTAATCGGAATTGGTATGAGCGAGAGAAACATGTACGAGATCCTTCACCGCCGCAATGTATTCTTCGAAACCGGGATTTGCTTCCGGGGCAAGTCCGATCAGTTTTACAAGTCCTCCGGAGGCTTTTACAAAATCTAGGCAAAGCTCAGAATCGCAGGCTCTTATGTAGGCTTCGTTCTGAGCCCCTTTTTTTTCGCGGCTGATAAAGGGCCCCTCCATGTTGACGCCGATCAGATCGGCCCGGGGAGCTTCGCCGGGAGCGGGGGTCTCTTTTGAAAAGGCCTTTGCCCCGGAAAGAACATGGCACAGCGTTTCGGCCGGAAGGGTAAGCGTGGCCGGACAGATGGCCGTCACGCCCTGCATTGCCTCGTACTTTGCCAGCGTCCGGAAAGCATCCATCGTTCCGTCGCAGAAATCCTTTCCCATGCAGCCGTGAAAATGGATGTCGATCAGGCCGGGCAGCACATAGCAGCCTGCGGCATCCACGACTTCCTGTTCTTTTGAAATGCCGGACTGTGCTCCGGATGAGGCCGGACCGGAAAGATAACGGATCTCTTTGAAAAATCCGTTTTCGATGGTGAGCATCCCCTCGTGAAAAACGTGATCGGTGCCATAGATTCTTGCGTTTACGATCTGCATGGAAAGCCTCCTTCTGACGCGGCCGGGCATATGCCGTGATCCTCTGTAAGAGAAACGGATTTTACTGTTTTGTATAACTGTATCCCCGCGGGAGCGGAAAGTCAACGGGAAGGACGGGAAAAGAACAGGGTTCTTTTTCATAACTGATTCTTGCAAAATCGGTCTGAATTTCTTACAATAAAGAGTCAGAGTATCCGGGCAGTGCTCCGGAACCGGACATGGAGGAAATGAAGGGATTCGTTTCCTGTGATTTCAGCAAATCAGGAGTAGAGAATGAAAAAAGTGGTTAAATTCGGCGGGAGCTCACTCGCCAACGCAGAGCAGGTCAGAAAAGTCACGGACATTATCAGAAGCGATGAGAGCAGAAGGTTCGTCGTGCCTTCGGCACCCGGAAAACGGTTCGATAAAGATACGAAGGTCACGGATCTTCTGTACCGCTGTTACGATCAGGCCGGAAAGAAGGAAGAACAAACAGAGTTTCTGAACACGCTTGCGGAAATCAGAAGCCGTTATGCCGATATTATAGAAGGAATGGGAGCCGAGCTTTCCCTGGAGGACGACTTCGAAACAATACGGATAAATTTCGAAGCGCAGATCGGACGGGATTATGCCGCTTCCAGAGGAGAATATCTGAACGGGAAGGTCGTGGCGGCCTGTCTTGGTTTTCCCTTTGTGGATGCGGCGGAGGTGATCCGGTTTGCTGAGGACGGGACCTTTCTGCCGGAAGAAACACAGGCGCTGATGGAGCAGAAGCTTTCCGGAATGGACAGCGCGGTGGTTCCAGGCTTTTACGGAGCAGATGCAGGCGGAAAGGTTCATACCTTTTCCCGGGGCGGTTCGGATGTGACAGGCTCACTGGTGGCAAAAGGCATCCGTGCGGATCTGTACGAAAACTGGACGGATGTTCCGGGCTTTCTGGTTGCGGACCCGAGGATCGTCGACGATCCCGAGGTCATCGAGACCATCACCTACCGGGAACTGAGAGAGCTCTCCTATATGGGCGCTACGGTGCTGCATGAGGACGCCATCTTTCCGATCCGCAAGGACGGGATCCCGATCAATATCCGGGATACAAACGATCCGTCGGCACCGGGAACCGTGATCGTGGAGAGCACCTGCAGGAAGCCGCGCTATACGATCACCGGAATTGCCGGAAAAAGGGGTTTCTGCTCCATCAATATTGAAAAATCCATGATGAACGCCGAGATCGGATTCGGACGGAAGGTACTTCAGGTATTTGAGGACAACGGCGTCAGTTTTGAACACATCCCCTCGGGCATCGATACCATGACGGTTTATGTACATCAGAGCGAGTTCGAGGACAAGGAGCAGCAGATCCTGGCCGGCATTCACCGCGCGGTTCAGCCGGACTTTGTCGAGATGGAATCCTCGCTTGCTCTGATCGCGGTCGTGGGACGCGGCATGAAGTCTACCCGCGGAACGGCGGGAAGGATCTTCTCGGCCCTGGCCCATGCAAAGGTGAACGTAAAGATGATCGACCAGGGCTCCAGCGAGCTGAATATCATCATCGGCGTTTCCGACAACGATTTTGAGACGGCTGTCCGGGCAATCTATGATATTTTTGTGATGACGGAGGCCTGAAGGGACAGACAGACCAGATGGAGAAACCGACGATCCGGATATCTGTAAGGAATCTGGTGGAATTTATCCTGAGAAGAGGAGACCTGGAGGAAGGGAGCGGCCGCAGGGATCCCGAGATCATGCAGAAGGGCGGACGGCTTCACCGGAAGCTTCAGAATCAGCAGGGAAAGGATTACCGGGCCGAAGTCACCCTGAAAAAGATCTTCGAATATGATGATCTGAATATCGAACTGGAGGGACGGGCCGACGGGATCTTTACGGATGGAGACCTGTCCGGGATCGACGAGATCAAGGGACTGGCGTCAGGACTTGACAGACTGGAAAGACCGCTGCCGCTTCATATCGCCCAGGCCCGCTGCTATGCAGCCATATACAGCGAACAGAATGCGCTGGAGCACATCATCGTCCAGATGACCTATGGGGATCTCGAGACGGAGGAACTGAGAATATACAGGGAAGTACGTTCGCAGTCTCTTTTGCAGGCCTGGCTGAAGGCTGTTGTGGACGAGTACCATAAATGGGCCTCCTGGAGGCAGGCATGGATCCTGGAAAGAAACAGGTCTGTGATGGGACTTGAGTTTCCGTTTCCATATCGTGACGGCCAGAAGAAAATGGTTGCCGCCGTCTATCATGCGGTTTCCGGAAAAAAACAGATCTTTATCAAAGCCCCGACCGGAGTGGGCAAGACCATGTCGGCCATATTTCCGGCGGTCCGTGCCATTGGAGAGGGAAAGGCAGACCTGCTGTTTTACCTGACGGCGAAGACGATTACCAGAACGGCGGCGCAGGAGGCGTTTCTGATCCTCCGGGAAAGGGGCCTTCGGTTCCGGAGCATCGTCCTGACGGCAAAAGAAAAGCTGTGCTTTCAGGAAAAGGTTCAGTGCAGCCCGCGCTTCTGTCCTTATGCCGAAGGACATTTTGACCGTGTCAACGATGCGGTATTCGATCTGCTTGTTTCGGACCGGCCGCTTGACCGGGAGACGATCCTTATGCATGCCGGAGAACGCAGAGTCTGTCCTTTTGAAATGATGCTGGATCTTTCACTCTGGGCCGACGGGATCATCGGAGATTACAACTACGTTTTTGATCCGGACGCTTCCTTGAAACGCTTTTTCGGAGAGGGCACGCCGGGCAGGTATGTTTTTCTGGTGGACGAGGCACATAATCTTCCGGACAGGGCCAGGGAAATGTACAGCGCATGGATAAACAGACAGGACGTGATGGATGCAAGAAAGATCTGCCGCGCCTTGTACCCGAAGCTTTCCCGTTATCTGATGAATGTCAACAAGAGACTTCTGGAGATCGAGAAGGCCGAGACGGACGGAAACGACAGGAAGGATTACCGTATTCTGCAGGGCGTGGATCCGCTGATCCTTTCTGTTTTGTCTGCACAGGGCGAGATGGACCGGATCCTGCAGGAAGACCGGAAAAACGAATTCCCGGAAGATCTGCTGGAGCTGTATTTTCAGTTCCGGACCTTTTTGAATGTCTCGGACCTGGCGGACGAGAACTATGAAATATATACGGTAAAGGACGAAACGGGAAAGTGCCGTGTCCGTCTATACTGCGTGAATCCGGCGCAGAATCTGAATCTGTGCCTGCAGAAGGGCATCAGCACGGTGTTTTTCTCGGCAACGCTTTACCCGATGCAGTATTATCGCCATCTTCTGAGCCTGAGGCCGGATGATTATGGGGTAAGCATTCCGTCTCCGTTTCCGCAGAAGAACCGGTGTATCCTTGTGGGAACGGATGTCAGCAGCCGGTATTTAAGGCGCGGCTACCAGGAATACCGGAGGATCGCCGAATACATTGCCAGGACGGTATCGGCGAAAAAAGGCAATTATATGATCTTTTTACCTTCTTATCAGTTTCTGGAAGAGGTAAAAGCGGTCTATGAAGAAGAGTTTTCGGTTCCATGGGTCGAGACGATCAGTCAGACGCGGGAGATGAATGAAACCGAAAAGGAAGCTTTTCTGAAAGAATTCCGGAAGCAGGAGAAGACCCTGGCGGCCTTCTGCGTCATGGGTGGAAGCTTTTCGGAGGGCATCGACCTGGCCGGAGAAAAGCTGATCGGAGCCGTGATCGCCGGATGCGGCCTTCCCGGGATCAGCAGCGAGCGCG
This sequence comes from uncultured Blautia sp., assembly GCA_946545425.1. Taxonomy (GTDB): domain Bacteria; phylum Bacillota; class Clostridia; order Lachnospirales; family Lachnospiraceae; genus Blautia_A. Next base: position 8,460 of record CAMNNM010000036.1, on the reverse strand, counting down.
AAATACTGAAAGAATTTTACGAAAAACAGAAAGGGCAGGGATTTGCCTATGCCTACCGGAATCCCGGCATGAACCGGGTGCTCCAGGCTGCGGGAAGGGTGATCCGGACCGCTGCGGACGTGGGAGTGATCCTTCTTCTGGACGACCGGTTCACGCAGGAAGAGTACCGTACTCTCTTTCCGCCGGAATGGAGCGACCGGCAGGTATGCCGCGTCACGAACGTGGAAGAAAAACTGAGGGAATTCTGGAATCATGCCGCATCGGAGGAAATAACAGATTGAAAAGAAAACTGAAACGATGGATCCGGATCGCCGGCATATGGTTCCTGACAGCATCGGCTGCGGTACAGGCGGCGTCTCTTCATGAAATGATCGGAGAATCCGGCGAAGCGGTGATCGTACCGGCCTCGGATTCGGGGGGCCGCCTGCTTCTTAGGGGCGACGGGTATTACTGCCTGAAAAGTGACGGTTCTGCCGAGACGTCCCCCGGTGTGGTGTGGTTTGATCATGTAAAGGTCGGAAATACGACCTTTCACGGTTATTATTATCATGATGAGACGGGAAAGTTCCGGGCCGGAGATCCTCATCTGGTCTGGCTGCAGGACGTCAGGGTAACGACGGGGCAGGACGATACCGCCGTCTTCAGCGGATGCTATATGGCCGGAAATCTGGGAAAGCTTTCTGCAGCGCCCCAGGTGCGCTATATCGATCAGGTGACGGTGAACAATGTCACATACGACGGATATTATTACTTTAACGAGTATGGACGTCTTGTGACAGATCCCGGCGTCCATGAAGTTCATATGGTATCCTCCGGCCGCTGGTTCGACGGAGAATACTATTTCGGCGGCACAAACGGGGCTCTTTCCCAGTCGGCGGGGGTCACGCCGGACGGGCTTTCTTATGACCGGAGCGGCCGGCTTCTTGATATCGAGGTGGCCGGAATGGAGGCCCTGGAGGACAGACTGAAGGACATCCGAAAGGATCTGCCCGGAGACTGGGGCATCTATGTCAGGAATCTGAAAACGGAAGAGGAGATCGCCCTGGATGCAGAGCAGGTGGTTTCGGCAAGTCTGATCAAGCTGTTCGTCATGGAACGGACCTATGCATATATGGACGAAGTTACGGCCCACGCATCGGCACTCTCCGGAAAGGGAACGGAACAGGCAGCTGCAGACAAAATCCACACGCTGCTGTCCAATATGATCTCGTACAGCGACAACGAATCGTTTAACGAACTGGTCCGGCTGCAGTCGGAAAAGCACGATTTTCTGGACGGCTGTGCCTTGATGAACGAATATCTGGAGGAGCAGGGATATGAGGATACATCTGTCCGGCATACGCTGCAGCCGGCCGAATCTGCATCTGAGGGTCTGAACGGCGGAAGCGAAAGCAATATGACGTCGGCAGCGGACTGCGGAAGGCTGCTGGAGCGGATCTACCGGAAAAAATGCGTAAGCAGGAAGGCCTCGGAAGAAATGCTGGGGTTCCTGCTGGAACAGACGACTTTGTGGAAAATTCCGTCGGGACTTCCTGAGGGAACGAAGGCGGCTGGAAAATCAGGCGAGACCGATGACATGCAGCACGATGCCTTTATCGTGTACGGCGACGTGACCGACTATGTTCTTTGCATCACGGCGACGGAAGTTCCGGGGGAAGAAGAGACCGGCAGGATCTACAAGACCATTTCCGATACGGTGTATCAGTATCTGAACCGGCAGACTTGACCGGCCGACTGATTTAAGCTATGATGAATGCGATGAAAATTCGGCGCAGAAAACGAATAAATAAGCACTTATCATAAAACCGATACAGGAGGAGATTTTTATGAAATCAGTTTATACAGACAAGGCTCCGGCAGCGATCGGACCCTACTCGCAGGCAATGATCCTGAATGACGTTCTTTACACCTCGGGCCAGATACCGGCCGATCCTTCTACCGGTGTGATCGTCGGTGACACCATCGAGACTCAGGCACAGCAGGTCATGGAGAATATCGAGGCGATCCTTGCCGAGGCGGGAACCTCTTTTGACAAGGTCGTGAAGACCACCTGTTTTCTTGCGGATATGGCTGATTTTGCGGCGTTCAATGAAATCTATGCGAACTATTTTGTCGGAAAGCCGGCGCGTTCCTGCGTGGCCGTAAAGACGCTCCCCAAAAACGTACTCTGCGAAGTGGAAGTCATCGCTTCTCTGAAATAAAGGATCGTGATCATGAACAGCTGCGGACTGCGTATCGGAAACGGATATGACGTACACCGCCTGACAGAAGGCCGCGATCTGATCCTGGGAGGGGTAAAGATTCCCTGGGAAAAGGGACTTCTGGGACATTCGGACGCGGATGTGCTGGTGCACGCGGTGATGGACGCGCTCCTTGGCGCTGCGGCGCTTGGCGATATCGGACAGCATTTTCCTGATTCAGACCCGGCGTATAAGGGCGCGGACAGCCTTGTCCTTCTTAAAAAGGTCGGAACGCTGATCGGGGAAAGAGGATATGAGGTAGTGAATATCGACGCTGCCATCATTGCCCAGCGTCCGAAAATGGCTCCCCATATCGGAACCATGCGGCAGAACATTGCCCGGGTGCTGGATATGGATGTTTCCTGTGTGAATGTCAAGGCCACAACGGAAGAAAGGCTGGGCTTTACGGGAAGGGAAGAAGGGATCGCCGCCTCGGCGGTATGTCTTCTTGCTGTAAAAGCGGATGGAAGGAACAGATAACATATGAAGATTTATAATACACTGACAAAAAGAAAAGAAGACTTTGTGCCGATCAATGAAGGAAAGGTGAAGATGTATGTCTGCGGGCCTACCGTCTACAACCTGATCCATATCGGAAACGCGCGGCCGATGATCATCTTTGATACTGTACGCAGGTATCTGGAATACAAGGGATACGAGGTCAACTATGTGTCCAATTTTACGGACGTAGACGACAAGATCATCAAGAAGGCGAATGAAGAAGGCGTAAGCTCCGAAGAGATTTCGAACCGGTATATCGAGGAGTGCAAGAAGGACATGGAGGGCATGAATGTCAGACCCGCCACAACGCACCCGCAGGCCACCCGTGAGATCCAGGGCATGATCGACATGATCAGTTCTCTGATCGAAAAGGGCTACGCCTATGCGGTGGAAGACGGAACCGTCTATTTCAGCGTAAAGAAGTTCAGGGACTACGGCAAGCTTTCACATAAGAACCTGGATGATCTGCAGTCCGGCTTCCGCGCGATCCGCGTTTCCGGTGAGGAGCAGAAAAAGGATCCGCTGGACTTTGTACTGTGGAAGCCCAAAAAGGAAGGAGAGCCCTTCTGGCCGTCTCCCTGGTGCGACGGGCGCCCCGGATGGCATATCGAGTGCTCCGTTATGGCAAAACGCTATCTTGGCGAGGAGATCGATATCCACGCCGGCGGAGAGGACCTGATCTTCCCGCATCATGAGAACGAAATCGCCCAGAGCGAGTGCTGCAACGGAAAGCCCTTTGCAAAATACTGGATGCACAATGCGTTCCTGAATATTGACAACCGGAAAATGTCCAAGTCCCTCGGCAATTTCCATACAGTCAGAGAGATCGCCGGACAGTATGACCTGCAGGTGCTCCGCTTTTTCATGCTGAGCGCTCACTACAGAAGCCCGCTGAACTTCAGTGCGGAGCTGATGGAATCCTCCAAGAATGCGCTTCAGAGGATCCTTGAATGTGCTGAGATGCTGAAGGACCGGAAAAACAGCGGTGCGGCAGAGCTTTCCGAAGACGAGAAAGCGCTTCTTCTGCAGGCGGATTCTTTCCGCCAGGCATTTGAGGACGCCATGGATGACGATTTCAACACGGCGGACGCCGTAGCGGCGGTGTTCGATCTGGTGAAATTTGCCAACTCCAATACCCGGGAAGGCTGCTCGGGCGCTTTTGCAGCGGAGCTTCTGAAAAAGCTGACAGCTCTGACAGATGTTCTGGGGCTTATCGTGGAAAAGAAGGAAGAGATCCTGGACGAGGAGATCGAAGACCTGATCGCGCAGAGGCAGGCGGCAAGAAAAGCAAAGGACTTTGCAAAGGCCGACGAGATCCGCGGACGCCTTCTTGAGATGGGAATCGTTCTGAAGGATACGAGAGAGGGCGTAAAATGGCAGAGAGCCTGAACATCGACCCCGCAGCGGAAACAGAAAACGGCAGACCGGAATGCGCGTGCGCGGTTCCCGGAGACGCTTCGGAGCGCAGCCCGGAAGCACCGTGCGTGATTTCAGGGGGATTCGCGGAATGGAAGCAGGTGTTCGGAATTAAGGACAGAGACCTGCGGGATTATCCTGCGCTTACTCTGGCATACATTGGAGACAGTGTGTACGAGCTTGCGGTCCGGACTGTTCTGGTCCGGAAAAGCAGGAGCGCCGTGGACCGGATCCACAGAAGCGCCAGTCATTATTCCCGGGCGTCCGCCCAGTCGGCGATCGTCGGGATCCTGGAGCCCTTTTTTACGGAAGAGGAAACCGAAATCTACAAGCGGGGAAGAAATGCCCATGCGCTGACCCGGGCCAAGAATGCGTCGGTGGCAGACTACAGACGCGCTACAGGGCTGGAGGCGCTGATCGGCTATCTTTATCTCAAAGAAGATTTTGAAAGAATGATGTGGCTGATCCATACCGGGATCAGCACATTCCATGAGGAATCAAAGCATGAGTGAACTGACAGAAGGCCGGAATGCGGTGATCGAGGCATATCGTGCCGGCCGGAATGTGGAGAAGCTTTTTGTGCTGCAGGGCTGCACGGACGGACCGGTAAGAACCATTCTCCGGGAGGCCCGGAAAAAGGACACGCTGGTGGACTTCGTCGATAAAAAGCGGCTGGATCAGATGAGCCCGACGGGTACCCACCAGGGCGTCATCGCCCAGGTCACGGATTTCACCTATTCCACGGTGGAAGACATATTGTCGAACGCTTCCGGAAAGGGTGAGGATCCGTTTATCTTTCTGCTGGACGATATCGAAGACCCGCATAATCTGGGGGCGATCATACGTACGGCAAATCTGTGCGGCGCCCATGGCGTGATCATCACAAAGCGTCATTCGGCGTCTGTTACGGCGGTTGTCGAAAGGGCTTCGGCCGGCGCCGTCAATTATACCCCGGTTGCAAAGGTGGGAAATCTTTCCCGGACCATCGACGAACTGAAGGACATGGGCATCTGGTTTGTCTGCGCCGACATGGACGGGGATGTCATGTATAACTGCAGCCTGAAAGGCCCGATCGGCCTTGTAATCGGGAACGAGGGGAACGGTGTTTCCCGTCTTGTGCGCGAAAAATGTGATTTTACGGCTTCCATACCAATGAAGGGCGATATCGATTCGTTGAACGCTTCGGTGGCGGCGGGGGTGCTTGCCTATGAGATCGTCCGCCAGAGAATGGGGGCCTGAGGGCGTCTGGATGATGCATTACGAACGCGAGACAGATGAAAAGCTGATTGAAAGATTCCGCAGGGGCGAGCTGGCCGCTGCGGATTTTCTGATGGAAAAATATAAGGAGCTGGTCCGGCAGAAGGCGCGGGCCATGTTTCTGGTGGGCGGGGAGACGGACGATCTGATCCAGGAGGGGATGATCGGTCTGTATCAGGCAATCCGTGATTACCGGGACGACCGGGATACGAAATTCATGACCTTCGCCAGCCGGTGCATCGACCGGAAGCTGGCCAGTGCCGTTCAGCATGCGCTCCGGCAGAAGCACAGGCCGCTCAACAGCTATGTTTCCCTCAGCGATGAGGAAAATCAGGATCTTCCGGGCCCCGATTATTCCGATCCTGAACAGATCGTTATCGCGAACGAGCGGATCGCTCAGCTGAAAAAACAGATCCGGGAAAAGCTGACGCCTCTGGAAAACCATGTCCTTTCAGGTTATCTGGAAGGAAAGAGCTACGAAGTAATCGCGGGGGAACTGGGAAAGTCGCCGAAGTCTGTGGATAATGCACTTCGGCGGGTTCGTGAAAAAATCCGTGGAGGAATCAAAGATGAGATGTCCTGAATGCCGCCGGCAGATCGGTAAAAGAGATCAGATATGTCCGTTTTGCGGTGCACGGCTTTCGGACCGTAAAGGGTTTGGACCGGCGCTTCTGGTGGCGGTCCTTTTTGCGGTTTTCTGTGCTGCCGCAGTGGTTGTTTCCGTACTTCTGTTTTCACGGTCATCTGCGGCCGGAAATTATCGGAACAGTCTGAACGAGGGAAATAAATTTCTGGAGGCAGGCAATTATCCGATGGCCGAGGTGGCCTTTGAGGAAGCGCTTGCGATCGAGGAACGGTCGGTGGAAGCAAGAGTCGGCCTGGCCGAGGTTTATACGAAGAGTGCTCCCGAGGGCGTGACAGACCAGGAAGCGAAGGAACGGCAGGAAAAGCTTGAAAAGGCCTCCGGTCTTCTGGAAGAGGCAAACGATCTGGATCCGGAATCGGCCGAGATCAAGGTGCGGCTTGCCGACGCGTATACCAGGACGCTGCCGGAATATGCGCCTTCCGCCGCAGCACCGCAGGATGAGCAGAAGGCTTCGCAGCGCCGTGAGCGGGCAAAGACGCTTCTGAACGAAGCAGGTTCGCTGGAAAGCGACAATGCCGGCATCCGGCAGGAGACCTATAACAGGTACCAGGAATTGACGAAGATCTATGTGATCCAGCCCGCTCCGGTCATTCATGTCGTGAACGTGGTGGTCTATCACGAGACGCATCTTCATATCACGGAGCATCATACCTTTATCGAAAATATCATGATCCGGCATGATGTGGTCAATGTGATCCACAGGGAGCAGGAGGAGCCGGAGGAGCCTGTAACACCGCCGGCACTGACGCAGGTGCCTGAACCGACGGATGTACCGGTTTTGACACAGGCACCTGCAGTGACGGAAGCACCTGCAGCAACGGAAGCACCTGCAGCAACGGAAACACCTGCAGTGACGGAAGCGCCTGCAGCAACGGAAGCGCCTGTTTCTCCTGAAAGCAGCGATTCAGAGATTCTGCTTTATCTTCCCTTCGACAGTGATTTTGACGATTATTCCGATTATCACAGAGAAACGCGGGCCTCCTGGGATAACATCGGTTATCCGGAGGGTGTGATCGGTGCCGGGCTTCATTTCAGTGGAGATGGAGAATATCTGGAGGCCGGAAGGGAACTGTATCTTCCGGGCGACTTTACTTTTTCGGTATGGGTGAATCCCGAACGGGAAAACGCCGGCAGGTCCGACGCTGCGATCCTTGCCAAGTATGAGACCAATCATTACGGGCCGTACGACTTCTTTCTTGCAAACAACCGTCCGGCTGCCTGGATTTCCGACGGGAACGGGAACCATCGGGAGGTGACATCGGACACGGTGCTTCCGGAGTACGACTGGAGCTGGCTGACCTATGTCTACCATGAAGAGGACGGCACGCTGACCATTTATATCAACGGAAGATACGACAGCGAGTTCTCGGGCATTACGCTTTCGGACAATGATGACCTTGTGACCATTGGCCGTCAGGCGCTGATGTTTGAGCCCTACGACCAGCTTCAGTTCTGCGGGATACTGGATGAGCTTGTACTCCGGGCCGGAGCTATGAACGAGGACGAGATCCGCGACATGTACGATGAGTATGTCGGGAATTCCCTGACCGTATGGCCGGAAGAAGATTCTGCGGACATTTCAGATGAGGGTCCGGAAGAGGATCCGGACTGGGAACAGAACGGGAATAACGGTCCGAATACCGGGATGTGGGGAATCATGAATTCTGTTTCGTACATCCGCTATTCTTCCAATATCGGATCACGGAACGGTGTGGTCTACGCTGATTTTCTGATGGAAGGCGGTCCGGGGGAGCTTCACAATATTTCCGGAACACCCGGAAATGAGATCCGGGAGCTTGGCATCCGGCCTGTCATAGGGGATTATATCTGCAGCTTTGTCTTTTATGACGACAAGCTGATCTATGGCTGCAAGGAAGCAGGAACCGACGGCTACAATGCCGCGATCTGCGTTTCCGATGCCGACGGGAATAACGCAAAGGTTATTGTCGAAGGCATCAACGGTTTTACGGATTTCTACATTCAGGACAATAAGGTTGTGTACGATTATCGCCAGCGGGCGGCGGACGGATCATTGATCGCAACAGCATACGATCTGGCGTCCGGAACCTACAGTACGGTAGAATCAGTTGTTATAGACGACGGGACCAACTGGCCCATGCTGAGAAGCGAGTTTTATCATGACGGATACCTGTATTATCTGGACGGAAAGGAAGTATACAGGCATCCGGTTATGACGGATGGTTCTTCGGCAGAGTTCTGGAAGTCTCTTGCTGCCTATGATATTTATACACTGCAGGGGATTGAAGAAGGAAGGATGTTCTTTACCGCTTTCCAGGATTCCTATGGTATTCTTTACGAAATGGATATGGGAACGGGTGAAGTGACAGAGATCAGCCGGCATGCAGCGGCAGGCGGAGGCGACGCGTACTTTAACTGGTA
>CAMNNM010000035.1 GCA_946545425.1 uncultured Blautia sp. | reverse complement strand
CCGACGCTGTCCGCTGGGTGCTTGGCGAACAGAGCGCAAAACAGCTCAGAGGCGGAAACATGCAGGATGTCATTTTTTCCGGTACCGAGAGCCGGAGGCCTCTGGCGTTCGCATCCGTAGCGATCACCCTGGACAACAGCGATCACAAGCTGCCGGTCGATTACAACGAAGTTACTGTGACGAGGCGTCTTTATCGTTCAGGAGAGAGTGAATATCTCATGAACGGTTCGGCGTGTCGTCTTAAAGACATTCTTGAAATGTTTTATGATACCGGAATCGGCAAGGAAGGGTATTCCATTATCGGGCAGGGACAAATCGACAAGATCCTGAGTGGCAAACCCGACGACCGCAGAGAGCTGTTTGACGAAGCTGCCGGTATCGTGAAATTCAAACGCAGAAAAAACGTAACGCTGAAAAAGCTGGCCGAGGAGCAGCAGAACCTTGTCCGGGTAACAGATATACTTTCAGAGCTGACAAAACAGCTGAATCCTCTGAAAAACCAGAGCGAGAAGGCAAGGACCTATCTGTCTGTAAGAGACGAGCTGAGAAAAGCAGACGTCAACCTGTTTCTGATGGATCAGGAGCAGAACAGGAAAACTCTTGCAGAGCTGCAGGAGAAGATCGATATTTCGGAGAAGCAGCTTGCAGATCAGAAGGAAGCCTACGACAGAACCCGCGAGGAATACGACAGGATCGAGCAGGAGCTTGCCGGTCTGAAACAAAAATCGGAAGATCTGAATCAGAAGAAGCAGCAGGCCGAGCTTTCGAGCCAGCAGATCTCCGGACGTATCGACGTCCTGATGGAACAGATCGCATCGTCAGAACAGTCGGCGCTTCAGTATAACAGCAGACTTGCTGCGATCCGTCAGGACACCGAAAAAAGGAAGGACGAACAGGATACGCTTCAGGAAGAAAAGTCTGTACTGAAGCATGAGATAAAGAACATTTCGCGGGATCAGCAGAAGGAAGAAGAAAACCTTTACAGAATCCATACGGAAACAGAAGACTGCAGCAATTCGGTCGAAGAAGGTAAGAATGAAATTATCGAGATCCTGAACGCCAGGGCGACGACAAAGGGCCAGGCTCAGCGTTTCGAGACCATGAAAGAGCAGGCAAATCTTCAGGAAGCCGAGATAAACAGGCGGATTCTCGAACTGGAGAGTTCTGAGGAGGAACTGAAATCAGCCATCGATTCGGCACGGGAAGCTTACAAAGTCTGTTCGGACGAGATTGTACGGATCAACCACGAAATCGCTGATCTGAATGAAAAAGCAGGCGCTCTTCAGTCGGCCATAAACCGGCAGAATCAGGAACTGGAATCCGCACAGAAGAATTTCCATACGGAATCGTCCAGACTGGAATCCCTGAAAAACCTGGCAGAACGATACGAAGGCTACGGCAGTTCGATCCGGCGTGTACTGGAAAAGAAGAACCAGAATCCGGGAATCCTCGGCGTCGTTGCGGATCTGATCGAAGTAGGAAAGGATTACGAAATCGCCATAGAGACCGCTCTGGGCGGGACGATCCAGAATATTGTAACAGACAGCGAAGAAACGGCAAAGGAAATGATCCGCTACCTGAAGAACAACCGGTACGGGCGCGCGACATTTCTTCCGCTTTCCGCGATTTCCGCCAGGGAGGATCCCAATCAGAAAAAGGCTCTCGGCGAAAAGGGCGTGATCGGAATCGCATCGGACCTCGTGACAGCTGACAGGCGATATGACGTTCTTGTAAGATACCTTCTTGGAAGAGTGCTGGTAGTCGACAACATCGACCATGCCGTCCTGATCGCCCGGAAATATCATCACAGCTTCCGCATGGTAACACTGGAGGGAGAATCACTCAGCCCGGGCGGTTCCATGACCGGCGGCGCGTTTAAAAACACGTCCAATCTGCTTGGAAGAAAGCGGGAGATCGATGAGCTGACCACACATGTATCGGCTCTGAAAACACAGATCGATGAGCTGCAGAGAAAGATCGGGATCGGCCGCAGTGAAAGAAACGGAATGAGAGACCGTATTTCAAGCCTGAATGAGCTTCTGCGCACGAAATATGTAGAGCAGAATACGGCCCGCCTTGAAAAAGAAAACCTGGAACAGAAGGAAAAGGAACTTCAGCAGGGATACGGACGTATTGAAAGAGACCGGGAAGATCTGAAAGCAAAGCTTCTGGGGATCCGTGAGGATCAGGGAAGGATCGAGCAGCAGATCAGCGAATCCGAAAAGGATGAAAAAGAACTCCTGGCCTATATCGAAAACCGGCAGGCCGAGCTGGAAGAATGGAAAAAAGAAGAGCAGGAATGCCAGGACAGGCTGAACGAGATACGCCTTCAGATGGCACAGAAAACACAGAGAGAGCAGTTCGTAAACGATAATCTGATGCGAATCTCTTCCGAGCTTGATGCCTTGTCTGAGGAGGAAAAAGGTATCTGCGCCAGCCTGGAACAGGGTGAGGACGATACGAAACAGAAGCAGGAAGAAATCCTGCGGCTTAAAGAGAATTCCGAAAATCTGAAGAAGGAAAGCCGGGAAGCGGAAGAGGCAGATGCCCTCTGCCGTCGTGAAATCGAGGAAAAAAGCCGGACACATAAAGCCTTTTTTGAAAAGCGGGATGAGCTTTCCAGTCTGATCGCACAGGTAGACAAGGAATGTTTCCGCCTGAATTCCCAGAGAGAAAAAATCGTCGACGGAAATGAGCAGAGGATCGCTTATCTGTGGGAGGAATATGAGATCACGCCGCAGTTTGCCCTTAAGTACCGGGATCCGGAACTGAACGACCGCAGCGCTCTGAAAAAACAGGTGGCGGCTCATAAGGATACCATCCGGAAACTGGGACCCGTGAATGTCAATGCAATTGATGAATATAAGGAAGTGCTGAAACGGCATACATTTCTCAGCGGACAGTATGACGATCTGAAAGAGGCCGAAAAGACGCTGGAAGGCATCATATCCGAGCTGGACGAGGGTATGCGGCGGCAGTTCTCCGAAAAGTTCCGGGATATACAGAGGGAGTTCGACAAGGCTTTCAAGGAACTGTTCGGCGGAGGAAAGGGTTCTCTTGAGCTGATCGAGGGAGACGATATTCTGGAAGCGGGAATTCTGATCATCGCGCAGCCGCCCGGCAAGAAGCTGCAGAACATGATGCAGTTGTCCGGCGGAGAAAAGGCGCTTACGGCCATCGCGCTTCTTTTTGCGATCCAGAACCTGAAGCCGTCTCCGTTCTGTCTGCTGGACGAGATCGAGGCAGCACTTGACGATTCCAACGTCGGCAGATTTGCATCTTATCTCAACAAGCTGACGAAGAATACACAGTTTATCATAATCACGCACAGGAGAGGGACCATGAACGCCGCGGACCGGCTGTATGGCATTACCATGCAGGAGAAGGGCGTTTCCACTCTGGTTTCAGTCGATCTGGTAGAGAATCAGCTCACCGGATGATGGAGGTTGATAAAAATGGCAGAGAAAAAGAAAGGCCTGTTTTCGCGGCTGGTCAGCGGACTTTCCAAGACCCGGGACAATATCGTGGCAGGTTTCGATTCACTGTTTCTTGGATATGACGTGATCGACGATGATTTCTATGAGGAACTGGAAGAAATCCTTGTCATGGCAGACATCGGAATCAACGCCACGACCGCAATCCTTGATGATCTGAAGGAAAAGGTGTCCGAGCAGCATATCCGGAGACCCCAGGAATGCCGTCAGCTGCTGATCAACAGCATCAAAGAGCAGATGGCTGTCGGGGAGGCGGACTATGAATTCGAAAACGGAAGGTCCGTGGTCCTTGTGATTGGCGTAAACGGCGTCGGAAAGACGACATCCATCGGCAAACTGGCAAGCCTTTTAAAGGATGACGGAAAACGCGTGATCCTGGCCGCTGCCGATACGTTCCGGGCCGCTGCCGTGGAGCAGCTGAGCCAGTGGGCCGACAGAGCCGGCGTCGATATCATATGCGGCCAGGAGGGAGCGGACCCTGCATCGGTTGTCTATGACGCAGTGGCGGCCGCCAAGGCGAGAAAGGCAGACATTCTGATCTGTGATACGGCGGGAAGACTTCATAATAAAAAGAATCTGATGTCCGAGCTGAACAAGATCTACCGGATCCTGGAAAAAGAATATCAGGACGCGATCCTTGAAACACTGGTCGTTGTGGACGGAACGACGGGGCAGAACGCACTTGTGCAGGCCCGGGAGTTTTCCGAAGCCGCGAAGATCAACGGTATCATACTGACAAAGCTGGACGGTACCGCAAAAGGAGGTATCGCCGTAGCGATACAGTCTGAACTGGGCATTCCGGTAAAATACATTGGCGTCGGTGAAAAGATCGACGATCTTCAGCGGTTCGACGCGGATTCATTTGTCAATGCGTTGTTTGAGGTTCCTGAGGAATCTTCTGACAGAGAGGAAATATAAATGCAGGAAATGTTTACCCTTGAGGCTTTCGAGGAGGCCTCCGAAGTAGTGAAGAAGATCACCCAGGAGACGAAGCTGATCAAAAGCTCTTATTTTACGGAACTGACGGGAAACCGGGTGTTTTTTAAACCCGAAAACATGCAGCGTACCGGTTCTTACAAGGTACGGGGCGCCTATTACAAGATCAGCTGCCTTTCAAGGGAAGAACGGGAACGGGGCCTTATTACGGCATCCATGGGAAATCATGCCCAGGGAGTCGCCTATGCCGCGAACAAATTCAACGTAAAAGCCATTGTGGTCATGCCGGCCATAACGCCGCTGATCAAGGTGGAACGCACCAAAAGCTACGGCGCCGAGGTCATCCTTTACGGGAATTCCTACGAAGAGGCGTGCGAGCACGCGCTGAAGCTCGCGGAAGAAAATCAGTATACCTTCATTCATTCCTTTGACGACCCGGCTGTGGCAACAGGGCAGGGAACCATTGCCATGGAGATCATACAGGAGCTTCCGCTGGTGGATTATATTCTTGTCCCCGTGGGAGGCGGCGGTCTGGCAGCGGGCATCTCAGTTCTTGCCAAGCTCCTGAATCCGCATATACATGTGATCGGCGTGGAGCCTGCCGGGGCGGCATGCCTTTCCGCGTCCTTCGCGGCCGGTGAGCCGGTGGCGCTGCCGTCCGTCAATACCATAGCAGACGGCACGATCGTCAGCATGCCGGGAAAAACCGTATTCCCGTACCTGAAGGATAATCTGGACCATATCATCACTATTGAGGACGACGAGCTGATCGTTGCGTTCCTGGACATGGTCGAAAATCATAAGATGATCGTGGAAAATTCAGGCCTTCTTACGGTGGCGGCGCTCCGCCACTTAAGTTTCCGCAACAAGAAGGTCGTGTCGGTGCTGTCCGGCGGAAACATGGATATGATCACCATGTCCTCCGTGGTGCAGCATGGACTGATCCAGAGAGACCGGATCTTTACCGTGTCCGTCCTGATGCCGGACAAGGCCGGCGAGCTGGTGCGCGTTGCGACGATCATTGCCGAAAATCAGGGTAATGTCATCAAGCTGGATCACAACCAGTTTGTAAGCACCAACCGGAATGCCGCAGTGGAGCTGAAGATCACGATGGAAGCATACGGAACCGACCACAAACGACAGATCGTAAGAGCGCTGGAAGAGGCGGGATACAGGCCCAAACTGATCCGCCCAAGCCTTTAACGGAGAACAACATGATCGAACAGAGAGGAAATGTTTATTTTCTTCAGACAAAAAACACCACATATGTATTAAGGATCTCCGGAAGCGGTCTTCCGGAGCATCTGTATTATGGAAGGAAGATCAGGACCACAGATCATTATGCCGCCCTTTTTGACACTTCTGTATTTCCGGCCGGAAATGCCGTAACTCTTGATCAGAATTCGCCGTCCGAGTGCGAAGAAAGCGGGCTTTACGAGTTTTCTGCCATCGGGAAGGGAGATATCAGAGAGCCGTTTCTGACGGTTGAGTTTCCGGACGGCGTACGTTCCTGCGACTTCCGTTTTGACAAGTCTTCCGTGCGCGACGGAAAAACAGGACCGGAAGGACTGCCGGGGGCTCTGTCCGGAAAGGGAGTCCGTCAGCTGACTCTGTTTCTGAATGACAGAAAGACAGCCGAAACAGGCTCAGGCCTGACGCTTGAGCTGATCTATCAGGTTTATGAAGACTGTGATGTGATCATCCGCCGCTGTATACTTCGAAACAATACGGGAGGACCGGTGACGCTGACCAGGATGATGAGCTGTCTCATGGACTTCCGTGACAGAAATTATGTCTGGCACACATTCGGCGGTGCCTGGACAAGCGAAATGGAACATCACCGGCATGTGATCAGCCATGGAAAGGTCGTGAACAGCTCTGTTCTCGGGTACTCCTCCAACAGGAATAATCCCTTTACCATGCTGACCCGTCCCGAAACGACAGAGGAATACGGGGAGTGCATGGGATTCAATCTCATTTACAGCGGAAATCATTATTCCTGCTGCGAAGCTTCGACCCTGGGAACCATGAGATTCGTGTGCGGGATCAATCCGGAGGGCTTCCGATATACGGTTGAAAAGGGCGGGGCCTTTGAAACACCTGAAGCGGTCATGACCTGGTCCGGTTCCGGCATGAGAGGCATGAGTGTCAATATGCATGCCTTTGTCCGGAAATACATTGTGAGGGGATACTGGAAGGATCGTCCCAGACCTGTGCTTCTGAACAGCTGGGAAGCGTTCTATTTTAAAATCACCGAATCCCGTCTTGTGTCCCTTGCAAGAAGCGCGGCCGATCTGGGGGTCGAGCTGTTTGTGATGGACGACGGATGGTTCAAGGGCAGAAATGATGATCATGCAGGTCTGGGAGACTGGACGCCGGATCTGAAAAAACTGCCGAGGGGGCTTCAGGGAATTTCTGAAAAGATCCATGCCCTCGGCATGATGTTTGGTATCTGGATGGAACCCGAGATGGTCAATGAAAACTCGGATCTGTACAGGACGCACCCCGACTGGGTGATCCGTGTGCCGGACCGGGATCATTCGAAAGGCCGCGACCAGATGATCCTGGATCTGACAAGACCGGAAGTATGCGATTATCTGGTAAATTCGATCCGTGAGGTATTAAATTCCGGGGACATCAATTATGTCAAATGGGATCTGAACCGAATTTTCAGCGACGTATATTCTTCGTATCTTGGACCTGACCGTCAGGGAGAACTGTTTCACCGTTACATGCTTGGCCTGTACGGCGTGCTGGAAACGGTGACGACGGAATTTCCGAGGGTGCTGTTTGAAGGATGCGCGTCCGGCGGCTGCCGTTTTGATCTCGGAATCCTTTGTTATATGCCGCAGATCTGGGCAAGCGACGATACGGATCCCTACATGAGGGCGCAGATACAGAACGGATACAGCTACGGATATCCGCAGTCTGTATGGACGTCCCATGTCTCCGGTTCGCCGAATCATCAGACGCTCAGAAAAACGTCACTTGAGGCGAGATATGCCTCGGCAGCCTTTGGTGTACTCGGATACGAGCTGAATGTTTCGGAGCTTTCTGCGGAAGAGCAGAAGAAAATAAAGGAGCAGATCCGTTTCTATAAGAAACACAGAAAGCTGTTTCAGAGGGGGCAGTTTTACAGGATTCCGGTAACCGGTCAGAGAGGGGAAGAATGCAGGCAGTATCAGTGGTGCATTTCCGACCGGAAAAGCGGCAGGGCTGTTGGCATGTTCATGCAGGGACTGACACAGGCGGCCTGCCGCAAGGATGTGTTCCGGGCCGCAGGCCTTGATCCGGAAGAAATATATCATTTTAAGATGCTTCCCTTTGAATATGACATAAGGGAATTCGGATCGCTGATCAATACGGTGCTTCCTCTTCATATACGGCAGGATTCGCTGGTCCACAGGGGGATCGCCCGGGTGGTCCGCATGAAGTCGGAGAAGGAAGATGTGACGGTGCCCGGCGATCTTCTGATGTATGCCGGCGTCAATCTGAAGGACGCCTATGCCGGAACGGGATATTCGCCGGAAGAAACAAGACTTTTCAGAGATTTTGACGCAAGGCTTTATTATATCGAAAAGACCTCCCGTGACGACGCTGATGCGGAAGAAAAAGAATAAAGGTGTAAAGAAAAAATACTTGACACCATAAAATCTTTCCTGTAATATAGGCAAGGTGATGCTTATGGAAAAAATTGTAGAGCAGACTCTTCTGTACGATTTTTACGGGGAGCTGCTGACAAAACGCCAGCAGGAAATCTATGAGAGCGTGATCCGGGATGATCTTTCCCTGGCAGAGGCCGCGGAAGAATTCGGCATCAGCCGTCAGGGCGTCCACGATATGATCCGCAGATGCAATACGATACTCAGCGGATATGAGTCAAAGCTCCGGCTGGTGGAAAAATTCCTGAGTATGCGGACGGAGGTTCAGAAAATACGGGAACTGGCGCTTGCGTCCCACGAAAGCGAGATCGCACGTATCGCGGAAGCCGTATTGGAGGAATTATAGAGTATGGCATTTGAAAGCTTAACCGAAAAACTTCAGAATGTCTTTAAAAAGCTCAGAGGAAAGGGAAGGCTTACGGAAGAGGACGTCAAAACCGCGCTGAAGGAAGTTAAAATGGCGCTTCTGGAAGCGGATGTCAACTTCAAGGTCGTAAAGCAGTTTACAAAATCCGTTCAGGAGCGGGCCGTAGGCGCAGACGTCATGAATGGTCTGAATCCCGGACAGATGGTGGTCAAGATCGTAAACGAAGAGCTGGTAAGCCTCATGGGAAGCGATATGAAGGAGCTTCCGCTGAAGCCTGGCAGCGAGATCACGGTAATCATGCTGGCCGGTCTTCAGGGTGCAGGTAAGACGACCACGGTTGCCAAGCTTGGAGGGCTTTTAAAGAAGAACGGAAGAAAGCCGCTTCTTGTTGCGGCTGACGTATACCGGGCCGCTGCCATCAAACAGCTCCAGGTGAACGGAGAAAAGCAGGGTCTGACCGTGTTCTCGATGGGCGATAAGATCAGTCCCGTGAACATTGCGAAGGGAGCGCTCGAGTACGCCAGAGAAAATCAGTTTAACGTGGTCCTGATCGATACGGCCGGACGTCTTCACGTAGACGAGGAAATGATGCAGGAGCTTTCCGACATCAAAGAAGCCGTGAATGTGGACTTTACATTGCTGGTGGTCGACGCCATGACGGGACAGGACGCCGTGAACGTGGCCAAGGCCTTTACCGACAAGGTCGGCATCGACGGGGTCATCGTCACCAAGCTGGACGGCGATACCAGAGGCGGAGCTGCTCTGTCCATCAAGGCTGTCACCGGTACGCCGATCCTTTATGCCGGTATGGGCGAAAAGCTGAATGATCTCGAGCCCTTCTATCCGGACCGGATGGCATCCCGGATTCTGGGAATGGGAGACGTGATGAGTCTGATCGAAAAGGTCGAGGCATCCGTCGACAAGGAACAGGCCCAGGAGATGCAGAAGAAGTTCAAGAAAATGGACTTCGATTTCAACGACTATCTTACCAGCATGGAACAGATGAACAAGATGGGCGGCATCGGCAGCATTCTGAACATGCTTCCCGGACTTGGCGGGAAAAACAAAGATATAGAAGGAATGATCGACGAAAGCCAGCTTCAGAGAACAAAGTCCATCATCCTTTCCATGACTCCGGCAGAGCGGTCCAATCCTTCCATCCTGAATCTTTCCAGAAAAAACCGGATTGCAAAGGGTGCGGGAGTTGATATCTCAGAAGTGAACCGGCTGGTCAAGCAGTTTGAACAGAGCAAAAAGATGATGAAGCAGATGCCGGGTCTCATGAGCGGAAAATCCGGAATGCGGGGCGGGTTCCGCCTGCCGTTCTGATACCGCGTTAAAACAGTTAGCAGAGTGTTTTCAGACAGAATGGATACACTTTGAAAAAACATTACATAATCTATTAAAGTATACGGAGGAAACAAAAATGGCAGTTAAGATCAGACTTAGAAGAATGGGCAAGAAGAAATCACCGTTTTACAGAATCATCGTTGCAGATTCCCGTGACAAACGTGACGGAAGATGCATCGAGGAGATCGGAACCTACGATCCGAACTGTGAGCCCAGCCTTGTAAAGATCGACGAAGAAGCAGCAAAGAAGTGGCTTGGCAACGGAGCTCAGCCGACAGACGTCGTTGCCCGTCTTCTTAAGAACGCCGGTATTGAGAAATAAGGAATTGTCAGGACGGCAGTTCCGTGATGTCCGCTTGCGGACAGACGCGGGAGGTATGTTATGAAAAAGCTTGTCGAAGTGATCGCAAAATCACTTGTAGATCATCCTGACCAGGTAGTTGTCACTGAAACAGAAAATGAAGACGAAATTCTGATCGAACTGAAGGTTGGCCCGGATGACATGGGCAAGGTAATCGGCCGGCAGGGCAGAATTGCCAAGGCGATCCGAACCGTTGTGAAGGCAGCTTCCAGCAGGAGCAGCAAAAAAGTTATCGTTGATATTCTGCAGTGAGAGACAGGAGCTATGGAAACATGGCTCCTTTCGCGTATCAGGGAAAAGGAGAACCCGTATGGAAAAATTTCTGAAGGTGGGTCAGGTCACCACGACTCACGGAGTACACGGAGAGGTGAAGGTATTTCCTCTGACAAATGATGCCGGGAGGTTCCTGGATCTCGAATACGTGACGGCAGAGGATCCCGAAAAGGGCACAAGGCTCGAGATCGAAAAGGTACGGTTTTTCAAGAATCTTGTGATCCTGAAATTCAAGGGGATCGATATGGTGGAGGATGCGGCAAAGCTCCGGGGAAAGGATCTGTGGATCCCCCGGGAACTGGGCCAGGAGCTTTCCGACGATGAGTATTATATCGTGGATCTGATCGGCATGCAGGTGTTCCTGGAGGACGGAACGCAGCTGGGAGTACTGAAGGATGTCCTTCAGACCGGTGCCAACGATGTTTATGTTGTGACGACACCGGAGCATAAAGATGTGCTGATCCCGGCCATAAAGGACTGTATCCGCTCGGTGGACGTAGAAGGAATGCGGATGACTGTCTCTCTTCTGAAAGGAATGCTGGAATGAATTTTCATGTACTGACGCTGTTTCCGGAAATGATCGGATCCGTGATGAGAGAGAGTATTACGGGACGGGGGATCCAGGAAGGTCTTCTGACCCTCGATACCGTCAACATAAGAGACTTTGCCTTCAATAAACACCAGAAGGTGGACGACTATCCCTATGGAGGCGGAGCCGGCATGCTGATGCAGGCCGAACCGGTTTTTCTGGCCTGGAAGTCCATTGCCGAAAAGCTCGGTCATCCGGTCAGGACTATCTATCTTTCGCCCCAGGGTGAGACCTTTTCGCAGTCCATGGCAAAGGAGCTGGCAAAGGAGGAGGACCTGATCTTTCTGTGCGGGCATTATGAAGGAATCGACGAGCGGGTCCTCGAGGAAATCGTGACTGATCAGGTTTCGATCGGGGATTATGTGCTGACCGGCGGAGAGCTTCCCGCCATGGTCATGATGGATACGATCTCCAGGCTGGTTCCCGGTGTACTGGGAAACGAAGATTCTCCGGAAACGGAATCGTTTTCCGAAAGCCTTCTGGAATATCCGCAGTACAGCCGTCCTGCAGTGTGGCACGACAGACCGGTTCCGGAAGTCCTCCTTTCGGGACACCATGCGAATGTGGATCTGTGGAGACGTCAGCAGTCCATCGAGCGGACGGTCAGGAAACGGCCGGATCTGTTAAAAAACGCCGATCTGACAGGCAAGGAATGGGAATATGTCAGAAAGCTCAAAAAAGAGCTGAAGGAAGAGGAAACGCAGCATGAAAACATCTGATTTCTATTATGATCTGCCGAAGGAATTGATCGCACAGGATCCCCTGAAGGACAGAAGTTCATCCAGGCTTCTTCATCTGTCTCTGAAGGACGGCAGCATCGAGCACAGACATTTCACGGATATTCTGGACTATATGAAGCCGGGAGACTGTCTGGTGATCAACGATACCAAGGTCATTCCGGCCCGGCTTTACGGACACAAGGAGGAAACCGGCGCCCTGATCGAAATCCTGCTTCTGAAGCGCAGGGAAAACGATGTCTGGGAATGCCTTGTAAAGCCCGGAAAAAAGGCCCGTCCCGGCGCAAGGATCCTGTTCGGCGACGGACGGCTTAAGGGTGAGATCATTGACGTGATCGACGAGGGCAACCGGCTGATCCATTTTGAATACGACGGTATTTTTGAAGAAATTCTTGATGCACTGGGCGAAATGCCCCTTCCCCCGTATATCACGCATAAACTGGAAGACAAGAACCGTTATCAGACGGTCTACGCAAAACATGAAGGCAGCGCTGCGGCGCCGACTGCAGGTCTTCATTTTACGCCGGAGCTTCTTAAACAGGTGGAGGAGAGGGGCATCAGGATCGCACACGTGACCCTGCATGTCGGACTTGGGACCTTCCGTCCCGTAAAGGTCGACGATGTGGAGCAGCATCACATGCATTCCGAGTTCTATGTAGTGGAAGAAGAACAGGCACGGCTGATCAACGAGACAAAAAAGAACGGGGGCCGCGTGATCTCGGTTGGAACCACCAGCTGCCGGACTCTGGAATCCGCATCCTCAGACGACGGAATCCTGAAGGCCGGAAGCGGCTGGACGGATATCTTCATTTATCCGGGCTACCGGTTTAAGATCGTGGACGCCCTGATCACCAATTTCCATCTGCCGGAGTCGACGCTGCTGATGCTTGTGAGCGCCCTGGCCGGCAAGGACAGGATCATGAAAGCCTATGAAGCGGCGGTGCAGGAGAGATACCGGTTCTTCTCCTTCGGTGATGCCATGTTTATTGAATAAAACTGCCGGTTCATGGCACATAAAATGGCGGGGGACAGATATCCCCGGAGAATGTCTTTCTGACGTTCCTCACGGATATCTGTCACCCGCCATATCTTCATAATACGGCAGATTCTTTATTCTTCGTTATCGACAATACCGGACGCTGTTACCAGAATCTCCGGAACCTCCTGGGAGGCATCCTGAAAAACCTTGAGCATCCTTTTATAATATGTGACCAGGGTCATATCGCCAAGGCCGGAAAAATCGAACCGCACCCAGACCGGGGCATTTATTTCTGTCGTCAACACATCGTAGAGTGCATCCAGATTCTTTCCGTAGTAGTCCGGAAAATCCAGCTGTTCTGCCAGGTATGCATGAACTGCCTCCTTGTTTTCAAAAGAAGCCAGAGCCAATTCCAATGATTTCATATACTCTTTCCTCCTCGGGATTTAGTAAAGCTGTTCAAAGGTGCTGTAGTGATCCTCTGTATAGAAGATCAGCCCGTCGTTTGAGTAGATGATCCGTTTGGCGTTTCGACGGCCGCCGGTGAAATCAATATCACATTCATAATACTGACGCCTGTTTGCTTCGGGCAGCTGTCCTTCGTAATTCCCGAAGCGGTCACCGCCGATGCTTTTCCCCGGGGCAACTTCATCGAGATTTCCTTCGGAGCTGATCCATCCGAGATTCTTGGCTTCCTTCTTGGTTATATAATTGGAAGGCAGGTGACCGAACTGATGAATGTAGGCCGCGACCTCGTCCTTTGACGTATAGGTTCCGTCCTCCTTCACCGAAACGGAAGAGCTGTTATTCGTTTCTGTCTTCTGCTTGTTTTTATTTTTCTTACTCTTCTTAGCCGCGGTGTCTTTGCCGATGACCGTAACAGTAGCTTCGGGAAGAATACAGGTTGCGCTGATGCCGGCTGCCATGATCAGCATGAACAGCATGATCAGCAGATGTCTGATTTTTTTCACGGGTGGTCCTCCTGTTCTAAAACACTGCATCCCTATAAGTGGATTCACTACAAATTTATCAGAATACGGTCGGGGTGTAAAGAGTTTATGTTGACGAATCGTCAGGAATTTCCTATACTACTATAGGAAAAAACGGAGGTAACTGTTCAGGCACTGAGCAGATACAAACGGAGGTCGATAAACTATGCCTGATGAAAACAGTCCAAGAAAACGCTCCAGTGCTGCCGCACGCCGCAGAAGAGCCAGACTAAGAAGAAAAAAAATGATACGCAGAAGACTGATACTGACAGGATTCGGCGTTTTTCTGTTTATTATGATCCTTGTTCTGGCTTCCCTTATCTCTTCGTGCGTAAAAAAGCACAGCTCCGGTTCTGCTGAAACACCGGAAGCAGGACAGACGGCGCCGTTTGTGCCGGATGAAGAAGCATCTTCGCAGGAAACAGCCGGATCCCAGACGGAAGCACAGGCAGAGCCTGATAAGGCACAGCCGCCGGTTTCTCTGACGGTTTCGGTGGTAGGCGACTGTACCCTGGGCATGGATGAGAGCTTTGACTACGATACCAGCCTGAACGCATTTTATGACAACTATGGATCAGAATACTTCATGCAGAATGTCAAAAGCATTTTTGAAGCGGACGATCTGACCATCGCCAATAATGAATGCACCTATACGGAATCGACCGACCGGCGTGACCGTCAGTTCTGTTTCAAAGCGCCGGCGTCTTACGCGAAAATCCTTGCGGACGGCGATATCGAGGCAGTTAATCTTTCCAATAATCATCTTCTCGACTATGGTCAGCAGGGCGTGGACGAAACAAAGGAAGCGCTTGCGGCACAAAACATCGTTTACTTTGGAAGCGTTGTCACGGACGGACCCGACCAGACGGCCATGATGGAAGTCAAAGGCGTAAAGATTGGTCTTGTGGGCACATATGTTCTGAACGAATATCTTGACATTGCTCCCGAAATGAAATCGAACATCGAGAAGATGCGCGCCGAAGGAGCCCAGATTGTGATCGTCATCCTGCACTGGGGAGAAGAACTGGACCAGTATCCTGACGAAGTGCAGTATGCGCTTGGCAGAATGGCAGTAGATTACGGCGCCGACCTGGTATGCGGACATCATGCCCATGTCATTCAGGGAATCGAAACGTATAAAGGGAAGAACATCTGTTACGGCCTTGCAAACTTCTGCTTTGGCGGAAATCCCTGGCCGACGGAGATGGATACGTTTATTTATCAGCAGACCTTTACGATTGAGAACGGTCAGCTGGTCAACGACAATGTGGTCAACCTGATCCCGTGCTCGGTGAGTTCGGACTATTCCTACAATAATTATCAGCCCACGCCCCAGACTGGGGAGGATGCGGACCGCATCATGGAGAAGCTGAGGGAG
>CAMNNM010000034.1 GCA_946545425.1 uncultured Blautia sp. | reverse complement strand
TATACAAAGGAGAAAAGTTGAAAAACATGAGTGCACCGGTTGTATCAGTAATCATACCAGTATATAATGCAGAGAAAAACCTCAGGCAATGTCTCGACAGTGTTCTTGCGCAGACACTGCAGGACATCGAAGTAATCTGTGTGGATGACGGATCTCCGGACAACTCGATCGATATTCTGAGGGAGTACGCAGGAAAAGATTCACGTGTCGTAGTGGTGCCGCAGGAGAACGGTGGTGCCGGAGCGGCAAGAAATCATGGACTCAGAGTGGCAAAGGGGAAATACCTTTCCTTCCTGGATGCGGATGATTTCTTCGAGCCGGAGATGCTGGAGGATTCCGTAAAGAAGCTGGAAGAAGACGGCTCGGACTTTGTGGTTTTCCGCTGCGATCAGTATGTGGACGGCACGGGTCAGTTCCGGGACGGTAAATATGTGAAAGGCTCCGGGACGTACCGGAATGCGCGGTACGCGCTCAGAACCGAATGCATGCCTCCGTACATGCCATTCAGCTTCCGCAACATTTCCGGGAATGTTTTCAAAAGCATTGTGGGATGGGCCTGGGACAAGGTCTATACGCGAAGCTTTGTGGAACGTTATGAGCTGACCTTCCAGGAACAGCGGACTACCAACGACATGAGATTTGTCTTTCTGGCGCTGGTTCTGGCCGATAAGATTTCCTATATTGACAAAGTATACGCGCACCAGAGACGGGAAGATAAAAAGTCTCTGTCCAATTCGCGCAGCAAATCGTGGCACTGCTTCCACGACGCGCTTATATCTCTGAAGGAAAATCTCGAAAAGCACGGTCTTTACGAGGAACTGGAGAGGGATTACATCTGCTACTGCCTGCATGCAAGCCTGTGGAATTTGTCCACACTGGGCGGCGAGGCCCGGACGGATCTTTACAACAAGCTGCGGGACGAGTGGTTCGAGGAATTCGGGATCAACGCCCATGCATCCGACAAGGCTTATTTCTTTGATCAGGGCGAGTACCAGCAGTACCGCGAGATCATGGAGCGGCCGGCAGATGAATGGGACGTCAAGCTTTCAGTTGTGATACCCATATATAATAAAGAAGCTTTTCTGAAGCAGACGCTTCTGAGCGTGCTGACGCACCAGATGGACGGCATTGAAGTCATATGCGTGGATGATCACTCGACGGACAGAAGCCCTCAGATTCTGAAGGAATTTGCCCGGAAATATCCGAACCTGAAGGTCATTACAAACGAAAGCAATCAGCATGCAGGCATCGCCCGGAACATCGGCCTGGAAGCCGCGAAGGGACGCTATGTGCATTTTCTTGATGCGGACGATATGGTAAAGCCCGGTGCCTATCAGGAAATCTACAGGCTCTGCTGCGAGATGGAGCTGGACTGGATCAAGACTGCTTCCGAAGTGCGGAGCGTGCCGGAAGATGCGAAACGGCCGGCCGGCAGCCGTATCAAGGAGCTGGCCGCTTTTCAGGGCCGGAGGCTCCAGGGAATGCTGAAAAATCTGGGACTCGTGTTTCCGGAAACAGAAAATCAGGCCGCTGCAAGGGCGGCAAGGGAAAAAGCAAAGAATGCCGGAAAACAGACGGGAGAGAACTTCCGTTATACTATGGCGGGCATTCCTCTGGCCTGCGATGCGAAGCTCATGGATTTCCGTGAATTTCCACGTAAATTCCTGGACAAGGTCTCGGTGGTGCCGTGGAATGCATTGTATAAGCGCAGCTTTCTGATGGAAAAGGGCATCCGCTTTAACGACAACGAAAACTGCAACGACCGGACCTTCTTCACCTGGACCTGTCTGGAGGGTGAGCGGATCGCGCTGACCCACAAGGTAATGGTGATCCACACGACGGGCGTGAAGGATTCTCTTTCAAAGGGCATCGGGCACCGGTTCGACAATATGATCCGTTCTTATCATATAACGGAAAATCTCCTGCAGGGCTGCGGGGCGTCGGAAAAGCTGTCGCGTGAGGTGCTCGCCGCGGAGCTGAGAGACATCGAAGTCTGGGAGACGCGGGCGGCCGGGGCCGGGGTGCTGGATCCGTCCATCCGTGAAAAGCTGCAGGACTTCCGCGAGGGGATCCTGCGGGTACCGCACGCAAACTGAGGCAGTTCATAAGGAAGGAGACATCATGCCAAAGGTTTCGATCATTATTCCGACATATAATGTGGAACAGTACCTGCGGGAATGCCTGGACAGTGTTACAGGCCAGACTCTCCGGGATATCGAGATCATCTGTGTCAACGACGGGTCCACCGATCATTCGCTGGACATTATCCGAGAGTACGCGGCGGCCGATCCGCGCATCGTGGTGCTGACGGGCCCCAACGGCGGATACGGAAAGGCCATGAACAAAGGCTTTGACGCGGCGACAGGAGAATACATCGGCATTGTGGAACCGGACGACTACGTGGCCGAAACCATGTACGAGGACCTGTACGAGATTGCTTCCGAAAACCGGCTGGATCTGGTCAAGGCTGATTTTTACCGGTTCCGCAGGGACAACGAAAGCGGCGATATGGAACTGACCCTGAACCGTCTGTCTCTTAATAAAGAAGATTACAACAAGGTGTTCTGTCCGTGCCGCGAGCCGGGAAGACTGATCTACAAAATGAATACCTGGAGTGGCATTTACCGTCGTGAATTTCTGCTGAAAGCCGGGATCCGGCATCACGAAACCCCGGGGGCGTCCTTTCAGGACAACGGTTTTCAAATTCAGACCTTTGCCTTCGCCGAGCGGGGGATGATCGTGGATACGCCTTATTACAGAAACCGCCGCGACAATCCCAATTCCTCGGTTCGCAACACGGGCAAGGTAAACGCCATCAATGCGGAATACGACTGGATCCGGGATGTTCTGATGGAGCATCCGGCGACCTGGGAGCGGTTCAAATATGATTACTGGCGTCAGAGATTCTTTAACTATACGCCGACCCTGAAAAGGATCGCGCCGGAGCTCCGGAGAGAATATCTTGAAAAGGTCCGCCGTGAGCTTCTCGAGGCAAAGGCGGACGGTCTTCTGAAAAAGGACGTGTTCCCGCGGCCGGCCTGGCATGAGCTGAACATGATCCTGAACAACCCCGAGGAATATCTGCGGTTTATGCTGCTTTCCGATCCGGAAATAGAAGAAATCCGCATTTCGCCGGAATACCGTGCGGGCTTCTTTTTGACAGAGCCCTATCACGCAGCGGTCAGGACCTTCAGAAATACAAGACAGCTGGTGAAAAAGACCGGACCTGCAGCGCTGAACTGTGTGAAGGATGGTGCGCGCCGCACGAAGGAGATGGTGCAGAACAAGACCGGGGCGCCGGTGCGAAGCGTAAAAGACTACGCCGCCAGATTCCGGGACAGGACAGATTACCGGGCGGAGTGTAAAGAAGCGGGGCAGGAGATCGCGGAGCAGTGCCACCGGCGTGAACAGGAGATGACCGGAAATATCCGGGCTGCCATGGAATAAAAAGAGACGGCCGGGCACATCCGGACGGCCATGGCGCGGGAAATAACGAAATGACAGGTTTTATGGAAAGGATTCTGGAATGGCTAAAATTTCGGTGATCATACCGATGTTCAACAACGCGGAATATCTGCGGGAGTGCCTGAGAAGCTTCTGCAATCAGACTTTTCAGGATTTTGAGATCCTGTGCGTGGATGACGGCTCGCGGGACGATTCTTTTGAAACAGCGCAGAGTCTTGCTGATAAGGACGCAAGGATCCGTCTGATCCGGTATCGCGAGCCGGTGGATCCGCAGACACTTGACAAGCCTTCCGAAGCCTGGAAGCTGGTGAATCTCGGACGCTGCGCCAATCTGGCTGTGGAACAGGCGTCCGGCGAATATGTCATGTTCCCCGAAGCCGACTGCAGCCTTCGCCGGGACGGGCTCGAGACCATGTACCGGGCAGCGTCCGGTGAACGTGCGGATATTCTGCTTGCGGACTGTTTTTCCTTCTGGGATGACCTGGATCTGAAAAAGCGCGGGACCGGCGACAGGACCGTTAAACGCGTACGTTTGTCCGAAAAAGCGGAAGACTATGGAACCGTTTTCGACATGAAAGCCTGCCCGGAGCTGCTGATGCTGGGAAGATTTCCTCAGGCAGGGCTTTTCAGACGGGAGTTCCTGCAGTATAATAATCTGAAGTTTTTGGAGATCACACCGGGAACCTTCCGGTATACCGGATTTTTTATCCGGACTATGGCGGCAGCGGAGCGGATTCTGGCCATGGATACGCCGTTTTATATGAACCGGGTGATCCGGGCGGCGCGCATCCAGTCCATGGAAGAGCTCTGCACGCTCAACCGGGAGTACGACGAGGCTTTTAACACGATGCTCTCTCGCGGGGAGCTTGGGAAAAGCCTGCGTCCGTATTATTGGACTTTGAAGGCGGAAGACTGCATGGCCGCACTTCTGAAGGCGAGGGCATCTATCCGTTCCCGTTATGCATCTTACATTGCGGCGGAGCTTGACCGCGCCTGCGACAGAGGGTATCTGAAGCCGGAAATCTGCGGCGGGGAGTTGTACAACGATCTGCAGATCCTTATAAAGGCGCCGGAGGACTATCTGACCATCAAGACCGTTAATCCCAAAGACTATGCGCAGCACATGAGGAGATCCGAGAGCTACCGCATCGGAGCGGCGGCCATTAAGGCTAAGAGCGCCGGGACAAAGGCGGTTCAGAAGGGAAAATCGGTTCTGAAAAAATTCAGAAGCAGACTGGGGAGGCCTGCGGAAGGAGATCATTAATGGAGGAGACCATATTGGAAATGGCTTCGGACGGAGAACGGAGGGGAGATCCGGCTGAAGGCAGAAGAGGGATCAGGCGCTTTCTGCTTCTGGCAGCGGGCCTGTTTATCCTGTTTGTGATGCTCTTTGCGAGACCGCAGCCGGTCAGAGCGCTGACGTTCCCGTCTTCGGAGCTTTACTCGGCCGGAAAGGGCGGCTGGGTGAAACAGCGTCTGGGCTATTATTCCTGGAGAAAGGCTGACGGGACATATATCACCAAGGCCGGGTTTTACGAACTGAACGGAAAGATCTACTTTATATGCGGAAACAGCGGCCGCTGCTATACAGGCTGGCTGAATTACGGAAACCGCCGCTATTACATGGATCCGGATACGGGCGTGCGCACAGCGGGCTGGCTCGAAGTGAACGCAAAGAAGTATTACATGGATCCGGCGGACGGCTACATGCATACCGGCTTTACCAAGGTCGGAAATTACTATTATTATTTCTGTGCGCAGGGCTACATGCTTACCGGCTGGCGTACCTTTAACAACGCCCGGTATTATTTTTACAGCCGGACCGGCGCCATGGTGCGCGGTTGGCTCAGGTGGCGGGACAATATGTATTATTTCACCTCCGCGGGCAAGCTGGTGACCAGCCAGGAGGCCTACGTCATCGGCGGCAGAACCTATTCCATCGATGAGAACGGCGTATGTACCGAGGTCTTTACCGTGGAGTTCTGCACCTACAACGGCGGTGCCTTTAAGAAATATTCCGTAAAGGCCGGCGATTCCGTGGCGGTTCCTTCCATGGCAAACCTTGCGGGTTATACATTTATGGGATGGTCCACACAGAAGTACTGCTTCGTGACGGAGGCCGGGGGTGCCAATATTGCCTATGAGATGGGAGAAGAAATCCCGTCAGTGCATGGCAACCTTAAGTTTTATGCGGCTCTTTACAACTACCGGTCCGAGCAGCAGCTTTCCACCGGCAGTCTTCATACGCCGAATACCAGCAAATACGACGCGCTGATCATGGTAGGGGATTCCCGCATGGTCCGGCTGAAACAGGCACTTGATCTGCGCACGGATTATCTGAAAAAATATCCGCATCTGTATTTCGTCGCGGCCAGCGGCCAGCGGCTTCCCTGGCTTCAGCAGTATGGTGCGCCCGAGCTGACCGAGCTTGTGACCAGCTTAAAGAACCAGGGCAGGGAGAAGATCGCCATTGTATTCAATCTCGGCGTAAATTCTCTTCGCGGCGACAATGCCGATTTTTCGGACTACGTGCCGTACATGGAGCATCTGGGAACCGAGCTGCAGACGCTGGCTCCGCGTGCCTCCCTGTTTTACATGTCGGTCAATCCGGTAAATCCGGCGCAGCAGGAGGCCTATTATCAGAAAATGGGCATGTCTCTTACGCTGTGCAGCCCCAAGGCGGTGCTTATGTTCAACGCTACGGTCCGGGCACGCCTGGCGCCGCAGTTTACGTATCTGGACACCTACAGCTATCTGGCCAGCACCGGGTACAGCACCGAGGATGGCCTTCATTACACGTCGTTTACAAGTCTGAGATATTTTGAATATATGATCCAGCTGCTTAACGCAGCGTAAAAAATCAGCGTCCGGCAGTACATCAGAGAGAAGATGAAAGGACATACGAAATAGCGTATATGTTATTTCGCATGTCCTTTTTCTGCTGTGAGTCCGGCGGTTTTTGCTTCTGTTTCATAGATGTTAAGCCCGTATTGCTTGACACAACAGCGCTTTTCGGCTATAATTAACACGGCTGAAAACTTTTCGAAATATGTTAAAAACTAATTTAGAGATTAATTAATAATGAGGTCAAAATTATGAAAAAGAAGGGAACGGAAGCAGCTGATTTTCTGAATATCCGACAATGGTTCAGAATATTGTTTGTGGCAGCAGTGTTTGCTGCAGCGCTTTTCGCTTTCAAACTCCCTGTACAGGCTGCTGTAAAAAACGGTTTTGTCGTACAGAACGGCAAAGGTTACTACTATGTTAACGATGTGAAGCAGACCGGCTGGCAGAAAATCAACGACAAGTGGTATTACTTCTACTCGGATGGTTCCCAGCGGCTTGGCTGGTGGAAAAACGGCGACACTTATGAAAGATACATCAACCCCGTGCCGGGCGTGCAGGGGTACATGGTTACCGGCTTCGTAAAGGTCGGCACCAATCAGGTACGTTATTTCCATACAGGAAACGGAATCATGCAGCGGGGACTTGTGAAGGTCAACGGGCAGTACCGCTATTTCCATAATGTGACAGGACTTGCGATCACCGGACTCAAAAAGATCGGAAAGGACTACTACTATTTCGAACCGACTTCCAACTACATGACAAACGGCCTGCTGAGCAAAGGCCATCTTCGCAAGATCGACGGCAAGGTATGGCTTTTCGGAGCAGCCACGGGAGCGGCGCAGACAGGCTTCCAGGTAATCGGCGGAGCTACCTACTATTTTGATCCTGAGACCTACGCCATGGTCACCGGCGAGGTGAGAATGATCACCATCGAAGAAAAGAACCGGACCTATCCGTATTATTTCTATAATAACGGAAAGATGTGCAAGGAAGGGTTCAAGACGTTTGGCGGAAATACCTACTACTTTAATCCGACGGACGGCCACGGCCATATCGGCTGGGCGACCATTGAAGGGGCACAGAGGTTCTTCGACAGCAACGGCCATATGTATGTCAACGCTACTTTTGAGTATGGTGGAAAAATCTACCGGGCAGACGCAGAGGGCGTCGTTACGGAAATCAAGGCTTCCAACACGGCGACGGCCATTCCCGAAACCTACTCGCTTTACGGAAAGACCTACGACTATGTTGACAAAGGCTCTTATGTAGAAGTAACGGACTCCACCGGAGAAACCTTCGACATGGCTGCAGAATACCTGACACACGGTGTTTACACCGGCAAGTATTCCGACAGAGACCTGATGGCGGCATGTGTCGATGCCGAGATGGGCGATATGGGACTTACCGGAATGACGGCAGTTGCGCTGACTATTCTGAACGCAACCATCGATCCGGACTTCCCGGCAGACGTTTCACTGGTTATTTACGAGACCAACCCGCTTCAGTTCTCGGTTGTCAAGTATCCGCTTAACGGAAAACAGGCGATCCAGAGAAGACTGGAAGGCGACTACGGCGACGCGGCCGGCAAGGCAGCAGCTTATGCGGCGGTCGACAACGCCATCAACATCTTCAACAATTACGTGAAATACGGAACGCCCAGATCGCTGGGCCCCAATTTCAACGACGGAAAAGATTTTTCATTCCTTGGTTTCATGTCCGTGGACAGCTGGTATGCCCTTGGAAGCCCCGACGCAAAGCGGGCTTATCAGTGGTATGACTGCATGTTCTTCCACGACTGGTCATGATCATCGGTAACAGATAATATTGGGTACGGTCAGCGGCCCCGCATAGCGGGGCCGTTTTCGTCCGAAGGGGAGAAAAGACGGCATGCTGTTCAATTCACAGGAATTTCTTATATTCCTGCCAATCGTAATAGTTGTATACTATGCGCTGCCTAAGGTGGTACGCTACCTGTGGCTTCTGGCCGCCAGCTACTACTTTTATATGTGCTGGGACCCGGTCTATATCGTGCTGATCCTTTTTACCACCCTCGTTACCTACATCTGCGGCCTGATCATCGAACTGCTGGGACAGAACAGAGCGCCCGGGCAGAAACAGACCGGCGGCCAGAAGTTAACTTTATTCATTTGCATCGTTCTGAATCTGGCAGTTCTGATCTTCTTCAAATATTTCAATTTCTTCAATGAAGTCACGGCAGAGGTACTGGCATATTTTCATGTGATCTATGTACCGCAGAAATTCAACATACTCCTGCCGGTCGGAATTTCGTTCTATACTTTTCAGGCCATGGGATACGCCATCGACGTGTACCGGGGCACCACCTACGCCGAAAAAAATCCCTTCCGCTATGCGCTGTTCGTGGCCTTCTTCCCGCAGCTGGTGGCAGGCCCCATAGAGCGTTCCAAAAACCTTCTGAAGCAGCTGGCAAAGCCCATGAAGGGCAGCTTTGACGATATGCGCGAAGGTTTTCTTCTGATGCTCTGGGGATTTTTTCTGAAGATCGTCATCGCGGACCGCGCGGCCATCTATGTGGACACCGTGTTTTCCAACCACACCAGATACCGCGGCGTGTTTATGATCCTCGGTATTTTTCTGTTTGCCATACAGATCTACTGCGACTTTAACGGCTATTCCACCATCGCCATGGGCGCCGCCCTGATGCTGGGCGTCCGCCTGACGGACAACTTTTTTGCGCCGTACCTTTCGGCCAGCCCCTCCGAGTTCTGGAGACGCTGGCATATTTCGCTGTCCGGATGGTTCCGGGACTATGTATATATTCCGCTGGGCGGAAGTCACTGCGGTTTTCTCAGGCGGTATCTGAATATCCTGGTCACCATGTTTGTGAGCGGGCTGTGGCACGGCGCCAATTATACCTATGTGGTATGGGGCCTGCTGCACGGAGCCTTTCAGATTCTTGCGGACATACCGAAATCCATTCTTCGTTCGATTCGAAAAGAACGCGACCGGAAAATGGGGGTCCGTTTTGACCGGCCCGACCGTAACGGCCGCATGCACCACAGTGCCTACTATGCAAAAAAGAAGAAAAGAGGCTTCTTTTACGGCGTCTGGCATATTATCGCGACGGTCATCACCTTCTGCATGGTGGATTTCGCCTGGATCTTTTTCAGGGCCGAGTCCATGGAACAGGCGGTGGATATTATTAAGAATCTGTTCACCAGGACGAACCTGGCTGTCTTTCTGAATGGGGGCATGTACAAGTGCGGTCTGGATGTGATGAATTTTAACCTGCTGATGCTCTGCATCCTGTTTCTGTTTTTTGCGGATCTGGCAGCCTACAACGGACTGCGTCTCCGGGATACCGTGATTCACCGCAACGGGATCATTCAGAGCGTCGCCATCGCGGGGATGATCTGCTTTATTCTGCTGATGGGCATGTGGGGACCGCTTTACGACTCACAGAGTTTTATTTATTTCCAGTTCTGACAAAGCGTAGATTATGAAAAACACATTTAAGATATTTGGCAGGATCCTTTGCGTGCTGCTGACGCTTGTGCTTACGGCGGGCGGCCTTTGGGGGCTTGACAAATTCACCCAGAGAAAAGAGAGCTATCAGAAAAATCAGGAGTTCATGCGGGACAGGACCGACTACGACGTAATGTTTTTCGGGTCCAGTCACGTTCTGAACGGCATTTTTCCCATGGAGCTCTGGAAAGATTATGGAATAACCTCATACAATTTCGGCGGTCACGCCAGCTATATTCCGGTTTCTTACTGGGTCATGCGGAACGCCGTCGAACGGCACAAGCCGAAGGTGGTCGTGCTGGACTGCTTTTCGCTTGACAGTGAAGTGAAAGTTGCCGATAATCAGAATTATCTGCACATTTCCTTTGACGCCTTTCCGCTGCGCGGCGTGAAGATTGACGCGATCAAGGACCTGGTAGCCCAGGAACGGAGGATGGATTTTTACTGGCCGTTTTCTCTGTACCATACCCGCTGGTCGGGACTTGACACCGAAGAGATCCAGACCGGTGCGAGCGTCGAAAAAGGCGCCTATATGAGAAGCGCACATCATTCGATTCAAGGCAGCGACAAGACCGAATGGCTGGCTGAGGCGGACGTGCGCATCGGCGGAAATGTGAAAACAACGCCCGGGTTTGATTATCTGAAACAGTTCATCAGCTACTGCAAGACCGAAGGGATCGAAGTGCTGCTGGTTTATCTGCCCTTCGATGCGGCGGAGATCCGGTACGACGAATCGGCCGCAGCCGGCCTGATTGCCAGGGATCAGGATGTGAATTACGTCAATTTCCTGGATCCCCGGTATTTTGACACCATCGATCTTCATACGGACTTTTTTGACGATGAAGGGCATATGAACGCGTCCGGCGCCCGGAAGATCACGGATTTTCTTGGAAAATACCTGGCGAAGAACTACGGTCTGACCGACAAGCGCGGCGACGAGGATTTTTCAGAGCTCTGGGATGCACAATATGCCGCTTATAAGCAGTACAAGACCGACGCGTTGAAGAACATGGATAAGTTTTTTAACTATCTGGTCCTTCTGCACGACCGGAATTACAGCTCCTTTATTTATTTCAAAAAAGGCTCCCAGCTGCTGCGCAGGGAGAATACTCAGTGGCTGCTGGCCAACTTGAGCGTCGACGGCAGTATGACCACCGAAAAGATCCACGAAGCCGTCAAGGCGGAGGAGGATTATTTTCTGGCGGTGGACCAGATGTCGGGACAGACGCTGGAGTGCGTCGGCGACAACGGCGGTGTCATGAAGGCGGACTTCGGAAATGTCGATTACCGGTTTGACGACGGCGATACGCTGCTTTATGTGGACGGTGTGAACGGCGAGCTTCTGGAGCTTCCCTCAAATCCGGACAGGGCTCCGGAGGTGCTGATTCTTGTCTACGACAACGAAACCGGCGAGATCATCGACCGTCATACTTTTGAGAACGTGGAGTAAACGATTATTATGTGGAAACGTTTCTGGAATGATATGCGGAAGTATTTTCCGTTTGCCAGATATTCGGCCCGTTCGGACCTGAAGGCCGAGGTGGCCAGCTCGTACCTGAACTGGCTGTGGTGGATTCTGAATCCTCTGATGTTCATGCTGGTCTACAGCTTTATCGCCGTGATCATCTTTCAGAGCAAGGTACAGTATTTTCCGGTCTTCGTATTTATCGGTCTTACCATCTGGGATTTTACCAGCCGTGTGATCCAGACCAGCGTCAAGGCCATGCGGAACAACAGCTCCATCGTCACAAAGGTTTATCTGCCCAAGTATGTTCTGATCATCCGGATGATGCTGAACCAGGGCTTTAAGATGCTGATCTCCTTTGTGCTGGTGGTGATCATGATGCTTCTGTACCGCGTTCCGGTGACCTGGAGAGTCGTTTTCCTGATCCCGGTCTTCGCGGAAGTGATATTGTTTACCTTCGGCGTCAGCTGCATCGTCATGCATTTCGGCGTCTTTATCGACGATCTTCACAATGTGGTGCAGATCATTCTACGGATCATTTTTTATATGTCCGGTATTTTTTATCAGATCGACGGCCGTATCGACGAGCCCTACCGCACGATGCTTCTGTACTGCAATCCGGCGCTTTCGCTGATCGAGTCGGCCAGACGGTGCCTGTTGTATTCCAGCATGCCCTATTTCGGACCCATGGCGGTATGGGCGGTCATTTCGATATTGCTCTGCTTCGTCGGTGTGCATGTGGTGTATAAGTACGAGAATAGTTATGTAAAGATCATGTAACTCTGGAGGAACCTTTCGTATGTCTCAAGATATCGCACTGGAAGTAAAGGATCTGAAGATCCGCTACCGTGTTCTCAAATCCTACTCGATCCGCAAAAGCCTGCTTCATCTGAAAAAGGCTGAGTCCCAGGACTTCGAGGCTTTGCGGGGCGTGTCCTTTTCCCTGCCGAAGGGTGAGATACTGGGGATCGTTGGAAAGAACGGCAGCGGAAAATCCACGATGCTCCGGGCTATTGCGGGCATTTTTGCACCGGACAGCGGATCCATTGATCTTCACGGTCATAATGTATCCCTGCTTTCCATCGGAGTCGGCTTTCAGCGCGACCTGACCGGCCGCGAGAACATTATTCTGTCGGGAATGCTGCTGGGCTTTACGGAGGAGCAGGTACGGGCCAAGATGGATGAGATCATCGAGTTCGCCAATCTGGGCCAGTTTATCGATCTGCCGGTCAAAACCTATTCCAGCGGCATGCATTCCAAGCTTGCCTTCTCCATCACGGCCATTCTGGAAGCGGAGATCATGCTGGTGGACGAGGTGCTGAGCGTCGGGGATGCGAAATTCAAGAAAAAGAGTTATAATAAAATGAAAGAGCTGATCCAGAAGGATGACCGGACCGTGGTCATCGTTTCGCATCAGCTGGATACCGTTGCGGAGCTTTGCACCAGCGTTTTATGGCTTCACGACGGGCTGGTCAAAATGATCGGGAAGCCCGACGTGGTGCTTCCTGCATACGAAGAATTTATGGCATGAGATCAAAATCCGGGAAATATCTGTACCGATGGCTGTGCTCGTTTGTACTGCTCGTCGGGTCGACGGCGTTATTCACCGACGCCTGGTACGATTTCGTAAAAGTGAACAATCAGACGGGGCATCTGCTGGGGATCGCGAATATCGGTATGGCGGTCCTCATTTATGCTGCCCTTTTTGCATGGGTGGGACGCTGGATGCATGCGTTTAAGATCGGTGTGGAGCGGACGGCCAATCTGATGGCGTCCGGAATCCTGACGATCCTGACGGTAGATGTGGCCGAGGTGTTCATCTCGCTTGCCATCACCGGCCAGTTCCGTTTTTTCTTCGACTTTCTGCAGGTTTATATTCCCATGTTCGTGGCTCAGGTACTGATTTACGGTTTTCTGCTTCTGCCCATGATCTGGGGCTACCGAAGGCTTTTCAAGCCCCTGACGCTGGTTGAGATTCATGGCGTGTACCGGAATCACCTGGCCGAGAAGCTGACAGATCTGAAATACAAATATAAAGTCGTCGATTCCGTGGACTGTACTGCCGGCACTGACGAGATCCGGCGCCGTATTGCGGACGCTGATGCCGTGCTGATCAACGACGTTCCCTCGCAGATGGAAAACCGCATCATCAAGGAGTGCTACGACCTTGGAAAACGGGCCTACCTGGCTCCGAAGCTTTCGGACATTATCATCAAAGCCTCCGAGGAGCTGAACGTGGTGGATACACCGCTGTTCCTGAACCGCAATATCGGCCTTAACCTGTTTCAGCGGATCCTGAAACGGGTCTGTGACGTGGCTTTCAGCTTTGTGGCCCTTGTGGTGCTGAGCCCGCTGATGATCGTCATCGCGGCTGCGATCCATGCGGAGGACCACGGGCCGGTCTTTTTCCGGCAGGAACGATGCACCATCAACAACCGCAGATTCATAATGCTGAAGTTCCGCTCCATGGTGGTGGACGCGGAAAAGGACGGCGCGCCTCATCCTGCCGGAGTTCACGACGAACGGATCACCCGGGTGGGCCGTATGATACGCTCTGCCAGGCTGGACGAGCTTCCGCAGCTTTTCAATATTCTGAAGGGCGACATGTCCATTGTAGGGCCAAGGCCCGAGCGCATCGAAAACGTGGAGCTTTATACCCGGGAGATCCCGGAATTTGCCTTCCGCGCCAAGGTAAAGGGCGGCCTGACCGGATACGCCCAGGTGTACGGAAAGTACAATACCTCTGCGTTGGACAAGCTGAAGCTGGACCTCATGTATATCGTCAACTATTCCTTTTTGCTGGACATTCAGATCCTGTTTGAGACGCTCAAGATCCTGTTCCAGCGGGAGAGTACCGAGGGTTTTTCGGAGGAGCAGATCGATCACATGAAGCAGGAGCAGCAGGAGCCGCCTTCTGCGAAGCTTTGATGCCTGATGGGCGCGGTATGCGCCCGTGAAAGGGTGAGTCATGAAGAAGATTGCCATTGTGTCTCTGGGATATCTCTGGTTTCCATGCGAGACCGGGACATCCCGTTTTTTTCATATCGCGATGACGGCGGCCCGCGCCGGGTATGACGTGGAGGTCATCACCACGGACTTTCAGCATTTTGAAAAACGGCCAAGGAACAAGGAACTGATCCGGAAGCAGCACTATCCGTTTCAGATTACCTTTATCCATGCGCCGGCATACAGGCGTAACATCGGGATCGGAAGGATCCTCAGCAACCGGCAGGCTGTCCGGAATATCCGTCATTATCTGGAAAACAGGATCCGCAGCTATGATGCGGTATATATTTCCATTCCGGCCAACGATATCGGCGCCGGGGTCTGTGAGCTCTGCCGCGAAAACCACGTTCCCTGTATCGTGGATGTGGAAGACCTGTGGCCCGAGGCCATGTCGATGGTGCTTCCTCAGGAGAAGCTGAGAAATTTTTTTCTACGCCGGTTCTATACCGACGCGGAACGGGTATACAAAAGCTGCTCGGGTGTTGTGGGTACCAGCGAAGACTACACGGCCCGGGCTTTCAGACATCAGAAAAGGGATATTCCCTACGCTACGGTCTATGTCGGGTGCGACCTGGCTGATTTTGACGCCGGCGTACGACAGTTCTGTGCCGACGGCGCAGCGGCCGGAGGCTTTTCTGATGGAAGCGCACCGGCTCCCGTGCGGAAGCCGGAGGGCGAATTCTGGGTCACCTACGCCGGCAGCATCAGTACCAGCTACGATATACGGACACTGGTCCTGGCCGGAAAAAGGCTTTGGGAGTCGGGCTCTACGGATGTCCGGATCAAGATACTCGGCACCGGTTCCCGCAAGGAGCAGCTGAATGAGCTTGCAGTCCGGGAGCAGATTTCCAACGTGGAATTTCTGGGCTTTCAGCCCTA
>CAMNNM010000033.1 GCA_946545425.1 uncultured Blautia sp. | reverse complement strand
ACGGACAATGAAGTGGGAAGTCTGACGAAGTCCTTTAACACCATGACCCGGCGCATCCGGAACCTGATGGATCAGAATATTCACGAGCAGGAGGAAAAACGG
Source organism: uncultured Blautia sp. (assembly GCA_946545425.1). GTDB lineage: Bacteria > Bacillota > Clostridia > Lachnospirales > Lachnospiraceae > Blautia_A. The sequence continues at coordinate 15,227 of CAMNNM010000033.1, read as the reverse complement.
CGGATCGAGATGAAGGCGCTTCAGTCCCAGATCAACCCGCATTTCCTTTATAATACGCTGGATTCCATTATCTGGATGGCGGAGAGCGGAAAAAACCAGGAGGTGGTCCTGATGACCTCCTCTCTGGCAAAGCTGCTGAGGCAGAGTATTTCAAACGAAGAAGAGATCGTTACGGTAAAAAGCGAGTTTGAATATGCGGGAAGCTATCTGACGATCCAGAAGATGCGGTATCAGGACAAGCTGGAATATTCGCTGGAGCTGGATCCCGAAGCGGCCCGCGCCACCATTATCAAGCTGGCGCTCCAGCCGATCATAGAAAACGCGATCTACCACGGACTGAAATACAAGGAAGACAGGGGACTTCTGACCGTCACCGGGGTCAGGGACGGAGACGATGTCGTAATTGAAATCCGGGACGACGGAGTCGGCATGGACGAGGAGACCCGCAGGCACATTTTCGATGAGCATAAGGTAAACTACCGGTCCAACGGGATCGGCGTTTACAATGTACAGAGAAGACTGAAGCTGTTTTACGGAAATTCCTACGGGATCACCTACAGAAGTGAAAAAGGCGTCGGCACGACAGCCAGGATCCGCATCCCCTTTGAGACCGGAGGTGAAACGCCTTATGATCAGTAAAAGAGCACTTGTCACGGCAGCCTGTGTCGCAGCAGCGGCTGTCGTCACGGGCTTTATTGCATATTACGGGATCCATGAAAAAAAGCCCAGGGAGTTCCGTCTGGTCTATATTCCCAAGACACTGGACACCACCAATGATTTCTGGATCTATATGATGGAAGGCTGCAGAAAAGCGGCAGAAGACTACGGTGCCCAGCTGGAGGTGATGGTGCCGGAGAGTGAGCTGGATATCGAAGGGCAGAAGGAGCTGATCCGGAAAGCTGTTTCGGAGCGCCCGGACGCCATTCTTCTGACGCCCTCCACCATGGAGGAAAACGAAGATCTGAAGAACGCCCGGGATTCCGGGATATTCGTAACCTTTATCGATTCGTATGCCGAGGGCGGATACGAGAAGCTTCTTGTGGCAACCGACAATGTGGAAGCAGGGAAGACCCTGGGAAGTTATGCGGCGTCCCTGATCGAACCGGGAACGCAGATTGCGGTTGTCAGCCACGTAAAGGATACATCCACCTCGGGCGAACGGGAGAAGGGCTTTCGGGAAGGCCTCGGCGGCCAGGCGGATCAGATTGTGGAAACGGTTTACTGCAATTCTTCCTATGAGCTGGCCTACGACCTGGCAGAGGAACTGATGGAGAAATACCCGGACCTGGGCCTGATCGCCGGGATGAACGAATATTCCTCGACCGGTGCGGCGCGGGCGGTAGATGACCATGGAAAAGCAGGAAAGATCAAGGTGGTCGGGATCGATTCTTCCGAAGAGATGGTCCGCCTGATGGAAAAAGGCGTTTTTCAGGGAATCGTGGTGCAGCGCGCCTTCAAGATGGGGTATCTGGGCGTGGAGCAGACCATAAAAAGGCTTACGAATCACAATACGGGAGAATCCTTCATCAATTCCGGCAGTGAGCTGGTGACCCGAGAAAACATGTACGACGAGGACTTCGCCAAGCTGATCTTCCCCTTTGACTGGCAGAGAACGGAAAGCCCGTGGGAATGAAAACATCTGTTTCCGGCACGTTCCGGCAACAGTAAAATATTAACCCTTTTACGGAAAATATTCCATTAAAAACAAAAAGGAAAAAGACTATAATAGTCACAGTTGATTTTGTGATCACGTCCACAGGAAGGCGCCGGCATGACAGAACAGAACATCAGATGGAATGAATATTACCGGGAGTCTCAGCCGGCGGCGAGAAAGAGGGTCCTTGAGCGGCTCCTTGGCGAGGGACCGGACGACGGGGCGGATGCATTCCGGAAGCTTCTTTACAAGTCACGTTATACGGACGAGAAGGATCCCGGAAATGAAGTGGATCTGTTTCTGTATGAGTGCGTGAATCTCATCCAGATATTTCATATGGGGCGGCTCTTCCGGAAACGGGCGCAGAAGGAGCTTGCCATGACAGGGCAGCGGTTCTGCCTGGAAGCTGCAGAGCAGTACGGCCCGGTGGGGGAGGAGGCTCTGTACAGAGAGCTTCGCAATACGGTAAAGCGTTATTTCAGAACCTGTACCTCCAGCGGCTACAGAAGGGGAACCTTCGGACTGGTGGGCAGCAGTGCCGAAGAAAAAAAACGGCAGATGGTCAAGGATGCCTGGGAAATGAGCACCGGGGTCACCCGGAAGTATGGCCGGGAAGATGCTTTCCGGGTCTGGAACCGGGCCGTCCGGGAAGAACTGTTTTCCGGAGATCCGGAGGCAGAGCAGCTGTTCCGCGATTATGAGGCGAAGCAGGCAGATCATTGAGATGATGGAATTTCACGGGAGTGTTTCGGCATCATGAACAGGAATGCGTTGACATTTCCGCGAAATTATATCATAATGAACACGTTGGCTTAGGGTTATCGCTCCTGTTTTCAGCATTACTAACATAACGGGAACGAAAGTGAAACAGGAGGGAGAAATTTGGAAAAGATCAAACAAATTCCAATCGTGAAAAAACTGGGATTCAACCGGATCGTTCTGTTCGCGATCATGATCCTGATGTACATCATTTTCTGTGCGACGATTCCGGGATTTTTCGGACCGGGCCGCATCATGAGCATTCTGAACTATGCGTATTTCCTTGGGTTCCTTGCGCTGGGCGTTACATTCGTCATAGCGACAGGCGGAATCGATTTCTCCATCGGGCCGGTCATGTTCTGCTGCGCGCTGATGGCCGGTTATACATTCGGAACCTATCACATTCCGATGGTGCTTGCCATGCTGATGAGCGTCGCGATCGGATTCCTCTTCGGACTTTTCAACGGCTTCATGGTATCCTTTATCGGAATTCCGCCGTTCATTATTTCCATGGCGTCCATGAATATCGCTAAAGGTATCGCATCCGTCTATACCAAGACCCAGTCCGTACAGTGGCCGCAGTCGGCCAGTGACGGCGGATGGTTCCGCAACATCGTCAAGGTCGGCGGATTCCCGGTTGGTCTGGTGGTCTTTATCTGTGTTGTTGTGATTCTGTATATCATTCTGAACGGAACGAAGGCCGGCAGATATATCCTTTGTCTCGGCAGCAACCGTGAGGCTGTCAGGCTTTCCGGCGTCAATGTCAAGAAATGGATGATGCTTGCCTATGTCATCTGCGGCACGCTGGTGGGCATTGCGGCGCTTTACTATGTAGCGGCCTATACGACGGTGCAGCCGGGCTCCGGCGACCAGTACAACAACGAGGCGATCGCTTCCTGCGTCATGGGCGGAACATCCATGGTCGGCGGTCTTGCATCCATCGGCGGAACGGTTCTCGGAACCTTTATCATTTCGCTGCTGCAGGAGGGTATCCTGGCATATCGTCTCGGCAAGGATATCCAGCTGATCATTACTGGACTCATCGTTATCGTATTCGTGTATCTTGACGTTTCTGCAAGACGCAGAAAGAGCTGACGGGAAAGGAGAAGGAGAAATGGGCGAAGTAATTTTAACAATGAAAGGCATCGACAAGTCCTTCCCCGGCGTTCATGCACTGGATCATGTAGATCTTGAGCTGCGCAGAGGCGAGGTTCACGCCCTGATGGGCGAGAACGGTGCCGGAAAATCCACCCTGATGAAGGTTCTGACCGGTATTTACACCAAGGATTCCGGAACCATCACCTACGAAGGAAAAGAAGTGGAATTCCACAACACCCATGAGGCTCAGGAAGCCGGTATCGTCATCGTGCATCAGGAGCTGAACATGGTCGGAGACCTGACGGTCGCACAGAACATCTTCATCGGACGTGAGTTCAAAAAGGGCATCATGATCGATGACAAAAAGATGATCCGCGAATCGCAGAAGCTTTTCGAGGAACTGAAGATCGACATCGATCCGAAAGCCAAGATGAGCGATCTGACCGTCGGCAAGCAGCAGATGTGCGAGATCGCCAAAGCCATCTCTCACAAGGCCAAGGTCATCATTTTCGACGAACCCTCTGCGGCACTTACCGAAAAGGAGATCGCGGACCTGTTCAATATCATCCGCGATCTGAGAGCGCAGAATCTGGGCATCATCTACATCTCTCACCGTATGGACGAGATCAAGGTCATCACGGACCGCGTCACCGTCATGCGTGACGGCGGTTATGTGGGAACGCTGATCACCAAGGACTGCACCAAGGAAGACATCATCAACATGATGGTCGGCCGTGTCATCTACGAGACCCCCAAGACCCAGAGCGCAGTTCCTGCCGATGCACCGGTCGTCCTGAAAGTGGAACACCTGAACGCCGGAAGGATGGTGCAGGACGTAAGCTTCGAGCTTCGCAAGGGAGAGATCCTCGGATTCTCCGGACTGATGGGCGCCGGCCGTACCGAGACCGCAAGAGCTCTGTTCGGAGCTGATCCCAAGACCAGCGGCGACATTTACATCAACGGCCAGAAGGTTACCATCAATTCGCCTGAGGACGCGGTAAAGCACGGTATCGGATATCTTTCCGAGGACCGCAAGCGCTATGGTATCGTTGTGCAGAAGTCCATCACCGAGAACTCCACCATGGCTACCATGGAAGAGTTTATGAGCGGCTTCCTCATCAACAAGGGCAAGGAAAAGAAGGTCACGGAGAAATATATTGAAGAACTCGCCACCAAGACGCCGTCTGCGGACCAGCTGGTCGTAAACCTGTCCGGCGGCAACCAGCAGAAGGTCGTTATTGCAAAGTGGCTGGTAAGGAACTGTGACATTCTGATCTTTGATGAGCCGACCAGAGGTATCGACGTCGGTGCAAAGAACGAAATCTACAAACTGATGAACCGTCTGACCAAGGAAGGCAAATCCATCATCATGATCTCTTCTGAAATGACGGAGATCCTGAGAATGAGCGACCGCATCGTTGTCATGTGCGAAGGCAAGAAGACCGGAGAGATCCCGATCGAAGAGGCCACCCAGGAAGCGATCATGGACAAGGCGACTCGTGACATTCAGTAGGAGGGGAAGAGACGATGACAAAGAAAAAATCCGTATTCAGCCAGGAGCTGATCATAGCGATCCTTGTGATTGCGATCTATCTCTTTATCAGATGGAGAAATGCATCTTTCGGCAATTACAACACGCTGCTTAACATCCTGGATATTTCTTATTATTATGTACTTATGGGTATTGGCGTAACCTTCCCGCTGATCACCGGAGGCGTTGACCTTTCCATCGGTACGGGAATGATCTGCTACGCACTGGCCGGCGGTTATCTGATCCGCTTCTCCGGAGTTCCGGTGTGGGCAGCCATGCTGATCACCGTTTTGTTCGGCGTTGCCATCGGTGCGGTAAACGGAACCCTGATCTCCATCATGGGACTTCCGCCGTTCCTGGCTACACTTTGTACCTGCATGATCACCAGAGGTCTTGGCTCGGTGTGCTCCGGATCCTTTGCGATCCCGTGGCCGACGGATACCGATCCCACCGGAAACGGCTGGTTCCACAGCATCTTCAAGACGACCATCAACAATGACAGCGGTCTGTACGGCGCGCTGAAGGGATCAGTCGGAGCACTGTTCCCCATGGACAAGAGACTGACCTTTATCAAAGCGCCTCTTGGCTTTGTGTGGATCATTCTGCTTCTGCTCCTGATGCAGTTTATTCTGAGCCATACCAAGTTCGGCCGTTATACCATCGCCATCGGTTCCAACAAGGAAGCTACGATGCTCAGCGGCGTAAATGTAAAGTTCTATCATGTAATGGCATATGTGGTATGCGGACTCTTTGCAGGTCTTGCGGCCATCGCTTATGCAGCCTATACGCCGACCGTTCAGCCGGGTACCGGCGCGGGCATGGAGCTTGACGCCATCGGCGGCGCCATCGTAGGCGGTGTATCCACCACCGGCGGATACGGAACGATCTACGGTACGGTCCTTGGCGTTTACGTCATCATGCTCCTGAAGAACGGACTTCCCTTCATGGGCCTGAATGCAAACTGGCAGCAGGTTATTACCGGTACGGTTCTGATCGTCGCGGTTCTGATCGATATCATCAAGCGCAGGGCAATGAAGAAATAAGCAGTACAGAAAACGGATCTCCGCATCTGCGGAGGGTCCCCAAAGTACAAAGTCTTCTGCCATAGGGCAGTGGATTTATAAGAACCTGCAAAAGCCGGGAATCGGCCCGGCAGGGTTCTCAATTCTCATTCATCCAAAGGAGGAAAATAGTGATGAAGAAAATGATGGCTACTCTTATGTGTGCAGCACTTGTTGGAAGCCTTGTATCTGCTCCCGTATTTGCAGAGACAAACCTTTCCGGCGATACGACCGAGGGAATCGCTCAGTTCGACGGCCTGAAAGCCAACGAAGCTTACGACTTCCAGATCGTTGTAAAATCCTTCCAGTCCACCTACTGGCAGGCAGCTCTTCAGGGCATGGATCAGGCAGCTGAAGAACTTGGCGTTACCTATACCGCACAGGGCCCGAACTCCGAGTCTGACATTGCTGACCAGGTCAACATGCTGAACAGCGCCATCAACGGTGCACCGGCCGGAATCGGCCTTGCAGCCTGCGATACCGCTTCTGTTCTTGAGTCCCTTCAGGCTGCCAAGGATGCCGGAATCCCGGTTGTAGCTTTCGATACCGGTATTGCTGATGCTCCGGAAGGCTCCGTAGCTGCTACCGTTGTTACCGATAACTCCGCAGCAGGCGCAGTTGCCGGCGAGAAGATCTACGAAGCAGTCAAGGACATGGTCGCTGACGGCCAGATCCGTATCGGCGAGATCAACCAGGATGCTACCGCTCTGAACATTCAGCAGCGTGGTACCGGTTTCATCAACAAGATCATCGAGCTTGCTACCGCTGACGGCTACACCGTAGCAGTTGTTGGTAATGAATTCTATGTAAACGCTGTTGAGTCCACCGCTTCCGAGGCTGATGCCAACATCATCCTTGAGGTTTCCGTACCGGCTCAGACGACTGTTGAGCTTTGCGCAGCTGAGGCTTCCGCAATGCTGAACAAGGAAGACCTTGTTGCTATCTTCGGTTCCAACCAGACCGCAGCTGAAGGACTTCTTGCAGCAAACGCAAACATCGGCGTTCTTGGCAACGGCGTTATCGGCGTTGGTTTCGATGCCGGCTCCACCATCAAGGCAGCTGTTGCTGACGGAACCATGCTTGGTGCTGTTACCCAGTCTCCGCTGATGATGGGTTACTACTGCATCTATGCTCTTACCGCAGCTGCAAACGGACAGGAACTGATCGACGTTCCGACCGACGGCTACTGGTATGATGCATCCAACATGGACGCTGAGGAGATCGCTCCGAACCTTTATGACTAATCTCATAACGGACTTGGTTCTGATACTCTGAGTATCCAGGCGGACGGGAATTTCCCGTCCGCCTTTTTTTAAAATCCTAAAAGGGCCGATCCACATTTCGGATTGAAAAAAACCGTGCAGGATATATAATAGATGTATCACAAAGCTTCAGGAGAGGAGGAAAAAGTGAAGATCATAATCATATCCGGACCATCAGGCTCAGGCAAGTCGACCATTGCATCAAAGGTGGAACAATCAGACCCCGGAAAATATGAGATCGTCAGATCTTTCACCACCAGAAAACCGCGCACGGAAAATGAGTTTTATACGTTTGTCTCGAACGAAGAGTTCGAACGGATGGAGAACGAAGGTCTGTTTCTGGAAACCAATGTGTATAACGGAAACAACAGCCGTTACGGAACTCCACGGCCTGAAGTAGAGAGGATCATCAAGGAAGGAAAGAGTCCGATCCTCGAGATCGATGTGCACGGCAGAGAACAGGTAGCTGAATGGATCCTGGATCATCCGGAGCATTCGCTGCAGAGCATCTTTATTTCTGTTCCTCCGGATATCCTGAAGAAAAGGCTGACAGACCGCGGAGATGCACCTGCATCCATCGAACAGCGGCTGAAGGCGGCGGCAGAGGAAGTGAAGTCGGCAGAACGCTACGATGCAGTCGTCGTCAATGACGAGCTGGAAAGGGCGGTTTCGGAAGTGACCTCTCTTCTGTGAGATTTTCATTGCGGCAGTGTGAAGTTTTATGGTACGATAATTGTAACAGTGACGATCCGGCGGCCGGAAGCGGAAAACGCTGTATCGTTACTCTTATTTTATGATAACACCGAAGGAGGATTTGAGATGGCAACATATTATCTGGCAGTAGATATCGGCGCATCCAGCGGACGTCATATTCTCGGACATCTGGAAAACGGAAAGATGGTCCTCGAGGAGATCTACCGTTTTGAAAACGGTATGGTCAAGAAGGACGGAGAACTCTGCTGGGAATTTGACAGGATCTTCGGCGAAGTGGTCAACGGACTGAAGAAATGCAAAGAGATCGGCAAGATCCCGGTCAGCATGGGCGTGGATACCTGGGGCGTTGACTTTGTTCTTCTGGACAAGGACGAGAAGGTCCTCGGCAATACGGTCGGATATCGCGATCATCGTACCGACGGCATGGACGATGAAGTCTACAAGACCATCTCCCTCGACGATCTTTATGCCAGAACCGGTATTCAGAAAGCAATCTTCAACACGGTCTATCAGCTGATGGCTGTCAAGAAGACGCATCCGGAATATCTGGAACAGGCTGAGACGCTCCTTCATGTTCCGGATTATCTGCATTATCTGCTTACCGGAAAGAAGACCAACGAATATACCGAGGCCACGACAGGCCAGCTGGTTAACCCGGAGACCAGAGACTGGGATTACGAGCTGATCGATATGCTGGGATATCCCAGACGTATCTTCCAGAAGCTCATCATGCCGGGAACGGTCATCGGAAATCTCAGTGAGAAGATGCAGAAAGAAGTCGGTTTTGACCTGGAGGTCGTAGCACCCTGTACCCATGACACCGGTTCTGCCGTTCTTGCGGTTCCGGCCAATGACGACGACTTTATCTATATCAGCTCCGGCACCTGGTCCCTGATGGGTCTTGAAAGAGAAAAGGCCGACTGCTCGAAGGAGAGCTGCGATCTGAACCTTACCAACGAGGGCGGCTACAACGGGACGATCCGTTACCTGAAGAACATCATGGGTCTGTGGATGATCCAGCAGGTACGCCACGAGGCCAACGATGCCTGGAGCTTTGCCCAGATCTGCGAGATGGCAGAGGAGTGCAAGGACTTCCCGTCCAGAGTCGACGCCAACGACGAATGCTTCCTGTCGCCCGACAACATGACGGAGGAAGTAAAAGATTACTGCAGAAGAACCGGCCAGAAGGTTCCGGAGACCATGGGCGAGCTTGCAACAGTCATCTACACCAGTCTTGCAGAGTGCTATGCAAGGACGGCGAAGGAGCTGGAAGGCATTACCGGCAGGACCTACAGCCGTATTCATATCGTGGGCGGCGGCGCCAATGCGGGATATCTCAACGAGCTGACCGCAAAAGCGACAAAGAAGGAAATCCATGCGGGCCCGGGCGAGGCTACCGCGATCGGCAACATTACGGCACAGATGCTGAAGGCGAAGGAATTTGATTCTGTGGAAGAAGCAAGAAACGTGATCCATGAGTCATTCGGCATCAAGATCTACAAAGCATAATCAATGAAAAAATCAAAGCAGATCGCATGGATCAATTATGCCCGGTGCGCGGCAGTCTTCTCCATCGTACTCTGCCATGCCGCCGAAGAACTCTACGGGGCTGCCATGAAAGGCGAGAAGGTCTTTGGACCTTACCGATGGACGGGCTTTACGATCCTGTTTCTGCTGGGACGTCTCGGCGTGCCGGTCTTTCTGGGACTGACCGGTACGCTGATGCTCGGAAAACAGACGGATGCGCCCGCTTTTTACCGCCGGACGCTGCTGCCCCTGATCGTCAGCTCCGAGATATGGATCGTTGTAGAGTATTTTCAGGCATGGAGCATCCGGGGAGATGCATTTTCATTCCGGGATCTGATCCGTCAGGTATTGTTCATCGATGCCGGCGCATTCGGGTATCTCTGGTATATCCCGATGATCATCGGTGTTTACCTTGTGCTCCCGTTTCTTTCCAGGGTCACGCAGAATATGACTTCGCCAAAGGAAATGCGGCTGATCCTGTCGCTTTCTTTTCTGTACTTCCTGGTGCTGCCGGAGGTCAACGAGTTTATCCTGTATTTTACGGGACAGGAAAGCTATCTGAGCCTTCAGCTCGAAATGAAATTCTGGGGCGGCGCCTACGGCCTGTATCTGATCCTGGGCTATTTTATCGGAAAACATGAACTGCTGGACGGAATGAGCGACCGTATGCTCCTGATCTCATGGGGAGCCGTGTTCGTTCTGAACTTCCTGGCCCAGTTCATCCTGAACCAGTTCGGGGCAAGGAGAAGTACCCAGGTCGTCCAGTACAACATGGTCGGAATCTTTCTGGCCGGAATGCTGACATTCGAAGGCCTGAGACGTCTTTTCCGCGATCGAAAAACCACTTCGGTATGGGTCCGGTTTATCTCGTCGGCCAGCTTCGGGATCTACCTGATCCACCGGCCGATCCAGATCATCCTGAACCGGCATGTCATACCAAAACAGCTGAATCCCCTTGTGCGGAGCCTTATGATGTTTGTAATCAGCATGGCGCTCAGCATCGGAATCATATATCTTGTCAGCAGAATCAGTAAAAAGGCAGCGAAGATCCTGTTTTATTACAGAGCATGATGATCCCGTGCTGCCGGCACAAATACAACGGGGACCGCTCCTGCGAGCGGTCCCCGTTATATTTATACTGTCTGGAATATTCCCTCAGACTATATACAGCTTCTGCAAAATCCATCCCCAGGGACCGCTGCGCAGAAGCTTGCACCACAGAACCGGAAGAATAAGACCCACTGCAAGGTAGATGAAGCAGTTGATCCCGTCCGTATTGTGAATAAAGGTGCTTCCACAGATGACCCGGTTGAAGATGGAGCGGAAGGACGCCCCTTCTTTCAGGAACTGGAAGACGGTGACAAGCCGGAACATGACAAACTGCCAGATCAGGATGTCCATGCTGCGCCTTCCAAGAAGACGAAGCGGCGCCCGTACGACCTGCCATACGGCCAGACGCCTGTTACCGAGCCACATCATAAAGCAGATCAGTGCAATGCTCATGGTCAGACAGGTGAGGATAAAGATTCCCGGATTCCGGTACTGGTTCTGACCCATGTTGCCGTTGGTATGCGGCGCAAGGATGATAAACAGAAACAGACACAGAAAACCAAGCGTCGGTTTCAGGAAGCGCTCAAGCTCTACGCGGTAATACCGCATCAGTACGCCGAGGGCGTAGAAGGCGGAAAGAATCAGTGTCCGGCTCTGCATGAACGGCAGGGTAACCAGAAAGCCGAGAAGGGCAAGTCCGGAAAATACCGCCATAAGAATGACCGGATGCAGGTATTTAAGCGGGAGGAGCGTATCCAGAAGCTTGTATGCAATACAGATCAGAAACAGCGACGCAAGAAACCACGTGGCTCCGAGATACTGTCCGTTCTTGTCGAGGGCGAGCAGTATGAGCCGGATTTTTTTCCAGCATTCGCCGAGAATCGGCAAAAAACCTTCTCCTGCATGGTTCCGGCTGACCTGCATCAGCGTGAACAGGATATTCCAGAATACAAACGGGATATAGATGGATTTGACTTTCTTCAGAAGAAAGCGCGGGAATGAGTCCTTGGCATTGTAGGTGTATCCGGACAGGATCATGAAAAAGGCCATATGGAATACATAGACGCGGTTCCACCCGGGACAGTAGGTGTGCCCCCAGACGACGGCAATGATGCCGATTCCTTTGGCCAGGTCAAGCCATTCCAGTCGTTTTTTTGCTTGTTCTGCCACGATATTTCAACCCCTTTAATCATTGGTATGTGTTCAGAAACCGGCTGAAGCCGTTTCTTTTTTATTTTATAGTAACTTTTATTGTATCATGGAGAGAAACAACAGGCAAGGCTGGGCGTAAAAATAATGAGAATGATGCACATTGTTTCCCGGGGTGATTCGTGATAAACTTAAATTGATACAACCATTCAGCGCTTCAGCTTTGCAAAGCTGAACGGACACAGCAAAAACTTGCTGATAATTCCCATAGAGAGTGAGGGAAAGGTATGGCGAACAACGGAAGGCCTGCAGGCCATCAAAGGAAAGTAACCGGAAAGACAGGAAGCGTCGGCCGGACCGGATCGGGAACCGGTCTTGGAAAGACCGGCGGAGGCAACAGCTTCGGAGGCGCCCGGCCCGGAGGAGTTTCATCGGGCGGTTCATCCGGAGATCCCGGCAGAAGGGGAACCAGAGCCGGCGGTGGCGGCAGATCACCTCTGACACTGATCATCATTCTGGCCATCGTGCTTCTTGGCGGTGGCGGAGGACTTTCGGGGCTTCTTGGCGGAGGCGGCTCAGGAAGTTCAGGAAGCGGCGGTTCAGGATCCAGCTACAGCAGCTCAAACTCTGGTTACAGCAGTTCAAACTCCGGCTCCGGCTACAGCAGCTCGAATTCCGGATCCAGCAGCTCAGGTTCCAGTTCCGGCACTTCAGGAAGCCTGACATCTTCAGGCGGACTGGGATCACTGCTTTCCGGTCTTTCTGGCTACTCCGATCTTTCGAGTCTTTTCGGATCGACCGGAGCAGGCTCCATCACGGGAACCCAGTACTCCGGCTCCGCATGGAGCTCATCTCTGGGACAGCTGAACACCAGAGTCGCAGCCGGGTCCAGGGATAAATTCACCGAAATTGCCGGAAACGGCAGAGATACCGTTACCATCATGGTCTACATGTGCGGTACCGACCTGGAATCCAGAAGCGGAATGGCCACGTCCGACCTGCAGGAGATGGCGGCCGCGAACCTTTCTGACAACGTGAATATTATCGTGTACACCGGCGGCTGCACCAGATGGCGTGTTTCCGGCATCAGCAATACCGTAAACCAGATCTATCAGCTCAGAAACGGACAGCTGAACACTTTGGAGAAAAATTACGGAACCGGTTCCATGACCAATCCCAGCACGCTGACCGGATTTATCCAGTACTGTAAAAAGAACTTCAAGGCGGACCGTTATGATCTGATCTTCTGGGATCACGGCGGCGGTTCCATCAGCGGATACGGCTACGACGAAAACTATCCGCGCAGCGGTTCCATGAATCTGGCAAATATCCAGAAAGCCGTGAAGGACGGCGGCGTGAAATTCGACATCATCGGATTCGACGCCTGCCTGATGGCGACGGCCGAGACGGCTCTTGCCCTGGCGCCTTACGGAGATTACCTGCTTGCCTCGGAAGAGACGGAGCCCGGTACCGGCTGGTATTACACCAACTGGCTCAACAAGCTGTCGCAGAACACCTCCATGCCGACCCTTGAGATCGGAAAGAACATCGTGGACGACTTCATCGCGCAGAGTGCAAAAGCCGCCCGGGGCCAGTCGACCACCCTGTCTCTGATCGACCTCGCGGAGTTCTCCCACACGATTCCGGACAAGCTCAGCGGCTTTGCGGGCAGCACCAGCAAGCTGATCACGGACAAGAAGTATTCCACCGTCTCCAGCGCCCGGAACGGCTCCCGCGAATTCGGAAGCTCCTCCCGGATCGACCAGGTGGACCTTGTGAATCTTGCCGAGAACATGGGTACCGATGCAGGAAAAGAGCTGGCTTCGGCCCTCAAGGAAGCGGTGAAGTACAACCGGACCTCGTCGGATATGTCGAATTCCTACGGCGTCAGCATCTATTTCCCGTACAAGAGACTGTCCTCGGTGGATTCCATGGTCAGCACCTATAAGGCCATCGGAATGGATTCGGATTACGGCAAGTGCATCCAGCAGTTCGCAACCGTCGAGGCCGGCGGCCAGTCCGTGAACGGCGGATATTCCGCGTATCAGTCGCTGTTCGGAGGTTCCTCCGGCGGCAGCGCATACGGCAGCAGCTATTCCGGCTCCTCCGACATGCTCGGATCCCTTCTTTCTTCCTTCCTGGGAGGCGATGTGAGCGGTATTTCCGGACTGGATTCCTCTGCCATCGACTTCCTTACCGGAAGCGGATTTACCGGAAGAGATCTGGAAGGTGTCCTGGATGGAAATCTGTTTGACGCCTCCGCCCTTTCATGGACCGAGACGGAAGACGGCACAAAGACCATCACGCTCACAAAAGAGCAGTGGGCTCTGGTACAGACACTGGAGCTGAACATGTATGTGGACGACGGACAGGGCTACCTGAATCTGGGACTCGACAACTTGTTCGAGATCACGGAGGACGGGCAGCTGATCGGCGATCCGTCAGCCGTCTGGCTTGCCCTGAACGGGCAGATCGTGCCGTACTATCATATCTGCACGACAGAGGACGACGGCGGAAACTATACAGTGGTCGGAAGAGTTCCCGCGATCCTGAACGATGATGAATATGTGAACCTGATCGTAGTCTTTGACCAGGACAACCCGGACGGTTTCGTAGCCGGTTATCGTACCGATTACCGGGAGGGGGAGACCGACACCCTTGCCAAGGCCGTGACGGAGCTTTCAGACGGAGACACGCTGGAGTTTATCTGCGACGGATACGACTACGACGGTAACTTTGACGATTCTTATCCGATCGGAAAGGTTACGGTGGACGGAGACGTGGAAGTCACCTACCTCGAAATGGACGGAGACGTGAATGTGTGCTACCGTCTTACGGATATCTATAATAACCAGTACTGGACGCCCGTTCTGTAAGTACTTTCCGGCACAATTCCGTACTTTGGCATCGGGATAACCGAAATGTTGCAAAAAATGCACAAGATATGTTGCGAAATCAGAACGCTTCGTGATATAATATCACTACATGAGAGGCCTGTAACTCAAATCAAGCAAAATATGACAGGCAGATAGGGAGGCATACTATGAGAAAATTTCTTTCTGTAACTCTTGCTGCAGCTATGATGGCCGGAGCAGCCCTGGCCGCTGTTCCCGTTTATGCGGACTCTGACGTCAGAGTCGCCATGGTAACCGATTACGGCGATATCACCGACCAGTCCTTCAATCAGACCACATACGAGGCCGCCAAGGCATGGAGCGAAGAGAACGGAGTGGACTTTACCTACTACAAACCGAGCGGGGACTCCACGGCTGATCGTGTATCCATGATCGAGAAGGCCTGCGAAGACGACTACAATGTCATCGTTGTTCCGGGCTATGCATTTGCAGAAGCTATCGTAGAGACCGCCGAAATGTATCCGGATGCCAAGTTCGTGGCACTGGACGTTTCCCAGTATGATCTTG
>CAMNNM010000032.1 GCA_946545425.1 uncultured Blautia sp. | reverse complement strand
AAGTCCCATCTTCCGCATGAAGGCCTGTGAGTTCAGCTCACAGGCTTTTTTCTTTTGTCTGGAAGAATATTAAAGATCCGACGGCATGGATACACCGGGGGGCCGCTTTCGCTCGGTGTATGCCATGCCGGCGGATCTTATTCTACGTTTTTACTAAGACACCGGGGAAGCCTGTTCTCTGACTGCATGCCTTACAGGCTTTTACAGAATTTTAATCACATCGTGATACATGATCACTACCATGAGGACCAGCAGAAGCATCAGGCCCACAAAGTGGATCATGCCCTCCAGTTCACGGTTTCCGGGTTTTCTCCGGATGGCCTCGATCAGGAGGAACACCAGTCTGCCGCCGTCCAGAGCCGGAAGGGGAAGAAGGTTCATGACACCGAGGTTTGCAGAAAGAAGCACCGCTATGTTCATCAGGTTGATCACCACTGCGAACACGCCCATGCTCCGGCTTTCTTCGTAGGTGTCCCCGATCACGTCCACGACGCCCACGGGGCCGCTCAGGTCATTGATACCGATTCCGCCCGTAAACAGGCCCTTCAGACTCAGAAGGGTCGTCCGGATCATATACTTCGTTTCCAGCAGACCATACTTTGGAACCTCTGTAGCCTTCAGCTTTTCGGAAGCCAGATTATAGGAAAACCCAAGGACCGGAGTCTCGTATACTGCCGGGGTCAGATCCGTCTCGTATTCAAGACCGTCATGTTCATAGGTCAGATGGACCGTACTGCCGTCAAGGGGATGCTCTGCGATGTATTCGTCGTAGGCTTCTGCGCTGGTAATCTCAAAACCGTTGATGGAGGTGATCACATCACCGGCCTTGACGCCGGTATTCTCAAGCGGCATTCCGGGAATCAGCGAACCAACCTCAAGCACATCCGAATCCGTCCGGTTCAGTCCGAGAAGGTATCTTACATTCTTATCGGGGTAAAAACTGAACTCCTTCTTTTCGCCGTCCCGTTTTACCGTCATATGAATTATCTGGCCGGCGTCGATCTCATTCAGATAGGAGTACACATAGAGATCTTTTCCAAGATCAATGCCGTATCCGTTGAATTTTGTTATGACGTCTCCTTCTCTGAGGCCGGCTTCATAGGCTGCCGAATTCTCATCCACCGTCACGATGTATGGCCTGTCGCTTCCCGCCAGGGCAACGATGATCATGGAAAATACCAGAGCCAGAATAAAATTGAAGACCGGTCCTGCGGCCACTACGGAAATGCGGCCCCATACCGGCGCTGAAAGAAAACTGCCGGGCTGCTGGTCATCGGTATCTTCTCCGAGCATCGCGCAGGAACCGCCGAAGGGCAGAAGTTTCAATGAATATCTGGTCTCGGGTCCCTGCCAGGAAAGAAGCCTCGGGCCCATTCCCAGGGAAAATTCCACAACTACAATGTGATTCGCCTTTGCAAGGAGAAAATGTCCAAGCTCATGAAACAGAATGATCGCGCTGAAGATCAGCAATGCGATTATGATTCTCAAATCTTACCACCTACTCTCAATCCACTCTCTTGTTTCCTGTTCGACCGCAAGGATAGTCTCAAGCGAAGGATCGTTGATGACCTTGTGACGGTCCATGGATTCCCGGATGATCCTGTAAATATCCAGGAAAGAGATTTCTTCGTTCAAAAATTTCTGCACAGCCTCTTCATTGGAGGCGTTGAATACCACAGGCATGCTTCCGCCCTTCCGCGCGGCCTCGATGGCCATGGGAAGTCCCTTAAAAGTTTCCATGTCGGGCACGTCAAACAGGATCTCGCGGATCTTTGTAAAGTCGAGTCTCGGCCCGTCCAGAAAACGTCTTTCGGGATAATACAGGGCATACTGGATCGGCAGGCGCATGTCCGGCGTTCCCAGCTGCGCCATGACAGCGCCGTCCCTGAACTGAACCATGGAATGTATGATGCTCTGCGGCTGTACGACCACCTGAATGTGCTCAAGATCAACATCGAACAGCCAGTGCGCCTCCATGACCTCGAGTCCTTTGTTGACCAGGGTAGCCGAATCCACCGTGATCTTGCGGCCCATCACCCAGTTCGGATGCTTCAGCGTATCTGCCAGGGTTACCTTTTCGAGATCTTCACGCTTTCTTCCGCGGAACGGACCACCGGACGCCGTGATCAGAAGCTTGTCAATGCCTGAAGTATTTTCGCCATGAAGCGCCTGAAATACCGCACTGTGTTCACTGTCGACCGGAAGAATCTGAACACCCTTTTCTTTTGCGAGGGGCATGATCAGGTGACCGGCCGTCACAAGGGTTTCCTTGTTTGCCAGGGCGATATCCTTTCCGGCCCGGATCGCCTCGATCGTCGGACGGATGCCGATCATGCCGACTACCGCAGTCACGACAATGTCGGCGTCATCGAGGACGACTGCCTCCAGCATGCCCTCCATGCCCGAAAGCACGGTTATATCCAGGTCCTTTGTTCTTACCCTGAGGTCTTCGGCCGCTTTTTCATCGGACATCACCGCAAGAGCAGGATGAAATTCCCTGATCTGTTCTTCCAGCAGTTTTACATTTTTTCCTGCGCACAGGGCAAGTACGCGCAGATCATTGTTTTTTCTGACTATGTCGAGAGTCTGGGTTCCGATCGAACCGGTAGACCCCAGTATCACAATATTCTTCATTTTATTATTCCTATATTTTCAGTATGAAGCGGGCCAGGTAATAGATGACCGGAGCTGTTATGATCACGCTGTCAAAGCGGTCCAGAACGCCCCCGTGTCCCGGGATCAGCTTTCCATAATCCTTGATTCCCCTGTTCCTTTTGATGGCAGACGCCGCAAGATCTCCAACCATCGAGATCAGCGCGCCTACAGCACAGATCAGTGCATATTCCAGCACCGGGTTTTTGGTAACAGCCGCGAAGATCATTCCCAGAAGCGCAGCTCCGACGACTCCGCCGACTGCTCCCTCGACAGATTTTTTCGGACTCAGTACCGGTGCCATTTTATGCCTGCCGATGAGCATTCCGACACAGTATGCACAGGTATCGCAGCCCCAGGAGCAGAAGAACACCAGCCAGACCGCGACGCCGCCGTCACCCAGATTCCGTGCAAGATAGATAAATGACAGCATGACGGCAACATACACGATACCAAAGAATGCAGCCATCACCTGTTCCGCCTGGTATTTCGGATAGGAAAACACATAGACCGCCAGAAGCAGAATAAGAGCCAGCACCAGCGCGGGAAGGGAATAGGTTTCGAATCCCGCCAGAATAGCCGCATAGTAGAGCGCCGCCCCGAAAAAACCGGTGCAGGCAAGCAGCCCGGGCTGCTTTTCACAGACTCCCATTGCCCGGTACAGTTCCATCATCCCGACGGCAGAAAGAGCGGCAAGTACAAAGAAAAGGACATAGCCGCCTGCTCCTATGGAAAGGAGCGCTGCGGCAACCAGTACGATTCCGCTGATCAGTCTTGTCCAGAACATTATTTTTTATCCTCCCTGACTCCACCGTACCGGCGTTCCCTCTGATTATAGTGGTCGATTGCCTTCACAAGTTCGGCCCTGTTGAAATCCGGCCAGTATATGTCCGTATAGTAAAACTCGGTATAAGCCAGCTGCCAGAGCAGGAAGTTGGAAACTCTCTGCTCTCCGCCCGTACGGATCAGAAGGTCCGGATCCGGTACGCCTGCCGTATCCAGATGCGCTTCGATCGTATTCGGACCGATTTCTTCCGGAAGGAGACTTCCGCTCTTCACTTCTTCTGCGATTTTGCGTACGGCCCGGCTGATCTCATCCCTGCTGCCATAGTTCAGCGCGATCTGAAAATACAGCTTATCGTATCGCGCGGAATGCTCTTCCAGTTTTACGATGGCGTCCTGAATATCCTGGTCGAACGCGGAAATATCGCCGATGATCTTAACACGCATCTCGTTTCTGTCAGAGATCTTGATACACCTTTTCAGGTAGTCCCTGAACAGTTTCATAAGCGTATCCACCTCGGGTCTGGAACGTTTCCAGTTTTCCGTCGAAAACGCATACACCGTCAGGTAGGAAATTCCCAGCTCCTTTACGTCGTCACACAGGGATTCAAGATTCGCACACCCCTTGATGTGTCCGTAGCTTCTGGGCATGCCCTTTGCCTTGGCCCACCGGCCGTTGCCGTCCAGAATAATGGCGACATGCTGCGGTACCGTCATAGTCTCCTCCTTTTTCATCATAAACAGAAAACGTGCCGACGGCACGTTTTCCGGATAACAGACTTAAACTGTCATAATCTCTTTCGTCTTCTTCTCGACAACCCCGTCGACATCCTTTATAAACTTGTCGGTGATCTTCTGAATATCACTCTCAAGTTCCTTGATCTCGTCCTCTGAAACGTCCTCTTTTTTCAGCTTTTTGAAAGCGTCATTGGCATCCCTGCGAATATTGCGGACCGCGACTTTGGCTGCCTCGCCCTTTTTGCGGATATCCTTCGCAAGGTCTTTACGGCGTTCCTCGGTAAGCTCCGGGAATATAAGGCGGATGGCTTTTCCGTCGTTATTCGGGTTCAGGCCCAGATCGGAAGCCAGGATCGCTTTTTCGATCTTCTTGATAAGGCTGTTCTCCCACGGCTGTATCTGAATCATACGGGCTTCCGGAACCGAGATATTTGCAACCTGCTGAATCGGAGTAGGCGTTCCGTAATAGTCCACAGTCAGCTTGTCAAGAATATGAGGATTCGCACGCCCGGCACGGATCGTCTGAAAATCCGCCTCAAGAGCGGCAAGTGTCTTTCCCATCTTCTCTTCGTACTTTTTTGTTCTCTCGTCCATAATACCCTCCTTTTTGCTTAATCAGCTTACAGTGACTCTCGTCCCTGATACTTTTCCCCTCACTGCATCCACAATGGAATGATCCCCCTCCAGTGCGAATACCAGCATGGGCATATGATTTTCCATGCACATGATCGAAGCCGTAAGGTCCATGGCTGCCAGCTTTCTTGCGATGACCTCGTCGATGGAGATCTCGTCGAAGCGGACCGCGTCCGGATTGGTCTTCGGATCGCTGTCATAAATGCCGTCCACCGCTTTTGCAAGCAGTATCTGATCTGCGCCGATCTCAACAGCTCTGAGGACCGTGGCCGTATCTGTTGAAAAATACGGATGGCCAGTTCCGCCCGCAAAGAAGACTACCTTTCCTTCCTTCAGGCTCTTTTCGACCAGGTCTTTGGAATACAGCGTTGTAAATCCGCCACAGGCAAAGGGCGTGAAGATCTCGGTCTGAAGGCCGGTATATCTGCAGATATCAGAGACATAAATACAGTTCATGACCGTGGCCAGCATACCGATCTGATCGGCCTTGCTCCTGTCGATCGTCTCGCTGGTGCGCCCGCGCCAGAAATTGCCTCCGCCGATGACTATGGCTGTCTCAGTTCCTTCTTCCACGATCTGACGGATCTGGGCGGCTACTCCAAGAACCGTTTTTTCGTCAAAACCTGTTTTTTTCTCTCCCGCAAGTGCTTCTCCTGAAAGCTTCAGCAGTACGCGACCCATATCGTATAATCTCCTTTTACCATATTCCCGTAACGATTTCGTTTCCGTTCTCATCCACCGTGGTGGAAACCGTAAAGTTGCTGTAATAGTGATAACCGGTCACTCCGGTATCCGGCTCGTCCTCATACTCGCTGCTTGAAGGCGATCCCAGTGCGCTCTCCAGATTTCCAAAAGACTGCCCTATATACTGCGTGGCGGTTGACGCGTCATCCGACATGATGTCGGTGTCTTCCTCGATTTCCCGGGCAGGCTCTGCTTCCCGCGTCGGAACCGGCGTTGCCTGTTCCTGTTCTTCCACTGCCGGCGTCGGGGTGGGTGACAGCTCCGCTTCTTCGGCCTTTCCGGCCTGTGCGCTGTCTCTGGTAGAATACCTTTTCCCGTCGGTGCCTATGTACTCGGCATAGCCGACGCCATAATCGCCGGAAACATCCAGATGAAGGATGATCTCTTTTGTTCCGGTAAAACGGACATTCTCGATGACTTCCATCGTCTTGTTGCCGCCAAAATCGATTTCCATGCGGATATCGTAGCTGTTCTGCTTTTTCGCATCGCTGTCAGACTCGGTATAGTAATAAAGAGCCTGTTCCTTGTCTTTCAATGAAAATTTACCGCGGAACAGTTCCTTTCCCCAGGCTGTATCGGTTCTGGGGCCGTCCGACCTTCTCAGGTACAGTCCGGTCATCGTAAATGCGGTCTCGTTGGTAAAGATCACTTTCGAGGACACTGCCGACTTTTCGCCGATCACGTTTTTAAAGCCGTCAGACTCTTCTTTGGAGGGTTCCATCTCGACGACCTTTTCCGTTTTGTCTTCGGGGATTGCCTCGACCGGTGCTTCTGTAGGCGATACGGACTGGACGGATGCTGTCTTGCCGGCAGATCCGGACTTCCGTGAACTTTTGTTTTCGGTCACCAGAAAGATCACTGCGGCAGCGATCAGGATCAACGTCACGATCAATGCAACGGAAAGTATCAGATTTCTGCGTGTAGATTTTCTCATGATTCTTCCTCCTGCAGCATGCGTTTATTATTGCAGAGTATCCGCATCTTGTCAACCAAGATTGTGGATCTTGAAGTCACGCTCAGCTTCTCTTTTCTGATCCTTTTTTGCAATATCCGCGCGCTTGTCATACAGTTTTTTACCTCTGGCCATACCGATCTCGATCTTGACCAGACTGTCCTTGAAGTACACCTTCAGCGGGACCATGGTAAGTCCTTTTTCCTTAAGCTTACCCTCGATCTTGTTGATCTCGTACCTGTGCAGCAGAAGCTTTCTGGTACGAAGCGGATCCTTGTTGAAAATATTACCCTTTTCATATGGACTGATATGCATTCCGAATATCAATACTTCTCCGTGATCGATCTGGACGAAGGATTCCTTTATGCTGCATTTGCCCATTCTGAGAGATTTGACCTCTGTTCCCGCCAGCGCGATACCGGCTTCCCAGGTTTCCTCTATAAAATAATCATGATATGCCTTTTTATTGTTGGCGATCAGCTTGATCCCCTGTTTTTTTGCCATTCTGCCTCCGCTCCGGCGGAATCCGATTCGTACACAGACTTATATAATCCGCCATATAGTACAAAACACCCTTGCCTGACCGGCAAGAGTGTTCAAAGTACATCAGAAGTTGAGATTCAGGACCAGTGCGATCA
Organism: uncultured Blautia sp.; assembly: GCA_946545425.1. Classification (GTDB taxonomy): domain Bacteria; phylum Bacillota; class Clostridia; order Lachnospirales; family Lachnospiraceae; genus Blautia_A. Next base: position 8,336 of record CAMNNM010000032.1, on the reverse strand, counting down.
CAAAGAACAGCACGACCAGAATCGTCGTCATTTTTACAAGACCGCCCTCCATCGAACGTCCCTTGTTCTTGCCCCAGTAAGAATCAGCCGCTCCGGCAATGGAACCAAGGCCCTGAGACTTGCCTTCCTGCATCAGAACGATGACAGTCAATGCTATGCAGATCAATATAAAAATGATGGATAAAATCACTTTAATGACGCCCACTTATGTTACACCTCCAATCAACTTTCAACATTCTATCATACGGATAATTGGATTTCAACACAAATTTTTATATAATTCCAATTTTACCGCCGGCTCAGCATATTACCCCTCCGCCGACAACGATGTCCCCGTCGTAGAGAACGACCGACTGCCCCGGAGTCGCCGCACGCTGAGGTTCGTCAAACTTTACGTGAAGAAGACCGTCACCGCTCTGCCAGGCAAGCGCAGGCTGCTCTTTGTGACGATACCTTATTTTTGCCAGAACCCGGACCGGCTTCTCCAGTGACTCCGCCGGAATCAGGTTGACATCCGACGCCGTCAGTTCGTCCGCAAACAGGTCTTTGTCATCCCCGAGGACCACCTGATTCGTTCCGGGGCAGATACTGCATACATAGAGCCTCGAGGCGGCAGGAATTCCAAGTCCTCTTCTCTGGCCGATGGTATAATGTGTGATTCCCTTATGCCTTCCGATCACCCTGCCGTCCGCCGTCACAAAATCTCCCGGAACGGAAGGCTGTCCGGTATGCCTTTCGATAAACGACGCGTAGTCCCCGTCGGGAACAAAGCAGATATCCTGGCTGTCATGCTTCCGGGCATTGACAAATCCGTTTTCTTCAGCGATCGCGCGCACCTCCGCCTTTGTGTAATCTCCAAGAGGAAAATACGTGTGCGAAAGCACCTCCTGGCTCAGATTGTAAAGCACGTAGGACTGGTCTTTTGAGGCATCTTTTGCCTTTTTCAGAAGATACCGTTCTCTTTGAGGATCATATTCCACCCTTGCATAATGTCCCGTCACGATGGTATCATAGCCGATTTCAAGCATTCGTCTGTAAAGCCTGTCAAATTTCAGAAAGCGGTTGCATTCTATGCAGGGGTTTGGCGTCCTGCCTTCCAGATATGCTGCGGCGAACCGGTCCATCACTTCTTTCCGGAAATCTTCCGTAAAATTGAAAACATAGTAGGGCATTCCAAGCTTATATGCCACGCTTCTCGCATCTTCGATATCATTCAGAGAGCAGCAGGCCTTCTCACGGGATTCGCCGACGTCCTCGTTCTGAAACAGCTTCATCGTTGCCCCGATGCATTCTTCTGCTCTCCGGCTGGTAAGCAATGCCGCCACGGAGCTGTCCACTCCTCCGCTCATTGCGATAATTGCTTTTCTCATATGTTCTCTTCTCCTTTGAAATGGATTTGTAACGTTTCCTTTATTGTAATCTCTCTGACTGAAGTGTATAATATTTAGAAAGTCTACGCAATGGGGTTGGTTAATAAAAATGAATGACAATATTGTGCTCTCTGTCAGGGACATTGCGCGAGGATACGGAAGGCGGATCATTCTAAGCGGAATTTCCTTCGACACCGCACGCGGAAGCGTCATCGGGATCACGGGTCCCAACGGATGCGGAAAGACTACGCTTCTTTCCATTCTGGCCGGTATCATAAAGCCTGACAATGGCAGCATCTCGCTTTTCGGAAAGGATCCGCTTCACGATTCTTCCGTTTTCAGAAATTCCTGCGGGTACGTACCCCAGGGAAATCCTCTGATCAGCGAAGTTTCGGTCCGCGACAACCTTTCTCTGTGGTCCGGATCGGACAAGGAAAGGGTACAGGAGATTATATCCGAATTTGCTCTGGAAAGCATGCTTTCCCTTCCGGTAAAAAAACTGTCGGGAGGAATGAAGCGGCGTCTCAGCATCGCCTGCGCCATGGCGGACCGGCAGGAGCTTCTGCTTCTGGACGAGCCGACCTCGGCCCTTGATCTTCACTATAAGGAGGATATACGCCAGATCCTGCATCATTATGCAGAGGGCGGCGGAACTGTCATTCTTACGTCCCATGACGAGCAGGAACTGCTGGGCTGTTCCGAATGTTATTTTATGATGCCCTTTGAGGAGGCAAAAGAATACGGGATTCCCCAGCTGATCAGAACTTCGGCACAGCATGCGATCAAGGCTGCTGCCGGCGACAGGAAGGAGTTATTATGAAGATTTGTCCAAAATGCGGCGCCTCACTGGCTGACGGCGCAAAGTTCTGCGGTAAATGCGGCGCACCGCAATCCGGTGCACAGGCAGGGTCGTCTGCGGGTCAGAGCGGACAGAGAAGCGCCTCTTCAGCCCCCTCTTCCGGAAATGGGTATCCCCGGGCGGCAGGTCCGTCCCGCCCCCAGCAGGATCCTTATGCCAGACAGCCGCGGCAGAATCAGGATTCTTTCCCGAGGGGCGAGAGCTTTGACAGACAGGGAGGCTCGTTTGACAGAACCCCGCAGGACCGCGGTTACCAGAACAGAGGATATCAGAATAACAACTATGAGAACAGAGGATATCCGGGAGCGCAGCGCGCAGGACAGGGCGATGCTTTCGGCGGCAGGGCGCCTCAGGGCCGTGCAAACCAGAATTACGGTTATGACCGTGCTCCGAAACGCGGTAAGGGCAAGCTGATCGCACTGATCGTCGCACTGGTCGCCGTGATCGGCGCAGCGGCTGCAGCCATTGTGATCTTCAAGCCTTTTGGCATTGATCTCACAGGGAAAAAGGGCGGCAAGGTCGAGACCGCGGTCCGCAGCACCATGGAGTCAGTGCCCATCGTCAGCACGCTGAACACCGAGGACGTCGTCAACAAGGGCAAGTTTACATTATCGGCAAATATCACGGTGCAGGGTGTTCCACTGACGGCCTCCTTCTCACAGGATCCCGGCTCAAAGGAACAGAGCCTTTCCTTCTCTGCCACCGTCGAAGGGGAGACGCTCTCGCTTAAGGAATATCTTGACAAGAACGCCGTCTATCTTGATCCCGGTGCAGGTACCGTGTTCCGTTACGGCTACAATGAAAACAAGACCGGCGCTCTGATGACGGAGAACCCGCAGGCAGCCGCTGCCACGCAGATGATCGATACCCTGCTGAAGCTCTATACCGAAAACATGGACGGCGGCGCCATCGAAGACGATGTCGTCAAGAAGACAGAAGACAGCCTGCGCGCCCTGCCGACGACCGATCTTGAGAAAAAAGACTTCGAGATCGACGGTAAGACCCAGAGCCTGAAGGGTAAATCCATTACGATCACCCCGGCCGACATCAAGAAGATCGTCAACGACGTAATGGCTTCCTCCACGTTCAATACCCTTATGGGGGCAGTCAGCACCGTAAGCGGCGGATATAATCCTCTTGCATCCGGCCTGGATTTGAGCCAGCTGGACCAGATCGGAAATATCCATCTGAACGTATACGACTATAAAAACCGGATCGGTGCTCTTGAGATCACCTTTGACAATCCCCAGGCCGACGGTATGGTCATCACGGTACTGTTTAAAGGCAGCCAGCCTTTCGACAACGTTGTCGTGTCGGCAAAGAGCAACAGCCAGGATCTTCCGAATCTGGCCGTGATCACCACAGAAAAGACATCCGGCGGAACCAAGGTCACCCTGACCGTCAACAGTCCGCACGAGACTCTCACCTTCTATGCAAGGCACGAGAACAACAAGCTTTCCATCGGTATGGTGGAGCCGGGCGGAGGCGAGGTTGACGCCATCACATGCGGTCTGGCTGCAACAAAGAATTCGATCACGATCTCAGACATCAACTTCAACGGCAGCTCTTATCTGCTCCGTCAGCTCGACCTTGAAGATCTCGCATCCATCGGAACCATTCAGGGCAGCATCGAACTGAAGAGCGGAGCCAACATCCAGAAGGTAAACACTTCCGGTGCCGTTGATATTGGAAACGCAACTATGGAGCAGCTGAACAGCATTACTCCCGATCAGTTTGGTCTTTTAGCGCAGCTGTTCTGAAAAATCGGACAGGAGACTTTGTCTTCCCTTCTGATCAATGCGCGTATAAGCGGGCCAGTTTTTCTGACCCGCTTTCCTTTTCCTGTAAATACTCTGCGTTTCGCAGAAAGCAAAGCTTAGCCTCAGGGAGTTTTGAATGAAACGTTTTTTCTGTTACCTTCGCCTTCAATATAAAAAGTCAGCGGCCCTGACTACGAAGATCCTGATCAATACGGTACTGGTCATCGCATCGGCGGTCCTTGTTTTTTTTGCCGCCAGCAGGATCTTTTTAAACTCCAGAACGTTCGAGAAGGCCCGAATCGCGATCGTCACACAGGATACCGATCTTCGTACTACCCTGGCCATAGGGCTTGTCGGCGAAATGGAAAGCGTCAAGAACATCTGCGAATTTCTGATCTGCTCCGAGGAGGACGCCAACCAGGGGCTGTATGACGGTACCGTGGAAGCCGCAATTTTTCTGACGCCTCATATCTATGACGACATCAATGAAGGGTACAATACCCCGGTCACCGTAAAGTTTGCCAAAAATTCCCTGTTTGCCGGCGACCTCTTCAAGGGTCTTATCGAAGACGGGGAAAGGATCGTCCGTATTGTGGAATCGGCCTGTTATGCAGGCGGCGACGCCTACGAGATCTACGAAGTCAATGCCTCACGCGCCTGGATCGAGGGGACCATCTTTGATATCTACGTGGCCAAGGCTCTTTCCAGAAACGCTCTTTACAAAGAAAACGTCCTGGAACCCCGGAACGGTTTTTCCATTTATCATTTTTACTTTGCCGCCATACTGACAGCCTGCGCGCTGATCACGGGGATCAGTCTGGGCGTGTTTTACCAGAAAAATGACCGTGCCGTCGCCTGGAAACTGAACTCGGTGGGCCTGAACCCGGCGGTCACGGGCCTGTGCAGGATTCTGGTCATCGCCACTCTCCTGTGCTTTATTCTGATGATTCTTTCTGTTCTGACCGCATGCGCCGGTCCTTTTGCATCGTCGGCCATAGTCAAAATGATGACCGACCAGGCTGACAGTTCCGCCGCAGTTCCCCTCTCGGGCCTGGCGGCCATGCTGCAGAGCTTCTCCTTTACGAGACTTCTGCATGTTTTTATCGGGCTTATCCTGCCGCTTCTGTCCATGGGAGCCTTTTTCCATATGGTTTACAGCTTTGCCGATGACGAGGTCTCCGGCAGCCGGTATTCTCTTCTGGCTGTTCTGGTTCTTGTTATTCTGGGCGGTCTTCTGGTTCCTGGTTCCTACCTTCCGGATGCCTTCAGGACGATCAGCCGGTTTCTTCCGGCAGTCTGGTGGGTGGAAGGTATCGAAAATGCCGCCTTCGGAACGCTGACGCTTTCCGGCCTTCTGCCGTCCCTGGTGATATTCGTGATATGCTTTCTGGCCGCTCAGATCGCAGAAAGGAGGCAGATGGCATGAAACGGTATCTGACATGGTATAAGATCATCCTGAAGCAGCTTTTCAGAAAGGCAGATTTTGTCGTTCCCCTCCTGCTGATCGCTGCCGCCGTGTACGGAGTCTCGCATATCAGCTTTTCTGCGGATCAATCCGCAAAGATCGGCTTTTTTGCTGCGGTTTCCGAAGAATCCGCTGAAAACAGCCAGGGGGTTTCGTCTTCCAGTCTGGCTGAGCGTCTTCTGCAGGAAGAAGGAGCTCTGTCGTTTGTCCCCTTCGATTCGGAGGACGCTCTGCAGCGCGCCGTCCAGGATGGTTCTGTCCGGTGCGGATTTGTACTTCCCCCTGTCATGGAGGACGCTCCGGCTCAGATCACGCTTCTTCTCACAGAAGCTTCGGGAGAATCCTCTCTGGCAAAAGAGACTGTCTATATGGACTATCTGGATCTGTTATCCAAGGACACCCTGTACGATATCGCCAGGAACGAAGAATTTTATGTTCCCGGCAACGAAGAAGAACGTTACGAGTACATCAAGGAACGGTACGCCTTCCATCGCGGCAGCGACGATGTCTTCCACCTGATCTATGAAACGGTAGACAGCCGCAAAGCCGCCGCTTCGGAGGACTCGTTTCTCTTTCCCGGCATGGTCGGTCTTTTTATTCTGATCGTGATGATGCTGAATGCCCAGGCACTTTTTTCGGAAGAGCGGGTTGAGCTCAACAAAAAGATCACCGTGCAGAACAAGATCGGATTTCAGATCCTGGAGCTTCAGGCCGCCGGCATCCCGCTTTCCGTGGCTGCGGCGATTCTGTGGATGATCGAACGTAACGGCAGCTTTTCCTCACTGCTGCTGGGCTTTGCGGTCTCTTTCCTGTACTCTGTCTTCTGTGCGCTCTGGATCTTTTTATATCTTCAGTTTTTCAGGAACAGTCTGCAGTACAACAGTGTTCTGCCAATAACACTGCTGTTCAATCTGCTGATCTGTCCGGTGGTCTTTGATGCGTCCACGTTTTTCCCGGCACTGAAATATGTTCAGTACCTGTTTCCCGTTACCTGGTACTGCCGTCTGGCAGCCCTCATCTGAAAGGAATCCCTGCTCATGAGCAAAATCACTTTTCAGAAGCCCGGAAATTTTGTCTATCCCGTCCCGCCTGTACTGGTCAGCTGCAAAGGTGTTGACGGGCAGGACAATATTCTGACCGCCGCCTGGACCGGAACCGTCTGTTCCGATCCGCCCATGGCTTATGTATCCATCCGTAAAGAACGTTACTCGTATCATCTTATCAAAGAGTCCGGCGAGTTCGTCATCAACCTGCCGAACGAGAGGCTGGTACGGGCTGTCGATTACTGCGGCTGCACCACGGGTTCCAAGGTCGACAAATTTGAAAAATGCCGTCTCACGAAGGGAATCTGCAGTACAGTAAAGGCTCCCTCTGTCGAGGAAGCCCCTGTTTCAATCGAGTGTAAGGTTACGCAGATTCTGCCGCTTGGCAGTCACGATATGTTTCTGGCCCTTGTTACGGCCGTGCAGGTGGACGAGCGGTATCTTGACGAGCGGAATGTGTTTCATCTCGACAAGGCCAGGCTGATCGCGTATGAGCACGGCGCCTACCGGTCGCTGGGGCCGGTGCTGGGCACTTTCGGGTATTCGGTCAAGAAAAAGCGCAAATAGATTGCTGTGAGACAAGTACGCTCCGGCGGTTACTGTCAGCCGTCTTTATTCTGATTATTCGCTTCGCAGCGCCGCAACCGGATCCTGGCGGGATGCTTTGCGGGCCGGAATGAATCCGCCGATCAGCGTGAGCAGCACGCACAGGATGATCAGCACGACCGCCGAAAGTGTCGGCAGATAGGCGTATACCGGCTGATCCGTAAATGTATGAATGATGGCGTTGATCGGAATCTGGAAGATCAATGTCATGATAATGCCGAATATACCGGCCATGATGCCGATAATGAAGGTCTCGGCGTTGAATACCTGCGTGATATTGTGCCGGGACGCTCCCACGGATCTGAGGATACCGATCTCCTTTCTCCGTTCCAGAACGGAAATATAAGTAATAATCCCGATCATGATGGAGGAAACGATCAGTGATACCGCCACGAAGGCGATCAGTACATAGGTGATGACGTCTATGATGGTCGTCACCGAGGACATCAGCGATCCCACGTAATCGGTGTAGGTGATGACCTTGTCGTCGTACCCGTTTTCCTCCATGGCCGCGTTGTAGGCGTCCAGAATGGCGATCACCTGTTCCTTGCTTTCAAAATCCTTCGGATAAATGGTGATCATGCTGGGCGACTCAAAATCAGCATAACCCAGACGCAGAAGATTTCCCTGATAACTGGACCTGGTGGTGGACGCCTGGGCGGCGTACATTTCCTGAAGGCGCGCCTCGTCCATTTCCATGGTGATCACATCTGCAAGTCTGCTTTCATCTACCTGGATCAGCTGAAGCAGTCCCGGCAGAAATTCTCCGAACACCCTTTCAAGGGTAGGCGACTTTCCGGTGCGCCGCATCTCGCGGATGATCTTGACCGTGTCCTGCGCGGAAAGCCTTTTGTGATCATCCAGATACTCCATCACTTCTTCCCAGTCGACCGACAGAGCGTCCGGCAGATTTTCCGGATGAACCTCGACGAATTCCATAAACCGGGTCATCTCATCCGAAAGCATTGATTCTTCGTCCCCGAATTCCCGTCCCGTCAGAATATCATAATCCGGATTTGAAAGCTGGGCCTTTACGACTTCACTTTCGGCAGCCTCGCTGATCAGCTTTTCCATCAGTTCCGGCCGGTAATCGATACCGAACTGCAGAACACCCAGCGCCCGGTCGCCCGTGGGGGCCGCAACGCCTGTGATCTCAAGCTCTTCAGCCTGATCCAGCAGTTCCTTCATGGCCGCCTCATCATTGGCGCAGTCGAGCCACAATCCCAGCTTTTC
>CAMNNM010000031.1 GCA_946545425.1 uncultured Blautia sp. | reverse complement strand
AGGTCATGACCGCCACCTACTTTACCCCTCTGGATGCGGACCGGATTCAGTTTGTATCTGTGGGAGAGGCACTCATGGATCTGGTAAAATATGATCTGATCTGACAGGTCGCAGGGTGGTGTAATTATAACAGAGGGCGGCTGACAGTCTCCTTGCGGATGGCTGTCAGCCGCCCTTTTTTACTGTTTACAACTGCGCGGGACGCCTGGATTATACATCCCTATACAGATATTCGAGATAATCCAGGACCGCACCGGGGCGGGGAGTGTTGCTGATCACACCGAGATAGACCGGATCCGTAAAGCCGCTGTCCCGGAAAACGGGGCATGAGGACAGGTCGATGCCCATTTTGTATTCGGCAGTCACGGAATGATATTCAACGGAGGGATTTAAGGCGATCTCCTTCGCGTTGTCTTCTTTGATCTCCATGTTCGTGACCAGATGATCCGATAGCTTCTTTTTCAGATCCGGATGATCCGCCGCATTTTCATCGAGCAGTTTATCCAGGTCGTACAGAAAGCCGTTCTGGGCGAAGGCATCGAAGGCTTCCCGGTCCAGAACTGCGAAATCCATCTCGGCGGCATTGATCGTTCCCAGAATCTTCATCTGAGAGGCATGAACGTACTCGAATACTTCGCTGGACGGATCGTCTGTCAGATAAAGGTTCCTGTAAAGCATAAAGGGATTTTTGGCCGGGTTTATGGAACATTCATCGAGATATCTGTCTACGAGCTGCTCCTCCAGCTGCCGGCTCAGCGCAACATTTACCATGGCCCCGTACAGAAGGGGCTCTTTTTTTGTGAAATGTCCGTGGATGGTGAATCCGGCCATATACAACAGAACGGCCGCGATGACAAAATGAAGCTTATAATAATCCCAGAGGTACCGGAGTCTGCCGGAAAACGTAAGGCTTTTCCAGACCTCTCTGCCGCGGCTCTCTTTTTTGGGGGAGTCTTTTTTTATTGTCATCTGAGTTCTCCTGTCAGGCTTCTTCGTCACTGTCTTCGGAGGACGCCCCGCTGTCTTCCGGAGCCAGATTTCTGAAAATGCCGGAAAGAAGATAAGAGCACAGGTATGCGCATACCCCTTCTCCGAAAATGATGGCCGGCGTGAAAAAACGGACGACGATCAGCACCATCAGAAAATAGATCGCAGCCATGGCGGCAGTACAGTAAAGGTAGCGTATGCCGAGCATCAGTGAATTTTTGAACATGGCGATGACCGTATTCTCGAACCTTGCCATAAGAGGAAAGATATACATTGCCACGATCAGACATCCGGCCGCGAGCACAAGGAAGACTGCTGTCAGAAATGTCCAGAACGCATTGGTGAAGCGCATGTGCCAGAGGACATAACCGTCAAAGGCGAGGATGACCTGTGCGCCGAGCATGATCGCCCAGACCTTTGTCGAAAATCTGAAATTGTCCCGGAACGCCTGAAAAAACTGAACCGTGACGTTTCCTTCTTCGTTTCTGGCCATCTTCAGGGTGACATAGAACAGAGCGGTGGTTGAGGCGCCTGCCGTAATGACGGGGATGCTGCACACAAACCAGAGGATGTTCAGCCATACCGCATAAACGATGCGGGTGATGAAGGACAGAAGCGGGCTGTCGGGACTCAGAAAATTACGCATGTACAAAACCTCCGATACAGAACGGGAGCATCAGTCGCCTGTGGATTCACGGTAGATGAGAGAAGTTTCCGTATATACTGTGCGGTAATTCATATCGGGATGCCGGATCCTGGTAAGAATCAGCTGAGCGGCCGAGTAGCCCATGATCTGACTGTGAATATGGATCGTGGTAAGTGTCGGTGTGGTAACCCGGGATTCGGGAGAATCATCGAAACCGCACAGCAGAAAATCGTCGGGGACCCGCAGTCCCTTCTGACGGGCCGCCTGGATCATGTCGTAGGCGACAAAATCGTTGGCACACAGAAATACATCGGGAAGTCCCGGCATTTTACCCAGCTCCTCTGCAAGGTAATCCTGGTAGGGCTTTCCGGAAGCGATATCCATATCCGGATCTGCAGAGGGAATGCAGAATTCCCGGTGGAACGGAAGATCACAGAACCGCAGGGCCTCCTGCATGGCGGAATAGCGTTCCATGAAGGAAAGACAGTGGGAGACTTTTCCGACGAACCCGAAAGTCTTTTTGCCGCGGTTTTTCATCTCGTCCACAAAGGAGTAGATTTCGGTACGGCTGTTCATAAGAAGCATGTCCGCCGCGAGCTTTTTGCCGCTGCGGGGGACAGGACCGTCTATAAACAGAAGGGGGAGATCCAGCGAGGTAAGAAAACGGCTGTATTCCAGGTCAAAAATCTCGATGCACATGATTCCGGCGGTTTTTTCTGCGGAAAATGCTGCCGGCAGCCGGCGGCCGGCCATTTCTTCCGGCGTGACCCGGTACATGGTAAGACTGTACCCTGCCTGGGAAAGCTCACGGTGGACCTTGTCCAGCATCGTGGATGCGAAATGTGAATTTGCCAGTGCGGAGCCTGTAAACAGGGAAATGATGCCGCCGGTTTCCTGGGGGGCTGCCGTGTTCACTTCAGATGAGAGAGAAGGACGGGCCCCGTCCATGCTGATATAGGAAAACTGTTTATAACCCATCTCAACTGCTTTGAGAAGAATCTTTTCTCTGGTAGCCTCTGCCAGAACACCTGTATTGTTGATCGCTTTCGACACGGTATTTCTTGAAATGCCAAGTGCATCTGCAATATCCTGAATGGTAACTCTTCCTGCCATGATGCCTCCTTTTCTGAGAAGATACGCCTCATGCGGGCTTTTGAATAATACAGATTAATTATAGTATAGAACAATAAATGTGTCAAATGTAAAACTCCGGGCAGCTCAAAACGGGATTGTGCGCAATTACATATTAAAAAACAAATTTTGCAACAATGGGATTGTGCATTTGTAAAACGAAATGTTGACAAATTGTTCTGTCTGGTGTATAGTAGTAGACATCAAAACAGCGCTGTTTGCAAATGCACTTTTCAACACATGCATTACTACCTGGAAAGGGAGGAGAGAACACATGAGTGATAACGCTCCGACGCAGGGGAAGTCAGCGGGTAAGCTGCACAATACGCTCGTTTATCTGAAACAGCATTGGCAGCTGTACCTGATCTTCATTCTTCCGGCGGTAGCTCTGACGATCATTTTCCGGTACATCCCGATGGGAGGTATTCTGATCGCTTTCAAGAACTACAACCCGATCAAGGGAATATGGGGAAGCAAATGGGTAGGACTCAAATACTTCCATCGATTCCTGAAATCGCCGGATTTCCTCAGCTACCTGGCTAACACGCTGAAGCTGAGTATCTATGGTCTGCTCTGGGGCTTCCCCGTACCGATCATTCTTGCGCTGCTGCTGAACAGGATCGAAAGCAAGAGCATAAAACAGAAGATCCAGCTGGTCCTCTATATGCCGAACTTTGTATCCGTCATCGTTCTCTGCGGTATTGTCCGGATTTTCCTGTCTGTAACGGGACCTGTCAATCTGCTGCTTGGAACAAGTATCAATTTCATGACAATGCCGGAAGCTTTCCGGACGATCTATATCGCCAGCGGCATCTGGCAGGGAGCAGGCTGGGCTTCGATCATGTATACGGCATCCCTGTCCAATGCCAGCCAGGAACTGAAAGAGGCGGCATGGATCGACGGTGCAAATATCTTCCAGCAGATCAAGGCTGTTGAGTGGCCGGCCATCAAGGACATGGTCATCATTCAGTTCATCCTGCAGGCCGGAAACATCATGAGTATCGGTTTTGAAAAGGCCTATGCTCTGCAGACCGACCTTAACCTGAAGAGTTCGGAGATCATTTCGACGTACGTGTACAAGAAGGGCCTTCTGGACGGAGACTATGGATTTTCCACTGCGGTCGGACTGTTCAATACAGTCATCAACGTGATCCTGCTGGTCACCGTGAATAAGATCGTACAGAAGATGAATGACGGAAAGGGACTGTAAGGAGGGGATAAGTATGAAGAAGAAAAGCAAATTTATGCGCTATTCCTTACAGGACAAGATGCTGCTGCTGATCGGTTACATTCTGCTCGGCCTTTTCGTCCTGGCGATCATCGTCCCGATGCTCTACATCGTGTTCGCTTCCTTTATGGATCCGGTAACATTGCAGAACAAGGGCCTGACTTTTGACTTCAGCAAGTGGACCCTCACGGCATATGAACGTGTTATTTCAAACAAGCAGATCTGGGTCGGCTTCAAGAACGCGATCATCTATTCTCTTGCGTTCACATTCGTCTCGGTCGTTGTGACACTGCTTGCCGCGTATCCCATGTCAAGGTCCGATTTCAAGGGACGCGGATTCTTTAACGTACTGTTTATGATCACCATGTTCTTCGGCGGCGGACTGATCCCGACCTACCTGTTGATCAGCAAGCTGGGACTTCTGGATACCATCTGGGCCATCATCCTTCCGGGTGCATTCAGTGTCTGGAACATGATCATTGCACGGACCTACTATCAGGGAATTCCTGCTGAGCTGAAAGAAGCAGCCAGCGTGGACGGCGCCAACGAGATCGTGTACTATTTCCGGATCCTTCTTCCGGTCTGTACGCCGGTCATCGCGGTTCTGGCTCTGTGGCAGTTCGTCGGTATGTGGAACAGCTACTTCGATGCCATGATCTACCTGAACGATGCTTCCAAGCAGCCTCTTCAGCTTGTACTGCGGTCGATCCTGATCCAGAATCAGCCGGAATCGGGCATGATCTCGGATATGCAGAGCACTGCACAGAGAGCACAGCTCGCGGAGCTTCTGAAGTATGCGACCATCATTATTTCCAGCCTTCCGCTGCTTGTTATGTACCCGTTCTTCCAGAAATACTTTGACAGCGGCATCATGGCAGGTTCCGTAAAGGGCTGATGGTTCCGAAAGATCTTATTTGTTGGAAACCGTTGTGTAACGTTTTCATATAGTGCTTATTTTGAAAGGAGTTTCAAGATGAACAGAAAATTGCTCTCTGTAGTTCTTGCCGGAGTTATGACAGCAGGTCTTGCAGTTCCCTGCATGGCCGAGTCCGTTTTCCCGCTGGAAGAAACCGCTACCCTGACCGGTATGATCAGCTATCCGCCTTCAACCGAGTCCGAACCGAACAACAGGACCATCTTCAAGAGACTGGAAGAGAAATCCAACGTTCATATCGAATGGACCGCGATTCAGTCTGACCAGTGGGGCGACAAGATCGCGCTGAACATGGCCAACCTGAATACCCTGACGGATTTCGTCTTCTCTGCCGGCTTTTCAGACAGCGACCTGCTCCGCTACGCGGATCAGGAAGTCATCATTCCGCTGGAAGACTATATCGACGAATGCATGCCCAACCTGAGCAAGGTTTTTGAAAAGTATCCGGAATACCGCACCATGTGCGAGGACGAGGACGGCCACATCTGGGCACTTCCCTGGATCGAGCAGCTCGGTTCCGAAAAGACCGCCATCCAGACCATCGACAACATGAGCTACATCAACAAGAAGTGGCTTGATTTCCTTGGACTTGAGATTCCGACCACAGTTGACGAGTTTGAAGAAGTTCTGATCGCCTTCCGTGATCATGCTTCCGAAATCCAGGAAGAGTTCGGCATCGACGGCAGCATCATTCCGATGTCCTTCATCATGAACGACGGCGGACAGGATCCCTGCATCCTGATCAACGGCTTCGGCGAAGGTATCGGCGATCCCGACAAGGGCCGTCACATTGCTGTTACTGACGACGGCGAAGTCGTCTGCACCGCTACTCTGGAAGGCTTCAGGAAGGGTATGGAATGGCTGCACAAGCTGTATGATGAAGACCTCATCGACCCGGAAGCTTTCACACAGGAATGGTCCACCTACGTATCCAAGGGTAAATCCGGACGTTACGGCGTGGCATTCAGCTGGGATATCGCAAACATCGACAACCTTACAGACTGGGTTCCGCTTCCTGCTCTGACTGCTGATGTCAGAAACATCACTCCGCAGAACGGATCCTTCACCAGCGGATTTGACCGCGGACGCTGCGTTGTTACCTGTGTGGCAGAAGATCCCGAACTGGTATGCGAATGGCTGGATCTTATGTATGATCCGTTCCAGTCTCCGCAGAACAACTGGGGAACCTACGGCGAAGACGACGACTTTGACATCTTCGTTCTTGGCGAGAATGCAGACGGCGAGCCGATGCTTCAGCATGCTCCGCTCGGAGACGCATCTCCTGTAGAAGTTCGTGAAGCAGAATGTGTCGGCGGACCGCTGGCCGTTCTGGATGAGTATTACGGCGTATATGTTACCTGCCCGGATGATGCACAGTATCGTCTTGACTGGATCAAGGACATCTATACCCCGGATATGAACACCAAGTATGTGTATCCGAACGTATTCATGAACATGGAAGACACCGAAGAGCTGTCCAACCTTCAGGCTGACATCACCAAGACCATCAACGCCGCCAAGTCCAACTGGGTCATGAACGGCTTTGACGATGACGACTGGGAACAGCTTCAGGACGATCTGGACGCTTACGGTCTGGAAGACTACCTTGCGATCTATCAGAAGTATTTCGATGCTTTCTATGAGGAATAATTTTAGGAAGCAGTCGTTTCTCTCCTAACGGGAACGGCCGCCGCACGAAAGTGCGGCGGCCGTTCTTCTTTCTTATTTTTTTTCTGAGAGTTCCTCGATCAGAGAGGTGATCACGCCGACGGAATCCAGCTGAGCGCTGTTTTCCATCGCTTTTGCAAACTTTTCTCTGTTCTGGTACAGCTTCCCGATGGTATCCAGCAGAACCTGATCGGTGATCTGTTCTTCTTCCAGTACCATGCTGAAGCCCTGCTTCTCAAAGGAACGGGCGTTCAGTATCTGGTCGCCGCGGCTGGCGGCTGCAGAAAGCGGGATCAGCAGGTTGGGCTTGTGAAGCGCCGCGATCTCACAGATGGCATTGGCGCCTGCGCGGGAGACAACTGCATCTGCCATGGCAAACAGATCAGGAAGCTCCCTTTCGATATATTCAAACTGCACATAACCGGCACATCCTGCAAGAGAATCGTCGGTTTTTCCTTTCCCGCAGAGATGAACGACCTGGAAGGTTTTCAGAAGCTCCGGGAGGATTTTGCGGATGCTGTTGTTGACGGCAACGGCGCCGAGGCTGCCGCCGATGACCATAAGTACCGGTTTATCGGAGGAAAAGCCGCAGAACTGCCGGCCTGCCGCAGCGTCTCCCTCCAGCAGCTCAGACCGGATCGGGGTTCCGGTGAGAACGGCCTTGCCGGCGGGAAGGTTTTCCAGGGTCTCCGGGAAGTTGCAGCAGACCTTTGTGGCGGAAGGAATGCAGATCCTGTTGGCAAGTCCGGGGGTCATGTCGGATTCGTGAATCGCGACCGGAATGTGCAGCCGGTGCGCCGAAAGGACTACCGGAACAGATACAAAACCGCCCTTGGAGAAGACGGCGTCCGGACGGATCTTCCGGAGCAGCTTCCAGGCCTCGTTGCAGCCTTTCAGCACCCGGAAGGGATCAGAAAGGTTTTTAATGTCGAAATAGCGTCTCAGCTTTCCGGAAGAAATACCGTAATAGGGAATTCCCTGTTCTTCGATCAGCTGTTTTTCGATCCCGTTATAGGAACCGATATAGGATATTTCATACCCCATTTCTTTCAGGCGGGGCAGCAGGGCGATGTTGGGGGTTACATGACCGGCGGTACCGCCTCCGGTTAGTACGATCTTTTTCATTTTTTCTCCAATCCGGCCGGACAGGCCTTCTGTCTTATCATATTCCCTGATGATATACCCCGCACTGCGGAAAGTCAAGGGACGAAGCGGCTGGGAACGCATGGATTCTTCATTGAAAGAGTATCCCTGTTATGTTAGAATATTACGGATAGAGAAGAAATGGTACGATCCTTTCGTTTCCTTAAAATATACTGGCGCAAGGAGGGAATCCTATGAAGCTTACATTTGTCGGAGCCGATCATGAAGTGACGGGCAGCTGTTATTACATTGAAGCAGCCGGAAAGAAGTTTCTCGTGGATTACGGCATGGAGCAGGGGCAGGACATTTACGAAAACGTACCGCTGCCGGTGCAGGCCGGAAGCCTTGATTTTGTTCTTCTGACCCATGCGCATATCGATCATTCGGGAAATCTTCCTCTTTTGTACGCACGGGGATTCCGCGGACCGGTGTATGCGACCGAGGCCACCTGCAGCCTGTGCGATATCATGCTGCGAGACAGCGCGCACATTCAGGAGTTTGAAGCGGAGTGGCGCAACCGTAAAGGAAAACGGCAGGGCAAGGATGCCTATGTTCCGCCCTATACCATGGAGGACGCACTGGGCGTCATCCGTAAGATGTCCGGAAAGCCTTATGACCGGGAATTCTCGCCGGCGGAGGGGATCCGGGTACGTTTTACCGATGCGGGACATCTTCTCGGCTCTGCCAGCATCGAGATCTGGATCACCGAGAACGACGTGACGAAAAAAATCGTCTTTTCCGGAGACATAGGAAACACGGAACAGCCTCTTCTGCGGGATCCGGATTATATTGACGAAGCAGACTATGTGGTCATGGAATCCACCTATGGTGACCGGACGCATGGAAAACGGACGGATTACGTGGCCGATCTGACCAGGTTGCTGGATCAGACCTTCCGGAGGGGCGGCAATGTGGTGATCCCTTCCTTTGCGGTGGGACGCACCCAGGAAATGCTGTACTTCCTGCGGCAGATCAAGGAAAACGATCTCCTGCCGGAGTTCCGTGATTTCAAGGTTTATGTGGACAGCCCGCTGGCCAACGAGGCGACCACGATCTTTGCAGAGCACTATGCCGACTGTTACGATGAAGAGGCGCTTGATCTGATCAGGCGGGGAATCAATCCTCTTTCGTTCCCGGGCCTTCGGACTTCCATCACCAGTGATGATTCCAAAGCCATTAATTTTGACGATGATCCAAAGGTGATCCTTTCGGCCAGCGGAATGTGCGATGCGGGCCGTATCAAGCATCACCTGAAGCATAATCTGTGGAGACCGGAAAGCACCATACTCTTTGTGGGCTATCAGTCCACCGGAACCCTAGGCAGGTCTCTGGTAGAGGGAGCAGAAGAAGTAAAGCTTTTCGGCGAGACCATCACGGTCCAGGCACAGGTGATCCAGCTGCCCGGGATCAGCGGCCACGCCGATCTGAACGGACTGCTGAAATGGATCGGTTCCTATAAGAAAAAGCCTGCGAGGGTCTTTGTGACCCATGGCGAGGATACGGTGACGGAGCTCTTTGCGGAACGTCTTCGCGACGATCTGGGGCTTGACGCATATGCACCGTTCAGCGGAACGGTCTTTGATCTGGCAGCCGGCGATCTGCTTTATGAGGCACATGGAATCCGCGCCGAGAAGAAGGCTGTATCAACGCCCAAGGCGCAGAAGGCCGCTGCAGCGTTCCGTAAGCTTCTGGCCATTGGCGAACGCCTGCTTTCCGTCATCCGGAAAAATCAGGGGGCGCCGAATAAGGATCTCGACAAGTTTGCGAGAGAAATTCAGTCTCTGTGCGACAAATGGGACAGAGACGAGGAGGAATAAACAGAATGAAAAGAACCGGTGTGAATCCAGCGGGGAGCGGACTTTTCGATGATTAAACGAGTAATTCGCAGAATTCTTTTTCTGCTGATGCTGTTCGTACTGGGCGTGACAGGCACGGCGCTCCTTCTGAACAGCCAGACGACGGACGACCGGTCGGATATGAACGATCCGGTGCTTCCCGAGGTCATGATACGATACGGAGATAATGTGGCGAATCTCATGTACGGCTACCGGCAGGAAATGCAGACGGACTTCATGAGGGACAGCGTGACGCCCATGGATACCACAAAGGAGCTGACCTTTGTGGTCAATCCCTACGATACGGCGGTCACGAGCCTTTCCTATGAGATCCGCACTTCGGACGGCAGCAAGGTCATGGAGAACCGGAAGATCAAAAATCTGGACACCTGGGGAGACTACCTTCAGACTACGGTCACCATAGACAGCAGCCTGCTGATGAACCAGGAATACTCCATGCGCATTACGCTGGAGACCGACAAAGGAAACGCCGATTACTATACCCGGGTGATCTCGCGCAGCTCGCTGCATGTGCAGCAGTACGTGGAATTCGTGCGGAACTTCTACGAGATGTGCATGAACAAGACCACGGCGGACAATCTGGGAACCTACCTGGAACCCTCCGACAATCCGCTGGCCACCAATTTTGCGAGCCTGAACATCAATTCCACGCTTTCCCAGATCAGCTGGGGATCGCTGGAACCGGTCATGACGCTGAAGGGCGTTCCGACGATCAAGGACATCAACGAGACGACGGCCAGTATCTCGGTAAAATATCAGGTTTCCGCAAGAAATGCCGACGGAGACATCGAGCTCTATAACGTGGAAGACTTTTACAGGATGCGGTATACCGAGACCCGTATCATGCTTCTGGACATGACCCGTTCCGCAAGCCAGGTGTTCCAGCCCAGAAACATCATGATCTCGGAGGAGGGGCTTGTTCTGGGCGTCCGCGACAAGAACGTGGTCCATATGACCAACGAAGACGGCACCGTCCTGGCCTTTGTGCAGGAGGGCGACCTGTGGAGCTACAGCCCCGACGACGGCAAGATGGTGCGCATTTACAGCTTCCGCAGAGATGAGGGAAGCGATTCCCGCGACAACCGGGTCGCCCATGAGGTGAAGATCATCCGCGTGGACGCAGGCGGCGACGTGGATTTTGTGCTTTCGGGCTACATGAACCGGGGCGATCACGAGGGAATGTGCGGGATCGGCGTTTTCCACTACAGCGTGGACCAGAATGTCGTGGAAGAAAAGGTGTTCATCCCGTGTACCGAATCGCCGGAATTTCTTTCCAAGGATCTGGGCATCCTGTCTTACGTAAATCCGGACAACCGGCTGTTTCTTCTGTTTGCCGAAAAGCTGTACCAGGTGGACATTGAAAAGGGAAAGTATCTGGTGCTGGATATCAACATAGATTCGGATAATTTCGTGGTTTCCGAGTCCAACGCGCACGCCGCGTGGATCATGACCTACGGGGATCACGAAGGACAGATCAAGGAGATCGACTTCGATACAGGAAACGTGCGCTATATCACGCCGGCAGGAGACCAGATGCTCCGGACCATCGGGTTCATGAACGAGGATCTGATCTACGGGGCGCTGACCTCGGACGACATTCTCATGGACAGCAGCGGAGCCTGGACCGAGGGCATGCCCTCTTTTGTGATCGAGGGCTTTGACGGAGTCGTCAAGAAGGAATATCATCAGGACGGGCTCTATGTGATGAATGTTTCCATCATCGGAAACATGATGGAGTTTGAACTGGCGACGAAGACCGCTTCCGGCTATAAGGTGTCCGGAAAGGATAACATCATCAACAATACCAAGGCGGCCTCCAGTCTGACGACCATAGAACTGACATCCACCAGCAAGACGGGGATCATGGTACGGCTTACGCTGAAAAACAAGCCCAGTACCGAACGGGCTCTGGCAGTCTATGCCAAGATGAAGATCCAGAAAGAGCGCGAGATCAGTCTGGACACCCAGGTGCCGGATGACAACGACTATTATGTTTATGCAAACGGCGGTCTTTTCGAGATCACGGACAGCGCCGCCCAGGCGATCCACGTCGCCAACGAACAGAAGGGCGTGGTTCTGAACCGGGATCAGCAGTATATCTGGGAGAGAGGAAACCAGAAGACCAGCTTCCAGCTGAATGTCGAGGATGTCCCGCAGGTATTCCTGGACGGGACGGTCGACCGGCAGACCATCGAGGAGGAGCTGGGCGACCGCTTTGAACTGCTCGATCTGACCGGAGGAGATCTGGAGGAGATCCTTTACGAGATCAGCGCCCAGAGGGCGATCCTCGCGAAGACCTCTGACGATACGGCGGTGGTGATCGTGGGTTATGACGAATACAATACATGGCTTTACCATCCCGACACGGGAAAAACCGAACCTTACGGAATGAACGACAGCAGAGCGCTGTTCGGAAAGGCCGGAAACGTATTTTTCAGTTACCTGGAATAAAAGCAAAGAGAGGAAGGAAGTATGGACAGCATTCATCTGAAAGAACAGTTTGAGGAAAAACTCGGGGCAGGCGGCGATATCCGCACGTATTTTGCACCCGGACGCGTGAACCTGATCGGCGAACATACGGATTATAACGGCGGCCATGTGTTTCCATGTGCGCTGACGCTTGGAATTTACGGCGCCGCCCGCAGAAGAGAAGACAGGGTCATCCGGTTCTTTTCCGGCAATTTTACGAAAGCCGGGATTGTCGAGACTTCCCTGGACGATCTGGTTCCCTCCAAAGAGGCAGGCTGGACCAACTATCCCAAGGGTATTGTCTGGACGCTCAAAAAGCGCGGCTTTGAGATTGAAACAGGCTTCGATTTCATGATCTGGGGCAACATTCCCAATGGATCGGGTCTTTCTTCGTCAGCTGCTCTGGAGGTGCTGACAGGCCTGATGCTCAAGGACCTTTACGGTTTTGACAGTCTTACCATGCAGGATCTTGCCGTCATCGGACAGTACTCCGAGAACAACTACAACGGCATGAACTGCGGCATCATGGATCAGTTCGCCAGTGCCATGGGCAAAGAAAACTGTGCCATCTTCCTGGATACGGCGACGCTGGCATACGAATATGCGCCCATCATTCTGAAGGACGCCCGCATCGTCATCACCAACAGCAAGGTAAAGCACAGCCTGGTGTCTTCGGCCTACAATGACCGCAGAAGAGAATGCGAGGAAGCACTTTCCGACCTGCAGAAGGTGGTGAAGATCAACAGCCTGGGCGACCTGAACGAAGAAGAATTCGAGGCGCATAAGGACGCGGTCCAAAGTGACGTCTGCAGACGCAGGGCGAAGCATGCGGTATACGAAAACCAGCGTACCATTCACGCTGTGGATGCCCTGAAAGCCGGGAACATCGAAGAATTTGGCCGGCTGATCGACGCTTCCCATGTTTCTCTCCGGGACGATTACGAGGTTTCCTGCCCCGAGATCGATACGCTTGTCGATCTGGCGCATGAAATTCCCGGAACCATCGGTTCCCGCATCACGGGCGGCGGCTTCGGCGGCTGTACGGTCAGCATCGTAAAGAACGAATCGATTCCCGAATTCATCGAAAAGGTCGGCGCCGCATATAAAGAAAAGGTCGGACACGAAGCGGAGTTTTATGTGGTGGACGCGGGCGAAGGCGCGCATATTCTCGCTTAAAAATGCGGAACAGGGAGGACAGGAAAGTGATCAGCAAAGATATCGCAGCACTCGTACAGTATGGAATTGACGCCGGTCTGGTGCCGGAATGCGAACGCAGATATACCATCAATTTACTGCTGGATACCCTTCATGAGGACGAATATGAAGAGCCGGAGAGCATAGAGAAGGAAGAGCTTGAAGAAATTCTGAAGAGGCTTCTGGATCATGCGGTTTCGAAGGGACTCATCGAGGACAGCATCGTATACCGTGATCTTTTTGACACCCGGCTTATGAACTGCCTGATGCCCAGGCCTTACCAGGTGCAGAATACCTTCTGGGAGCATTATAAAGAAAGCCCCGAAAAGGCGACGGAATATTTCTATAAGTTCAGCCAGGACAGCGACTATATCCGCCGGTACCGGATCAAAAAGGACATGCGCTGGAAGGTTCCCAGCGAGTACGGAAATATTGACATTACCATCAATCTTTCCAAGCCCGAGAAGGATCCGAAGGCCATTGCCGCCGCAAGACTCATGAAGGCGGCCGGCTATCCGAAGTGCCTTCTGTGCCCGCAGAACGAAGGCTACGCAGGACGCGTGAACCATCCTGCCAGGAACAATCACCGGATCATTCCCATCACCATCAACGACAGTGAATGGGGCTTCCAGTATTCGCCCTATGTGTATTATAATGAGCACTGCATCGTCTTCAATTTTCAGCATGTGCCCATGAAGATCGAGCGGGCGACCTTCATCAAGCTGTTTGATTTTGTGAAGCTGTTCCCGCACTATTTCCTGGGCTCCAATGCGGACCTTCCGATTGTTGGAGGATCCATTCTGAGTCACGATCATTTCCAGGGCGGACATTATACCTTTGCCATGGAGACGGCAGACTTTGAAAAGATGGTAACGATCCCCGGATACGAGGACGTAACCGCCGGCATCGTCAAGTGGCCGCTGTCTGTTCTGAGGATCCGCCACAAGGACGCAGAGCGTCTGGTGGACCTGGCGGAGCATGTGCTGGACGTATGGCGCGGCTACAAGGACGAGGACGCCATGATCCTGCCGGAAACGGACGGGGCTTTGCACAATACCATTACGCCCATCGCGCGCAGGCGGGGCGATCTGTTTGAACTGGATCTGGTCCTGCGCAACAATCTTACCACCGAGGAGCGTCCCATGGGTCTTTATCATCCCAGGGAAGCCTATCATCACATCAAGAAGGAAAACATCGGCCTCATAGAGGTCATGGGCCTGGCCGTTCTGCCGTCCCGCCTGAAAGAGGAGATGGCGCTTCTTGAGACCTGCATCCTGGAGGGAAAGGATCCGGCACAGGACGAGACCCTCGCAAAGCATGCGGACTGGGTAAAGGAATTCCTGCCGCAGTATGACAGCATCACAGAAGAGAACATCGAAGACATCCTGAAAAACGAGATCGGAAAGGTCTTCGTAAAGGTCCTGGAGGATGCCGGCGTCTATAAATGCACAGAAGAAGGAAGAGCAGCATTCCTGAAATTCATCGGAGCGCTGTAAAGGAAGGAGTAAAACGATATTATGAAACTGGTAACCGTAAAACAGATCTTCGCGGACCGCGAAGCGTATTATGATAAAGAAATCACCGTAGGCGGCTGGGTCAGAAGCATACGTGCCTCAAAACAGTTCGGTTTTATCGTTCTTCATGACGGAACGTATTTTCAGCCGATCCAGGTCGTCTATCACGATACCATGGACAATTTTGCCGAAATTTCAAAGATAAACGTCGGCGCGGCCCTTATCGTAAAGGGTATCCTTACCGCGACGCCGGACGCGAAGCAGCCCTTTGAGATCCAGGCTTCCTGCGTTACCGTGGAAGGCAATTCCACGCCGGACTATCCGCTTCAGAAGAAGCGTCACTCCCTGGAATATCTGCGCACGATCACCCATCTGCGTCCCAGGACCAACATGTTCCAGGCTGCATTCCGGGTCCGCTCCCTCTGCGCCTATGCGATCCACAAATTCTTCCAGGAGAGAGGCTTTGTCTATGTGCATACGCCCCTCATCACAGGGAGCGACGCCGAAGGCGCCGGCGAGATGTTCCAGGTGACCACGCTGGATCTGAAAAACCCGCCGCTTACCGAGCAGGGAAACATCGATTATTCCAGGGACTTTTTTGGAAAGCCCACCAACCTTACCGTCAGCGGCCAGCTGAACGGCGAGACCTTTGCCCAGGCCTTCCGTGACATTTATACCTTTGGACCGACCTTCCGCGCGGAAAACTCCAACACCACCCGCCATGCGGCAGAGTTCTGGA
>CAMNNM010000030.1 GCA_946545425.1 uncultured Blautia sp. | reverse complement strand
CGGCCTCGCCGATCATGGCGCCGCATTTTGTGCCGCCTATATAGAACACGTCACAGGCTGCGGCAATATCCCTCAGGCTGACATCAGAATCCGGAGAAGCCAGACCATATGCCAGCCTCGCTCCGTCCAGAAACAGCGGGATCTGATACTTTCCGCATACGGACTTCAGCCGGAAAAGCTCCTCCCGGGAATAAAGGGTACCGTATTCCGTCGGATGAGAAATATAGACCATGCCGGGTTTTACCATGTGTTCATGGTTCTCATCACCGTAAAATCCTTCCATGTATGCCTGCACATCGTCCGCAGACAGTTTTCCGTCTCTTCCCGCAATTGTCAGTACCTTATGGCCTCCCGCCTCAATGGCTCCGGCCTCATGCGTGCTGATATGTCCGGTATCGGCTGCGATCACGCCCTCATAGGGACGCAGGACTGACCGGATCACAGAAGCATTGGTCTGTGTTCCTCCGGAAATGAAAAAGACTTCGGCGTCCGGGCATCCTGCGGCTTCGCGGATCTTCTTTCTTGCCGATGCGCAGATCTCATCTGTCCCATAACCCGGCTTCTTTATAAAATTGATCTCTCCCATTCTTTTCAGAATATCCGGGTGAGCCGTTTCCATATAGTCACTGTCAAAATGAAGCATTTAAAACCTCCGGATCACACATTCTCCATAAGAAACGCCGCAGAAAAAGGCGGCAGGATCAGCGTATCTTCCATCAGAACCACTTTCTCGGCGGATGTTTCAAGACTTTCGTATAATCTCAGCCCTGAAACAGACGCGGCCGAAAGATCCACCGTCTGCTTCTCTGCAGACGTATTGACTGCCACCGTCACGTCTGCAAGGGAATCGTCCTTTGATGAACGTGTAAACACACATACTTCTCTTCCGGACAGTTCCCCGATCACGTGGGTCCTTCCCTCTGCCAGTGCGGGAAGACTGTTTCTGATCTGAATCGCTTTTCTGAAATACTGAAATATGGACAGCGGATCTTCCGCCTGTTCTTCCAGAGACGGAAACAGCATTGTCAGATCTTCCATTTCGGGAGGTCCAATGCACATTCCCTCCGCCCCGGGATCTGCCGACCAGTACATAGGCGCTCTTTTATTCTCGTCCCTGCCGGATCCCGTCATGCCCAGCTCTTCACCATAATAGAGGAACGCATTACCCGTTCCCAGCAGATTCAGGGCTCCGGCAAGCTTCGTGCGGCTTCCGTCGTCCCAGGCGTAGTATCCGGCACTCCTGGCCATGTCATGATTGGTATAGAAGGGAGCGTTCACAGCCGATGGTCTTACGGATGCATACAGCTCCTCTTCGCTTTCCAGTGCTTTTGCGTAGGTCAGGGCCTTTTTGCTGCCTCTGACCGTCCCGGTAATCATACCATCTGCACCTGAGAAAGTAAAGTCAAACAGCGAATCGATGCCGGTCTGATAAAAGGCCGCATAGGATTTCTGGTCGGTCCACGCTTCGCCGACCAGATACGCATCGGGAGCGATTTTCTTCACCGTCTGAACGAGCCATGAAAGAAACAGCATATTTGCATTTTTGTCGCCCGTATAATACGACGTTACCGCATCCAGGCGAAATCCGTCCACGCCCTTGCCGAGCCAGAACGAAACGATCTCCCTGATCTCATCCCGTACATTTTTGTCCGACAGATTCAGGTCCGGCATTCCCTCCCAGAACTGAGCTTCATAATACCATCCGCTGTCATCAAGAGGTGCATAACCGTTTTTTTGTTCCCTTGAAAAATTGTAGTAATCTGCATACCGGCATTCTGTATCGGACGGCTCCTGGCCTTCCGGAAGAGACAGAAGATAATCCTTTGCCTGCAGAAACCAGGGATGCTCACTGGATGTGTGATTGATCGGAAGATCCAGGATCACCTTGATTCCTCTTTTGTGGCATTCGTCCAGATAATGTTCAAAATCCGGCATGGTTCCATATACAGGATCGATGTCCATATAATCGGTTACGTCATATTTGTGATACGTCGGTGAGGGGAACACCGGCATGGTCCAGATTCCGGCACAGCCCAGGTCATCTTTTGTTTCCGGATCTCCGTCATTGATATAATCAAGCTTTTGCGTAAGTCCGTTCAGGTCCCCCGTTCCGTCACCATCACTGTCATAAAAGGAATAGACAAAAACTTCATAACAGACGCCCCTGAATTCTTCCGCCTTTGCCGGTATAACAGCTGCCGCTAATATAAAAGCAGCCAGGGCTGCCGCGGAAAAACCGGACAGCCCTTTCATTTGAAAAAATCTCTTCATTTATGCAGTACTCTCCCGTAATATGATCTGATAATTTTTCAGGAACCGGCTGCCCGGACTTTTTCCCTCGATCATTTCCAGCAGCGTAGCCGCAGCCACGGCTCCGAGTCTGGTATCGTCCAGGTCAAGGGCCGTCACAGCCGGATCGGAGCGGCTCAGGAACTGGCTGTTATAGAATGAGGCAAGCTTTATGTCCCCCGGGATCATGATGTGCTTTGCCCTGCACAGCACCAGAGCGGCCGCAGCGATCTTTTCATCCATACAGACGATGCCGTCAGCCCTGCGGTTCATAAGCTCATCCAGAATATCGGAAATACGCTGCTCCGAATCCGCATTCAGATAGATCAGAGACTCATCGGCCTGGATGCCGGCGCTCTGAAACGCCTTGCGAAAACCCTGAAGTCTTGTGTATGCAACCGTATGGGTATATTCGTCTCCGATCAGAGCCAGCTTCCTGCAGCCCTTTCCGATCAATATGGACGTCAGCTCCCTGCAGGCCTCCACATGATCATTATCGATCTGGACGACTTCGGGGTCATTGCTTCTGCCGATGACGACAAACGGCATCCCGGTTTCCTTCAGATATTGTGCAGCCCTGTCGTCCATAAGGCTCCTTGTCAGGATCACGCCGTCAATCTTCCGGTTATCCACCGCTCTCTTGAGATTTCTGAAATCCTTGTCATCCGTCATCGAGATCAGAATATCGTAGTTTTTAGACCCCGTGATCTCGCTGATCCCGTACAGACAGCTGTGATAGTACGGAAGTCTGAAGATCTCGTATTCCTTTGGACAGACCACGGCGATATTATACGTCTTCTGCTCTGCAAGTCCCCTTGCCACCGCGCTCGGCGTATAGTTATGCTCGTGAATATACTGGAGGACACGTTCCGTCGTTCCTGCACTGATCCGTCCCTTGCCGGAAATTGCCCGGGATACCGTGGTCTTGGAGATTCCGAGCGCTTCGGCAATATCCGCAATCGTCATTTTGTTCATTTAGATCATCCTTTAACCGCGCCTCCCGTGACGCCCTCCACATAATACTTCTGAAGGCACATGAACAGGATCGTGACCGGTATGGCGACAAGAATGCCGCCCGCACAGAACCTTGTAAAGTAACCCTGATAATCGTTGGTCCATACCCAGCGCTGCATGGCGACGGCGACATTATAGCTGTCACTGTGTCCGAACGCCACATAGGAAGCAAAAATGTAATCGCACCAGGGCGCCATGAACGAAACCAGCGCCGTATAGATAATGATAGGTTTTGCAAGCGGTATGATCATCTGTACCAGGATCTGCGCCCTGCTGGCCCCGTCGATCCTTGCCGCCTCGTCAAGAGACTTGGGAATGGTATCAAAGTATCCCTTGCAGACATAATAGCCCATACCGGAACTGGCTACGTTGATCAGGATGAGTCCCGGCACCGCCCCGGCCTGGGTCAGTCCAAGCTGCTTCAGAAGGAAGTACAGGCAGATCATGGTCAGGAATCCCGGAAACATTCCAAGAACAAGCCATACGTTCATCAGTGCCCTGCGCCCTGCAAAACGCATTCTGGAAAGCGCATAGCTCACGCATATGACGACGATCGTCTGAAGAAGTGCCGTTACAAATGCAATGATCAGGGTATTTGTATACCATCTGGTATACTGGCTTCCCTCCTGAAACAGGAATTTATAGGAATCCAGAGAAAATTTCTTCGGAACCAGGTAGTTGACCATTCCACCGAACTCTCCCTGATAAGACCGGAAGCTCTGCAGCACCAGGCAGAAGAAAGGAAACAGCCATATAATGCTGATGAGGATCAATACGATATATGTGACGGTAAGTCCGGCTCTCTTTTTTGCTTTCATTACTGGAATCCCTCCTCATCTTTTACGGACGGCAGGAAATTATACACCACCAGGGAGATCACTGCCGTTACCAGGAATACCATGATACCGATGACTGCCGCCATCTTGTAGTTTGTGTCGTTGATCGTCATTTTATAGAGCCAGGTCACCAGAAGGTCGGTATAGCCGGCTCCTCCGGTAAGCTTCATGGACTGCGGCTGTCCCTGGTTCAGAAGGAAGATCACGTTGAAGTTATTCAGATTTCCTATAAAAGATGTCAGAAGGAACGGTCCCGTAACAAACAGCATGTAGGGGAGCGTGATCTTCATGAACATCTGAAACTGATTTGCCCCGTCGATTCTGGCGCTCTCATAAAGATCTGCCGGAATGTTCATCAGAAGTCCGGTGGCGATGAGCATCATATACGGAATTCCGATCCACAGGTTGATCACGATGATCAGAATCCTGGCATACGTCGGATTGGTCCAGAAGGGGATCGCTTTTTCTATGATTCCCCATTTGATCAGGTAAGAGTTCACCAGGCCGTCGCTGGCAAACATTTTTCCGACATACAGAAGCGAAACGAACTGCGGGACCGCAATGGTCATGACCAGTATGGTCCTCCAGAGTTTTTTCAGCTTTACTCCCTTTTTATTGATCAGGATTGCCACGCCCATTCCCAGGAAATAATTCAGGAAGGTGGCAAAAAACGCCCACACCAGAGTCCACAGAAGGACGGTAAAAAATGTGCCGCCAAAATTACCCTTTCCGCCGACGGTTACGATGTTTCTGAAATTCTCCAGGCCAACCCACTGAAACAGCTGGGCAGGGGGCTGATGATTGAAGTCATAGTTCGTGAATGCGACGCAGATCATAAAGATGATCGGCAGTGCCGTAAATACGAAGATTCCAAGAAGCGGAAGGGCCAGAAGGGTTTTGTCAAAATTCTGGTCCAGAAGGGAGTGCAGATCCTTTCTGTTGGAAGGAAGGTGTTTTCCTTCTTTCAGAAGACGCTCAGAATTTCTGTTGTCCCTCAGGTTCAGCCTCCACACAAGGATCAGGGCGATGATCACGATTATGGTAAGAAGACCGTACAACAGGATAAAGAAGCTGTTGTCGCCGTAAGAAATCGTTCCGTCGGGATTGAATCCTCTTCCCTTTGTTCCCAGGGTCAGAAAGTCCTTCAGGTAATTCATACCAAATCCGAAGATGAACCAGAGCATACCGCATTCCAGCGCCAGAAATGCGATTCCTCTTGCATACTGACCCCGTAAAAGCTGGCCGCCTCCCATGATCAGGTAGGACAGCTTCGTTTTCCAGCTTCCATCGGTAAAGGTCGTTCCAATATCCGCAATATCCGCTGCCAGCCATTTGAAAAATCCGGTGATTTTATTTCCGGAAGCTTTCTTTTCTCCCATAACTCCTCCTGTGCACATGATCCGGATATCTGTCATATGCCGTTAATGATTCAGGCAGGGTACCTTACATACCCTGCCTGATCTACAGTCATTTCGCTTTCTGTTCCCGCAGACCGGATATCCCGGATGCTGCCGGTTCCAGACTTTTCAAATTACTCTGCAAAAGAGATGCACTGATCCTGGAAATCCTGAAGAGCTGCCATCAGATCGTCGTCGGAAGCTCCCTTGTAGTCACCGGAGATCACGGAATCACCGAGAGAGGTGGCAAGCGTCCAGTAATCGTTGGGGTACTGGCCCTGCGGAACGGTAAATGCAAGCTGCTCTGCAAGTGCGGAAAGCGCTTCGTCAGCCTTCACGGCGTCATTCTGCTGTGCCGCAAGGTTGGACGGACCCCAGCCGTTTCCTTCATATCTGGCGATCTGTACTTCTTCGCCGGAGAGATATTTTGCAAGTGCCTGGCATACTGCAAGCTTTCCGGCATCTTCCTGCGGTTTTACGCCGAGAAGCTTGAAGCCGCCGAAGCCGCTCATCTGATAATCGGTTCCGTCAACATTGAAGGTCGGAAGCTTTGCGCATGCATAGTTCTCACCGAAAAGATCCTTCGCCGCGGAAGAATCCCATGTTCCGTCCACGATGGCGGCACAGTTCGCAGCGTTGCTGATGGAAGAACCGTTATTGAATGCCTTGGACTCGGACAGCTCGATCATCTTCTTGAATGCGGCAAGTCCTTCCGGTGAAGCATAGTTGACATTCGCTGCGGTAAAGTTGCCCATCTCATCCGTCTCGTAGGAAAGCTCGCAGCCGGTTGCAAAGAAGAATGCAGTCTGATACCAGCCGGAGTTGATCTCCATGTAGAAGCCCTTGCCTGCCGCCTCGCAGTCCGCCAGAATGCCTTCGAGAGTGGAGGGATCTTTTACGACGCTCTTGTCATAGTACAGGAAATATCCGTTGTCTGAAGTCAGCGGATATGCAAATATCATGTCTCCAAGGGTGGCTGCAGCCGATGCGCCGGCGTCATTCTGGGCGGCAACCCATTCTGCATTCTCGCCCATGATCGGTGTAAGTGCTCCCGCACTCACAAGACGGGCCAGCTGATCCTGTGCAAATCCGAAAAGATCGGCGCCGCCATGTACATCCGTGATCATATTGGTAGCCGCGTCGCCTTCACCGACTGCCTCGGTGGT
Organism: uncultured Blautia sp.; assembly: GCA_946545425.1. GTDB lineage: Bacteria > Bacillota > Clostridia > Lachnospirales > Lachnospiraceae > Blautia_A. The sequence continues at coordinate 8,821 of CAMNNM010000030.1, read as the reverse complement.
TACGGTATATCCGGCCATGTCCGGGTTTGCTTCCATAAATTCCGCTACCTTTTCATCGGTAAAGCCCTTTACTTCTTCTGCCACCCAGATCTTGATCTCTCCGCTGCCGTAATCCTCGGCGGAAACAGATACCGTTGAAAAACATCCTGCTGTCAGAAGTGCTGCAAGTGCGATGGATAATGCCTTTCTCTTCATTATTTTACCTCCTGTTTTAATACGATCCGTTCTTATGAGAATCATTCCGGCCACAATATAACGCAACCGGTAATTCAATTATCTTACCGTTTAACTATACATTTCGCCGGAAGAAATGTCAATCATCTACTATTTCCAAAATTATCAAGGGTATTTTGTGCTGATTTCATAAGCTGATCCCATTTTGTATGCGCAAATAATAAGAGAAGGTGCGCAATCTGTTGCGCACCTTCTCTTATCATCCACCCGCAATGAGCCGGTCTGACACGATTTTATATACTATAATAGATCCCTGAAATGAAATTCTCTTTTCCCGGCCGCATAATCTCCGACGATCTGCCCGTTCCCGCATAGACGGTACTTGTATGTTACAAGCCCCTCCAGACCTACCGGTCCTCTCGCGTGCAGCTTGCCGGTGCTGATTCCGACTTCTGCGCCGAATCCGTAACGGAATCCGTCCGCAAAACGTGTGGAGCAGTTCCAGTACACTCCCGCCGAATCGACCAGGTTCATAAACCGCTTTGCCGTTTCGGGATTTTCCGTAAGAATAGCGTCCGTATGGTGGGAACCGTTCCGGTTGATATGATCGATCGCTTCATCCACGTCTGCCACAAGCTTCACCGAAACGATCAGGTCCAGATACTCCCGGAAATCCTCTTCTGCCGTTTCTTCAGCCCATCCGCTTTCCGGAAGAAGTTCCATTACCTCTTTCGTCCCGCGGATACGGACATGATTCTTCTTCAGTTCTTCGGAAATCGCCGGAAGAAACGCTGGCGCACAGCTTCGGTTCACAAGCAGTGTCTCTACGGCATTACATGCAGCCGTATATTGGGTCTTGGCATCCACGATCACGGGAAGCACTTTTTTCAGATCCGCATCGGCATCCACGTAAATATGGCACAGACCGTCCGAATGACCCATCACGGGAATTCTTGTGTTGTCCATGATATAACGGACAAACCGGTTCGATCCCCTTGGTATCAGAAGATCCACACAGTCATCGCATTCCAGCAGCTCGTCGATCTCGTTGTGCAGTTCTGCCTGAAGGAGAGATTTTTCCGGGAACCCGCACTCTACAAGACTGTCATGTATCACCCGGAAAAGAATCCTGTTCGTATTCGCAGTTTCCTTTCCTCCTTTTAAGACCGCACAGTTTCCGCTCTTGATGCACAGTGCCGAAATCTGGACCAGCGCGTCCGGGCGTGCCTCGAAGATCACGCCGATCACACCGATCGGACAGGTCACGCGTTCCAGGATCAGATCCTCATCCAGTTCTCTCCTCAGGGTAATCTTTCCGACAGGATCCGGAAGCGTCTGCAGCTGCCGCAGTCCCTTGAAGACATCCCCCAGTTTGCCCGCATCAAATTTCAGACGTTTGATCACGGACGCAGCAATTCCGGCTTCTTCTGCAGCCAGAAGGTCTTTTCTGTTTTCTTCAAAAATTTCCTGTTCGTATTCTTTCAGTCTGCATGCGATCCGTTCAAGTGCATGATTTCTGCTCTCCGCCGACATGGACGCCACAAACGGCGCGCATGCTTTCATCTGTTTTACTTCAGTCCGGATTTCCATTTTTACCACCTTCCCTTGGATCCTCTATGCCGAATTCTCCGGGAAGAAATCTCGGACATACACTGTCTTTCGTGGCGATCACCGACGCCGCCAGTCTGGTGCCGATCTCGCAGGCTTCGCCAAGTGTCTTTCCATAAGTCAGGCCGGCAGTCACCCCTGCAAAAAAGGCGTCTCCCGCTCCTGTCGTGTCCATGACGTTGACCACAGCGGCCGGGCAGATTCCGCTCTCTCCGCCCCGTTCGGCATATACAGCACCATTTTCACCGGCTGTAACGACCATTTTTGAGATTTCGGCCTGATCCGCCCTCATCCTGATGATCTCCTTCAGCTCTTCCATATTGCTGCCGTCATAGTTCTCGGAGAACAACAGCTCCGCCTCCTGAACATTGCAGACGATACAGGCAATATTCCGAAGAAGATCTCTTCTCTCCATGGCGATCGACATATTCGAAATGACCCCGTATACATCTTTGCCATATTGATCTGCAAGGGCAAAGATTTTCTTCAGAATGGGTACCTCCATGTCCATCTCGACCGCAATGCTGTCTGCCTCCCGGAAGATTTCGTCCCCTTCTTCGTCAAGAATTGTTGAAATTTCAGAAAGATCCGGCCGGTTCGAAATGGAAGCAACGACGTCGCCTGAATTGTCAAAGATGGCCAGCCATGTACCCAGTCCCCCCGGAACTCTGCGGATATGCTTTACATTTACCTGATGTTTTCTCAGTTTCTCGATGACATCCGTTCCGACCCCGGTATCATCGACGACACTGATAAAGGAGGGTCTAAGCTCAATATTGGCGATATCCTCCGCCACGTTTCTGCTGACGCCTCCATGAACATGTACCACGCGTCCGGCGTTCCTGCCTCCGGGAATATACTGCGCTGAAGGGTAACCCTTGATATCCACAAACACTGCTCCGAACACCGCGATCCCCATTTTTAAATTCCTCCTATGCTACGGCCAGGTGCTCATATATCTCAGATTCTTTCGATTTTTATCTGCTTCAGCATCTTTTCCATGTCTTCCCGATAAAGAAAACCTGTCCTGTCGGTCATGGCCGCCGCCGCTGAAACTGCACTGGCGAGCCTCAGACATTCCGGCACGTCAAGTCCTGCCGTAAATCCGACCGCAAACCCTCCGATCATGGAATCGCCGCATCCTACGGTATTGACTGCATTGATTTTCGGCACCACAGCACGGAATACACCCTCCCGGGCAGACATCACGGCTCCGTCGCCTCCCATGGAAATAACGACGGTCGGAATGCCTTTTGCGTGAAGAACATCTGCTGCTTCTTTGATCTCTTCGACAGAGCTGACGTTCTTTCCGGTCAGCATCCGGATCTCATCCATGTTTGGTTTGATAAGAAATGGTTTCTCATCTGCCTCCAGGCTTTCGCTCAGAAGCTTTCCGCTTGTGTCCAGAATTACCTTTTTCCCCATACCGTTTCCGAGACTTACAAGCTTTTTGTAAAGTCCGGACCCGCTTCCTTTGGGAACACTCCCGGAAATGGTCATGACCAAGACCTTTGACAGAAGGCCGCGGACCTTGTTTACCAGCTCCTCTTCCTTGTCAGAAGTGATCGAGAATCCGGGTTCCAGAAATTCGGTCTGTTCCTTCTTTGCCTCGTTCCAGATATTCAGACAGGAGCGGCTTTCGCCCCGGCACCACACAAAATCAGATATGATGCCCTCTTTCTGAAGCTCCTCTTCGATAAAATGTCCGGCATGTCCTCCCAGAAAGCCCGTGGCAGTGACCTCTTCTCCCGCGATATGTGCGGCGTGAGAAACATTCAGGCCTTTCCCGCCGGCGGAATAAACACATTCCCGGATCCGGTTAACTTCTCCATCCGTAAAGTCGTCCACTACACATCTTTTATCGATCGACGCATTTGCTGTTACTGTAAGTATCATTTTCTGTTCTCCGTTTCCCGCCTGGTCACGATCATTTTTTCTTGGCGCTGTTTTTCTTTTTCAATGCGGCAAGCTGCTGTTTCATTTTCTTCAGCTCGGCTTCTTTGCTGTCTTTGTTTTTGTGACCGAATTTGCTCATCTGTTTCTCTCCTTTTCCGATCTTTCCAAGCAGCGGTACTCCTTTGCCTGCTGTTCATCCGCTGCTGTACCGGATGGTATTATAGCACAGACACAGACGGAAAATCTACCGTTAAAAATCTACATTCATTTTGAACCCATCAGGCTCTGGACACCCTCCAGAAGCGAGCTGAACGCACTGGACGCCGAAGATGCAGAGATCGCCCCCGGTCCTAAAAGCAGCGTCTTTACCGTCAGCTGAATCTTTTCATCAGCGCTTCTGTAGGCCTTTATGATCTTCTTTTCTTCCGTACTCAGTTTCAGCTCCGAAGAAGAGGTTTTCTTTGCAGTTGTTGTTTTCTTTGCAGCTGTTGTTTTCTTTGCGGCTGTTGTTTTCTTTGCGGCCGCAGTCTGGCTGCTGCCTTTTGCCGCATCGATCAGGGACTTCTGCGTCACGCCTGTCGCTTTTGCGATTTCCTTCAGCACTGTCTGGGTAAAGTCCTTTTCTCCCCGTTCGGCTTTACTGATATCGTCGGCCGAAACGCCTTTGATCTTTCTTGCAAGCTGCTCCTGAGTAAGTCCCGCTTTTGTACGTGCTTCCTTAATTAAGGCACCGACTTTACTGACTGCCATCTTAACACCCTCCTTTGCTGTTTTGTGGATACTATCTATATCATAAACATATTTTTTCTTTACGTCTACAAAAATCATCCAATATATCTCTGTAACTCCACATTTATTTCTTTCTTTTTGCACAATTCATGCTATAATAGGAGTGTAGGCTGTTATAGTCATACTTTTAATCGAAATGGAGGAATGGATATGAGAAAGAAACTGTCACTTTTTCTGGCTGGTCTGATGGCACTCACCCTGGCTGCTTCGGTTCCTGTCATGGCCGAGGAGCCCTCTGCGGATCTTGACGCACTGATCGAAGCTGCCAAAGAAGAAGGTGAACTCACCGTCTACGGATCCTGTGAAGAGGAATATCTCTCTGCTGCCTGTGCAAAATTCGAGCAGACATACGGCATCAAGGTTTCCTATCAGAGGCTTTCCACCTCAGAAGTCTATACAAAAATTTCCGAAGAAGCCGGCAATCCTTCCGGCGACGTCTGGTTCGGCGGCACAACAGATCCCTACAACGAAGCGGTCGCAGCCGATCTGCTCGAGCCCTATGAAGCAGTCAACGCTGTCAACCTGATCTCCGACGATTACAAGGATCCGACCAACTGCTGGTACGGCATCTACAAAGGAATTCTGGGATTCATGGTCAACATGGAAGAGCTCGAACGCCTTGGGATCGAAGCGCCTTCCTGCTGGGATGATCTGACCAAATCAGAATACGAAGGTCTGATCATGCTCTCCAACCCGAACACGGCCGGTACCGCCAAGCTCGTCATCAATACCATGGTCCAGATGAAGGGCCACGACGAAGCAATGGAATACTTCAAGGCTCTCGACAAGAACGTGATCCAGTACACCAAATCCGGTTCCGGCCCCTCCAAGATGGTAGGCCCCGGCGAATGTGTGATCGGTATTGGTTTCCTGCATGACGGTATCTACCAGATCCTTCAGGGTTACGACAACATCGCTCTCGTGGTTCCGACAGACGGTACTTCCTACGAGATCGGCGCCACTGCCATCTTCAAGGGCTGCGCGCATCCGAATGCAGCAAAACTCTGGATCGAGTTCGCACTGACCCCCGACTGCGTAGATATCGCGAAAGACAACGGTTCCTATCAGTTCCTTGTTCTTTCCAATGCAACTCAGCCCGCAGAAGCCGAGGAGTTTGGCCTTGACCCGAACAACACCATCGCTTATGACTTTGAAGACGCCAAAGCAAACACTGCTCAGTATGTAGAAGACTTCTTCGCAGCCGTGGGCGGCGAGGACAATACCGACAGATTCCTGACCGAATAAATCCTTCGGATTCTGTCACCGGTCTGTATCATCTTATCAGTGAATGAAACTGCCGTGCTGCGGGCTCTGCCTCCCGGCACGGCAGTTTTCCTTTTCAAGGAGGAAGTACAATGGCCAAAAGTCAAAGTGCCAGTCTTGAGCGGAAAAAGTTTTTCAGCGATCCCATTCTGGTCAGCATGATTGCGGTCCTGATCGTTTTTCTGCTCCTGTTCATTCTGTATCCTCTGGTCATGCTGCTGATCGACAGTTTTTATTCCGAAGGCAAGGTAACCCTGGATGTGTTCAGGCGGGTCCTGAGCATGAAGCGGTTCCGGAACGCCTTCAGAAACACGGTCGTCCTGGGTGTGATCACGGGCCTTTTTTCCACCGTCATCGGCCTTCTTTTTGCCTATGTCGAAGTGTATGTCAAGGTGCGTACAAAGTTTCTGAAGGGACTGTTCTCGGTCGTCTCCATGCTTCCCGTGGTCTCACCGCCCTTCGTTCTTTCTCTTTCCATGATCATGCTGTTTGGAAGAAGCGGCCTGATCACACGTAAGATCCTGGGCATCTATGATTCCAATGTATACGGCCTGAAGGGCATCGCCATCGTGCAGATCATGACCTTTTTCCCCGTGTGCTACATGATGCTGAAAGGGCTTCTGAAAAACATCGATCCGTCCCTGGAGGAAGCAACCCGCGACATGGGTGCGTCCCGCTGGAAGGTTTTTACCAGCGTCACGCTTCCTCTGATGCTTCCGGGACTTGGAAACGCTTTCCTCGTCACGTTCATTGAATCGGTTGCGGACTTTGCCAACCCCATGCTGATCGGCGGCGACTACGATACCCTGGCCACGACGATCTATCTGCAGGTCACCGGTGCATACGACTCCACCGGCGCCGCTGCCATGTCGGTGGTGCTTTTGTCGCTGACGCTGATCCTGTTTCTTATTCAGAAATACTATCTTGAAAAGAAAACCGCAGCTACACTGAGCGGAAAGGCATCCCGCGTCCGCATGCCCATCGAAGACAGATCTGTAACGGTGCCCCTTACGATCCTCTGCGGACTTGCCGCGGCGTTTGTCATCCTGATGTATATCATGGTTCCCTTCGGAGCCCTGTTCAAGCTCTGGGGCCGCGATTATTCGCTGTCTCTGAAATGGTTCCAGTATATGATGAAAACCTCCGGTCTTAAGGCCTTCAAGGATTCGATCATCCTTTCGCTGATCGCAGCTCCTCTGACGGCACTTCTTTCCATGGTGATCTCGTATCTGGTCGTCAAGAAAAAATTCAGAGCCAAGACCTTTATAGAGTTTGTCTCCATGCTGGCCATGGCGGTTCCCGGTACGGTTCTGGGCATCGGTTTCATCCGCGGCTACGCCAACGGCGTTTTCCGGACCGGATTTATGCAGGGTCTTTACGGAACCGGTCTGATCCTGATCATAGTCTTTATCGTGCGAAGCCTTCCCACCGGTACGCGAAGCGGAATTTCCGCACTGCGGCAGATCGATGCATCCATCGAAGAATCCGCCTACGACATGGGCGCCAACAGCGCGAAGGTCTTTACAAGCGTTACGCTCCCGCTGATCAAGGACTCCTTCCTCAGCGGCCTTGTCACAGCTTTCGTCCGCAGCATCACCGCGATCTCGGCCGTGATCCTTCTGGTCACGCCGCAGTTCCTTCTGATCACCTGCCAGATCAACGAGCAGGCTGAAAAAGGGAACTATGGCGTAGCCTGTGCATATGCCACCGTACTGATCTGCATCACGTACGGCATGGTTCTGATCATGAACGGAATCATCAGGATATTCGGAACAAGCCGGACAGTCAAAGATGTGGATTGATGAAGGGAGAACAGACAGATGGCAAAAGAGAAAAAAGGCGTACGCCTGGAACATATTTCCAAAATATATCAGGATCCAAAGACAAAAAAAGAATTTTATGCGGTCAAGGATACTACCCTTGACATAGAGCCCGGTACCTTTGTGACCCTTTTAGGTCCGTCCGGCTGTGGAAAGACCACCACGCTCCGGATGATCGCCGGGTTCGAATCGCCGGATGAGGGCGAGATCTATCTGGGCGGCGAGCCGATCAACGCGCTGACGCCCAACAAGCGGGACACGGCCATGGTTTTCCAGAGCTATGCGCTTCTTCCCCACTATAACGTGTTTGACAACGTCGCCTACGGCCTGAAGCTGCGAAAGCTCCCCAAAAACGAGATCCGTGAAAAGGTCTTCCGTATCCTGAAGCTGGTAGAGCTGGAGGGAATGGAATCGCGCATGACAAACCAGCTGTCCGGCGGCCAGCAGCAGAGAGTCGCCCTCGCCAGGGCTCTTGTACTGGAACCCGGCGTCCTTCTGTTTGACGAGCCCCTCTCCAATCTTGACGCAAAGCTTCGCGTTACCATGCGTACGGAGATCCGCAAGATCCAGCAGACGGTCGGCATCACCGCCATTTACGTCACCCACGACCAGTCGGAAGCCATGTCTCTTTCGGACAAGATCATCATCATGAGCAACGGCAAGGTCGAGCAGATCGGAACGCCCCAGGAGGTCTACTACCACCCGGCTTCCCGTTTTGTGGCAGATTTCATCGGCGAGGCCAATTTCCTGAATGCGGACATCCTCTCGGAAGACTCCTCACAGGAAACGGCCAGAATCCGTGTGGAAGGCCAGACCATCACGGTCCGGAATCATACCCATATGAAACCGGGCCAGGAAGCCTCTCTGGTTCTCAGACCGGAAGCCTGCACCCTGTCCGACCAGGGTCTCATCCCCTGCACCGTGACCCTCTCTACCTTCATGGGCGCCTACCAGTACTATCAGGCATCCGTCGGCAGCGCAACCGTACAGATCACGGATTATAATCCTGTTAACAAAAAAATCTTTCATGCAGGCGATAAGACCATGCTGAACTTTGATCCACAGGGTGTGTATATCCTGTAAATGGTGTAAATGGAAAAAGGTTCCGGACAGCAAGAATACAACGGGGACCGCTCGCGCTTGGTCCTCGCGCAGCGGTACTAGGAAAAAAGGGACGCGTGAAACATTGCGATGATTCGCTGTTTCACGCGTCCCTTTTTTCCAGTGCCGGCGCTGCGGACGTCCCCTTTTGTATTCATTGCTGCCGGAAC
>CAMNNM010000029.1 GCA_946545425.1 uncultured Blautia sp. | reverse complement strand
GGCGCACTCCCTGCCCGGCAGACAAATCAAGCTTTTTCTCCCTCCGTCTGCCGGCACGCTTCCTGCCCGGCAGACAAATCAAGCTTTTTCTTCCTACGTCTGCCGGCTCTTATTTAGGCTGCTTTCCAATATATGCCAGAATACCGCCGTCCACATACAGGATCTGGCCGTTCACAAAATTCGAAGCTTCCGATGCCAGGAAAACGGCCGGCCCCATCAGATCCTCGGGCGTTCCCCACCGGGCGGCCGGCGTCTTTGAAACAATAAAAGCGTCAAACGGATGGCGTGAACCGTCCGGCTGTCTCTCACGAAGAGGCGCCGTCTGCGGCGTCGCAATATAACCAGGTCCGATGCCGTTGCACTGAATATTCTCCTCGCCATATTCCGAGCAGATATTTCTGGTCAGCATCTTCAGACCGCCCTTGGCAGCGGCATAGGCGGAAACAGTCTCACGGCCCAGCTCACTCATCATGGAGCAGACATTGATGATCTTGCCATGGCCCTTCCTGCGCATTCCCGGGAGTACGGCCTTGGAAACGATAAAGGCCGCGGTCAGATCGATGTCGATGACCTGGCGGAAATCCTCAACAGACATCTCGTGCATGGGGATCCGCTTGATAATTCCGGCGTTGTTCACAAGGATATCCAGAGCGCCGTACTTCTCCTCGATCTCTGCCACAAGCTTCTGCACGGAAGCTTCATCTGTCACATCACAGATATAGCCATGTGCATCGATGCCATCCTTATGGTAATCTTCCAGTGCCTTCTGAATGTGCTCTTCGCTTCTTGCATTAAAGATGATCGTCGCGCCGGCCTCGGCATATGCTTTTGCAATGGCATAGCCAATTCCGTAGCAGCCGCCCGTCACCCATGCGACCTTGCCTTCCAGTGAAAAACTGCTTAAAATACCCATCCTATTTCTTTCCTCCTGTAAATTCCGGGTCAATTGTTCCTTTCAGATATTTCAAAGCCCCTGCGCCCGGCAGACAGACTGACTCCCAGGTTACATTCCCGCTGCCGGACACGCCGCCGACATCTTCCGGCCGCTCAAATAGTCAAGAGACTTGACAGCTCCCATGGCTGAAGTGGCTCCGAGCCCCGACTTCAGCATATCAAACAGCTCTCTGCCCTTCTTGACCGCATACTCTTTGGCCCCCTCTTTCACTTCTTTCAGGCCTTCTTTGATCATTTTGTCAACTCCGCGGGCAAGGCCGTAAGAAGTAAGTCCCTTCCCGATCGACTTCCAGCTGATGTTCTTGATCTGGCCTCTGGTAGCCTTCGTCATCAGCTGCTTCCATACCGACTCGTGACTTCCCGTTCCCTTTGTGATTTTATTCCATCGGGCATATTTTGTCATGTGCTCTCCGGCTTTTCCGAAGACGAATCCTGTCACGGCCCCTTTTGCACCGGAGACCGCGGTATCACCAAGAAGCTTTCCGAACGTATAACCATCCTCTTTCCGATAACCCTTGGCCCCGGTCGCCATGCTCAGCCCTCCGGTTACCAAAGTTTCTGTGGCAGCTCCCGCTGCCCCTGCAGTGGTCGGTCCGGCGACAACATATACCGATCCCTGCACAAAGCCGCCGGCTGCGGTTCCCACATAGCTCTGCCACGAGCTTCCGCTCCATTTTCCGTTCTTGACGGATCGTACCACATCTCCGGCAAATTTTCCGATCACATTGCCTGCCGCGCCAACAATACCTGCGGCAAGCCAGGCCACGACCATACCAGTAGGATCGTAATGGTTTATCGGATCCGACATACAGTACAGGAACGCGTTCAGCGTGACCGGACGCATCATGCTTCCCGCATCCGGATCTCTGCTGATAAAACGCCCCGTAGACGGATCGTATTCTCTGTACCCCGCATGAAAGAATCCGGTGACCGGATCCGGCAGATACGAAGCATAACCAAAGGGAAGAATGCCATTCTCCCCGAAACCGCCGGCTGAAAAGCCTGCGACTGGCTGTCCTTCGGCAGGAACCGTTCCGAACGTCGAGAAGCCAAAAGCCCGGCCGATATCCGTACCCGTCTGCACGAACCGCGCGGTCATGCGCTCGTCATGAAGCACCTCCGCATTTCCCATAAATCCGGAAGTAAAGAACGGCTGACCGTCCCAGAAATAGTCCTGAACCCTGCCATTATCCGTAACGGCCAGAAGCTGATCCGGATCCCGCCTGTAGTCGTGGAAAAACAGCCTCTCATGCGTCTTCCCGCCGGCAGTTTCTGACCTTCCGGTAAGGCGTGCCAGACCATCGTACCGGTACGAAACCGTCTTTTCCCCTGCGACGGCCCTTTCCAGCCGGTTAAGCGCTCCAAAATGAAGAGACAGCTTTTCGACTCCGTTTATATGCTTGCTTCTCAGATTTCCTCTTCGGTCATAACTGTAATCGGTCCTGACGGCTCCTTTCGGATCATCCGGTCCGCCTTTTGACAGACTTGAAATCAGACGTCCGGCTTCGTCATACCGATACTGCGTCATAACTCCGCCGATATTCGAAAAAACCCTGTTTCCAAAACCGTCATATCCGTAATGCTCGGCCGCTTCCCCGTTCCGGAAAACGTCCGTCAGGAAACCGCCCGGACTGTACCGGAAAGAATAGATATCCTCTTTGCCCTCCGTCCCGGTATATTCCCGCAGGCTCTTTTTCCGTCCACAGCCATCATAGTCATAATTCAGACGGCCAAGGATCTGTCCGTCCTTTAAATTGGTCAGCGAGCTGACACGTCCGGCAATATCATAGGCATATTCCGAGGCAAGGCCCCCGGGCAGAGACCGGCGTGCGAGCCTGCCATTTTCGTCATACGCCCAGACCGCCCGGCGTCCGTCCACGTCTGCAGAAGCAAGCCTTCCCGCTTCATCATACCCATAACGGATTTTTTTCCCGTCCGGATATGTGATTTCTTCACATTCTCCCCGGTCGGACCAGCCCCAGCTCATCCGGTTTCCGGCAGCATCCTCTGCAGAAACCAGCCTCCCGGCCGCGTCTTTCCGGAAAGAGCTGATGCCCAGCCAGTCCTCGATCCGGTCGAGCCGTTTCAACGCGTCATACTGGTAACGAATCTGTCTGCCGTCGCTGAATCCGATTATCTGCTCGGTCCCGTCAGGCGCATACCGGCAGCTTGTCTCAAATCCATCCGCATCCTTCTTCCGGATCACCCTGCCGCATGCGTCATAGAAAAACTCCGTGACGCCGCCGTCCGCTTCCCGGATCGACAGAACATTGCCGTTCAGATCCCGTTTATACGAGATCAGCTGCGTTTCGCCAGTTACACGACTTGCAGAATTCAGCCCTTCCGTGTCCGGTCCGCCGGCAGCCTTCTTCAGGATCGAGGTCAGCCTGTAACAGGAATCGTAACCATACCGGGTCTCCAGCCCTTCGGCTGTCACAGCGGCAAGAAGCGTTCCGTTCAGGGAATACTCATAGGCAGTCCTGTTGCCCTCTCCATCGATGACGGCTGTGATATTCCCCATGACATCGTACTCATAGGACTCTGTTTCACCGCCCTCATGCTCCGCACGGACCACCCGGTCCATATAGTCATAGGACAGATTCCAGACGCCATCACGGCTGTCTTCCATCCGGACAATATTTCCCACCGGGTCATATGTATAAGAAGTTTTGCTTCCATCCTGCCTGTATCCGGCTGCCAGAAGACCTCCCGGGTAATACTCGAACCGTTCCAGAATTCCCTTGTCATCGCGGGACTCGGTCAGATTTCCCAGCGCGTCATAGCGAAACCTCATGGTACGTCCGCATGCATCCGTAAAAGAAGTCTGGTTTCCTTCCGGGTCAAATTCAAATGCTTCAGAAGAACCGTCTTCGTATGTGATCCGCGTAACGTTTCCGAATATATCGAATTCCGCACATCTTTTTCTGCCCAGAGGATCAGTAACCTCGACGGGCCGGTGCAGGGCGTCATACGAAAAAGTGTAAACGCCGCCATCCTGGGCGGTCCGCCGGATCATGTTACCCGCAGGGTCATATTCTGCCGTCTCCACTCCGCCCATCGGATCCTGAATCCGTATCCTGCGGCCTTCGCTGTCGTAGCCATACTCCGTTACACCGCCGTCGGCAGCCGTTTTCCGGACCACGTTTCCCATAAGGTCATGCTCGAACAGAGTTGTATATCCGTCCGAATCGGTAAAGCGCACCGGCCGGCCGCAGTCGTCATATTCGACTTTTGTGACGCCGCCGTTGAAGTCCGTTACCTGCTCAAGGTTGCCCCGCCGGTCGTACCGGTAGGTCCGCACGTTTCCTTCCGGATCCGTTACCTCTGTCAGCTGATCGGCGTTGTCATAGGCATAGCGGAACATCCGGCCAAGTGCGTCCACGGAGCTTACGACACGCCTGCAGTCATCATATTCATACAGGGTTGCTCCGGTCCCGGGTTCTTCCACCCGGATCACATTTCCGAAATCATCATAAGAAAGCCTGGTGGTGCTGCCATCCTCATGTGTAACGGCAGTCACCCTGCCTTTTTCGTCATAGTCAAACGAAACATCATGCCCGTTGGCATTTGTATGCCGGATCTGATGATCCTTCTCGTCATAGAAGGATCGTCCCAGTACCGTGTCTTCCAGAGAAAACTCCTCCAGCTTTCCGGACGGGGTGTACCGGAAGGACATCGTATTTCCCAGAGCATTGGTAAACGCTGTCAGATGCCCCTTTTCGTCATACGCATATCTGGTAACGTTTCCGTTTTTGTCCGTATAAGATGTTCTGTGGTTGTCCGCATCGTAGGTAAAGCTTTCTTCCCCGTCCGGATAAATGTTCCGTACATTTCGCTTCCGGTCATCGTGCACATACAGGACAGTGGTATCATTCTGCCGGGTCATGGCAACCGTATTATCGCTATCCCGATAATCGTACAGCACAACGCCGCCGTCCGGGAACAGCTGACGGATCGTCCGGTCCTGCTCATCATACCAGTTCTGCAGACCGCTGCTGCCCTCCGGCGTGATCACGCAGCAGAGCCTTCCCTTTTCATCGTACTGATACCGGGTAACGGATCCGGCGGCATCCGCCGCCGCGCAAAGCCGGCTTCCGTCGTAGGAAAAAAGAACTTCCCGTCCCGCCTGGTCGCTGACAGCTTCCAGATGCCCGTCCCCGGCGTACCGGAATGTCAGAGCAACTCCGTCCGTACATACTGCGCCTGCAAGTCTGCCGTCCTCGTACATCAGATCGATACGCCAGTCGTCCTGCGTCTTTATGCAGACTGCCCGGCCTTCTTCATCAAAGCAGTACCTGATACTTTCAGAATCCGTGTAGACATAGATATCGTCCGCATGTTCCAGCGTCCCTTCTGTTCCGGCGTAAGGCTCAAACCCTTCCTCCGTGCGCCGGAACAGCCTCTCGGTGCCGTCCTCAAAGAGGACACCGTACTGTTCGCCTTCGTTCAGGAGGCAGATCTCATAATTATGCCGCCATCCTCTTCCAAGGGAAGCCTCCCGGCTCTCCATGATATTGTAGAAGATCCGGAGCGTCATGGGAATTAACGTGTCATAATCATAAAAACTCTTTTCATAGACATAATTTCCATTCGTCAGGTTAACAGGGTCACTGCTGAAGGCAGAAGCCCCGTCCATTCCCAGGATATCCCGCAGATCACGCAGGTTTTCCCTGGCGTCACGGATCCTGTCGCCGATACTGCCGCCCTTGTCTCCCTGGCCCGACAGTCTGTTTTCTGTCTGCTCATAATAGGAAGCGATCGTTTCCAGGGCAGAGGACAGACCGGTTACCTTCTTACCCAGTTCGACCGAGCTTTGCGAAATACTTCTCAGATTTCTCTGGATCTGCTGTTTCACTGAAGAATCAAAGCTGATACTGCCGGCGATCGCGCTGATCTCCGAGGCCAGGGCCTGGATTTTCGGCCCGATCTGGCGTTCCCGGGATGCATCGTTTTTCAGTTTGCTGGTTTCGACCTTAAATTCCGACATGATGATTTCCTCTTTTGTCTGTGTCCGGCATCCGCCCTGCGGTTACCGGAGCATGGTCTTTGTTATTCCCGGTCGTTCTGATCGTTCTCGTTTTCTTCTGTAAAGATCCCGGTAAGCTTTGGCACCCCGAATCTTCCGGTAAACAGATCGCATTTACACAAAAATGAATAAAAGATGTGTCTTCCCTGGCCGCAGAGCGACTCGTAGTTTCCCTGTCCCTTCGACAGCACCACGTCCGATTCGTCCAGTACTTTGCGGGCTTCTTCGGAAAGCATTGCATACACGGTACCCGCCGCGCCGTTTCCGTTTGACAGAATCTTTGCTTCCCTGTCGATTCCTGCGTACATGGCGTCCTCTGCCGTGGCATCGTTCAGTACATCGCTGCCCCGCACCAGAACCACGGTTTCCAGATTCGGAAACTCTTTCCTCAGCTGTTCCAGAAAGAGCCTGTCCAGAACGATCTCACCGCAATTGTCTGCGATCAGAAGAAAACGCTTTCCTTGTCTGCATTGTCTTCGGAAAGAATGAACCACCGTTCTGTCACGTTCCGAAAGCTGCGCCTCGTCAAACAGAGCCATGAAGGTCTCCTCATTCACATCGTTCATGGCGCCGAAATCGATATAATTTCCGATCCGGGCATATAAAAGGGCCCGCGAAAGAGGATCCTCTGCCGCCTCGATTTTTTCTCTGAGACCGCTCTCCATCGAAAGAACAAGGTCGTTATACTGCCTCTTGACGGCTTTGTAGTCCTTCAGTTCTCCGAATCTCTTTTTATAAGCCTCATTGAACAGGTAGACCAGATACGGAGCGGTATCATTCTCGTCCCTGTTATCCAGAAGACTGCGGATTTCCGACAGGAACTCCGGGTCGGACGATCTTTTTTTCTGCTTATCGAACAGGCACCTGGCACAGCTTTCAATGATCTTCATAACAATCCTCTTTTTCTGCTTTTTCTCCAATATTCAGTTTATGAGCATTCCCTGTCCATGTCAAGAAAAAGGGACTGTGAAATCGATCCCGTATGGTCACGAGGGCGGCGCAGACCTTCGGAAAGTCACTGTGGAATTGTGCTTGTATTTCGTATATAATATTGAAAAACATTTTAACAGCTGTTCAGCAGACCGGGATCCGGGATATTTTGCACTCCGGACCTCAGGCAGTCAGAGAAAGGGACGATCATGAGCATGACTTCAGACAATAACAGAAACGAAAGAAATCTTTCCGATTCAGAACTTGATCAGATATCCGGCGGAGACGCATCCAACGTTAAAAAGAGCCGGATGTGCAGCAAGTGCAGACGTGTCACCATGCACTATATATACAGCGGCGGACGCACCGTCTGCTCGGTCTGCGGTACCAAAGCCTGATTAAACAGATGCCGAGCCATGGATATGGTTCCGTGTCCGGAGAGTTTTCACCTGACCCGGCGTGTGAAAAGTAATATTTTCACACGCCTTTTTTTGCAATTTCCCATAAAGAATTGACATCCTCTGGTAAAAAATTGTATACTTTGGTAAAAAGGGATTACGATGGAGTAATCTCCCGAAAACGTATGGGAGAACAGAATGGCCAGAAACCGCTACGCCAAAGATTACCGCCTGATCGAGACCTGGAATGAAAAAGGAAAATTGAAAGTATCCTATGAATATATAGGAGATTCCTATCATTTTACGGCGGATCAGCAAACTGTAAAAAGTACAAAGACAAAGCTTCTTCTGCTTTGCCTCGCGGGCTGGGCCGGTTTTCTCGTGCCGCTGTTTGTGTATGCTTCCGGAATGCATACTCTGTATGTCGCCCTTCCCTTTATTTTTTCCGCTGTTCCCCTCACCCTGCTGACGGACCTTACGGTCTCGTTCCTGCAGATGAAGGAACCGCTGGAACACCGCCATGCCGACCGCATGAACAGCCGGTTTCCTCTGGCGGCTCTTATGACCGCCCTGTTTCCGCTTTTCGCACTCTGCGGACAGGCAGTCAATCTCTTCATGCAGAAGCCTCTGGTCAGTGGAGACTATGTCCTGATGGCAGGAGGGCTTCTTTTGTTTGCTTCGGGAGCCCTGTCTTTCGGGCTCCGTGAAAAAGCGGCTGTCACATTGGCAGATTGAACAGACCACATAAGGTTATTATTCGCCCCCGGCGTTTAGTAATAAAAGAAAGAAGGAGGATTTACAAAATGATCAAAATGAGAAAAGCTCTCGCACTTTCGACCGCATGTATCATGGCCCTCGGATGTGCACCCGTCATGGCTGAGGAAAACGCCGACGCCCAGGAGCAGGCAACTGCAGTAGAATCTGCGGATGCTGCCAAAAACCTGGTATATGCGACTTCCACATTCGGCCAGAAGTTCAGCCCGTTCTTCGCAACGACTGCCTACGACATGGAGGTTGTTGACCTGACCCAGGCCGGCGCCCTTTCTGCCGACAGAGGCGGAGCCGTCATCTACAACGGCATCGAAGGCGAGACCATCGACTACAACGGCACCGAATATACCTACTACGGACTGGGCAACCTCGAAGTCACCCAGAACGACGACGGAACCGTAGATTACAAGATCCACATCCGTGACGACGCGAAATTCTCCGATGGCGAACCCATGACCATCGATGACTATATTTTCAGCTTCTACGTACTGGTTGACCCGACTTACGACGGATCCTCCACCATCTACGCACTGCCGATCGAAGGTATGGAAGAATACCGCAGCGGCATGTCCACCAAGCTTGAACTGCTTCTCGCCACCGAAAGAGCCGGCTACGAAGCAAACGACAACTTTACCGAAGACGAATACAACACATTCTGGGCAGCCTTTGACGCAGCCGGCGAGAAATTCGCTCAGGAAATCGTCGACTACTGCAAGGGTGCAGGCTATAACGCAGAAGATGACTCCGTTGCAGCATGCGCGGCCAACTGGGGCTTCGAGCTTGCCGAAGACGCGACCGCAGCCGATTTCTTCGCGGCAATCGTCGAAATGTATGGCTATGACATCAGCGACGACGGCATGAACGCGGAATCCGCAGGAACCTCCATGACCGATTTCATGACCGGCGAGCTGGGTGAAGAGACCATGCTTGACCTTGGCAAGGGTATCGAAACCGGCGAGGGTGCTCCCAATGTTTCCGGTCTGACCAGAGTGGACGATTATACAGTCAACCTTCACATGACCGAGTTTGACGCAACGGCCGTTTACAATGTCGGCCTTACCATGGCTCCGCTTCACTACTATGGCGATCCGGCAGCTTATGATTACGAAAACAACAAGTTCGGCTTCCCCAAGGGTGATCTTTCCGGCGTGAAGTCCGTTACCTCCGAGCCCATCGGCGCTGGCCCGTACGTATTCGCAGGCTACAACAACGGTGTTGTTACCCTGAAGGCCAACGAAAACTACTATCAGGGCAAGCCTGTCACCGAGACCCTGCTTCTGCAGGAATCCGTTGACTCCGACTATGTACCGGGTATCGTTACCGGTTCCTTCGACATTGCGGTTCCGACCATGAACGATGATACTGTTAACGCAATTCAGGATGCCAACGGCGGCGAGCTCGAAGGCGACGTCATCCATACCATCCTGGTTGACTATCGTGGATACGGATATCTGGGAATCAACGCTGACCTTGTAAACATCGACGGCGATCCGGCCTCCGATGCTTCCAAGAACCTCAGAAAGGGCTTCATGACCCTGTTCAGCGTATACCGTGACACCGTCATCAACTCCTACTATGGCGACCGCGCAGCAGTCATCCAGTACCCGATCTCCAATACTTCCTGGGCAGCTCCGAAGCCGGCCGACGAAGGATATCAGACCGCTTACTCCGTAGACGTTGACGGCAACCCGATCTTCACCGCTTCCATGAGCGAGCAGGAAAAATACGACGCAGCCAAAGAAGCAGCCATCGGCTTCTTCAAGGCAGCAGGCTTCACCTATGACGAAGCTTCCGGAAAATTCACCGATGTTGACACCACCTACGAAGTTATGATCCCCGGACAGGGAACCCAGGATCACCCGGCATACGGCGTTGTCCTTGCCGCTTCCGAAGTTCTGGAAAGCCTTGGCATCAAGCTTCAGGTAAACGACGTACAGACCTCCGTATGGAACAATGCTCTTGAGAGCAACACCGCTATGATGTGGGCAGCTGCATGGCAGTCCACCGTTGACCCGGATATGACCCAGGTATACCACAGCGACAACGCACACGGCAACGGAACCAACTCCAACCACTATGCCGTTACCGACGCCGATCTTGACCAGCTGATCAAGGAAGGCCGCGGCAGCGCCGATACCGAGTATCGTAAGTCCGTATACAAAGACGCCATGAACATCATCATGGACTGGGGCGTAGAGCTTCCGCTGTATCAGCGTAAAGACTGCACCGTAGCATCCGCAGAAAGAGTAGTGATCGATTCCATTCCGCATGACATGACTCCGTATTGGGGCTGGTATGCAGAGGTTCAGACCCTGGCACTGCAGTAAAGAAAGATTTCCGTGTCAGGGGGCTGTCTGTTCAGGCAGCCCCCTGACTTTGTAGTTAATCAGCACCCCTGTTCGGGATGCTGATCAACTACAATTCTCATGCTACTCTAAACATTACTGCAGAAAGCTGGTACATTTATGGCAAAATTTACAATCAAACGCTTGCTCTACAGCATAGTGATCCTGTTTTTTGTCATGTTCATCGTCTATGTTCTGATGTACAACATGCCGGCAGGATATCTCGAAGAAAAAGCCCGGGAGCTGGCCTCCCGTCCCGGAGCCAAAAAGAGCTTCCAGGAATGGCTGAATGATCTGAACGCCATGTACGGTATGGACAAAGGCGTCGTACAGGGCTACTTTGTATGGCTGAAAAGCGCAGTCAGCGGAAACTGGGGCGACAGCTGGAGATGGACCCTTCCGGTCGTCGAAGAGTTCCACAACACCATCTGGTACAGCTTTGCGCTCGGCCTGATTTCCTTTGTTCTCGAAATTCTGATCGCGATTCCTCTGGGAATCACCGCGGCCAAGCATCAGTACGGCTTCCGCGATTACTTCACCACCGTATTTTCCATGATCTGCATTTCCATGCCGACCTTCTTCCTGGCGACGATCCTCAAATTTATCTTCGTCGTGAAGCTGGGCTGGTTCGACATCAGCGGAATGCAGGGCCGTTACTACGAGACCTACTCCACCTTCGGAAAAATGCTGGACGTGGCCAAGCACTTTGTGCTGCCCGCCATTACCATCACGATCATCAGCATCGGTGGTCTGATGCGTTATACCAGGACCAACATGCTGGAGGTCCTGAACTCCGACTACATCCGTACCGCCAGAGCAAAAGGCGTGCCCGAAAAGAAGGTCATCAACTATCACGCCTTCCGCAACACGCTGATTCCTCTGGTCACCATGCTGGGCGGAAGCCTGCCGGGACTGTTCTCCGGCGCGCTGATCACGGAAACCCTGTTCTCACTTCGCGGGATCGGTTATGCCTCCTACGAATCCATGAAAATGGGCGACATTCCGTTTACCATGTTCTATCTGGCTTTCATTTCAAGCCTGACGCTCCTCGGCAACCTGATTTCAGACCTTCTGTACGCGGTGGTGGATCCCCGTGTACGGCTGAACTGAGAAAGGAGCGCCGAAATGTCATCGTATAATCTGAACAAAATGCTCAAAGCCCGGAAATCGACACAGACGTCTGCACACAAGGACGGGACCGTCGATCTGGGAGACGTAAGCCGCGTTAAGGTACTCTCCCCCGGACGGCAGGTATTCAAACGCTTTATCAGGAACCGCCTTGCGGTCCTGGGAACGGCGATCCTGCTGCTGATGTTCTTTTTCTCATTTGTACTTACCATCTTCTACCCCTACGGGCAGAAAAAGATCTTCTATACCTATAAGACGCAGAATGTGGACTACTCCCTGGCAAAGGTCAATTCCAGCTACAACGGCTACGTCATAGACGATTCCGTCGAGCCGGAACGTAAGATCATGAACGCCATGAACAGCAATATCAAACGGATGCTGTCCGAAGGCACCAAAGAGGAAGTGGTTCTGGGTCAGGAAAACGGTTACCTGATCAAAGAGGAAGCCGATCACATCTTCTCTCTTTCCGAGCTGAGCGCAGACCTTGTGTGCAGCGCCGGAAACAGCACGGTCAAGGTGGGAACCTACACCATGATCGGAAAAGAAATGGCTTTTGACAAAGATGAAATTCCCGGTCTTGCCGAAGAAGCCGCAAAAAGCGTAAAGGGCGCTTCCGGCTCCTTTACGGTGGACGGAACCGAATACACCTTTGAAAAAGGCGGAAAGCCCAAGACCTTTGATATTTACACCGTACAGGACGGCTTCGTCTACACCGGCGAAGAGCTCGGCGCGGACTTCGAAAAAGCCGCCGCAAAGGCCATGGAAGAAGGCGGTACCTTCTCGTACAAGAATACCGAGTACGGCATCAGCAGGGACGGCGAACGCGTCGACATCTATGCCCTCGGCGATCCGGTGATGGCAAGGCTTTATACCACCTACACGCTGGACACCTACATCACCGGCGAAGTGGTAACGGAAGACTTCCGTCCCAATGCTCTGAAGGCATTCATTGACGGCACGAGCTTCAGCTCCGGTTTCCAGACCATCGAACTCAAAGAAGTGGTCGAAGGCGAGTCGTCGGAAGAAAGCATGGCCGGCGATACCTCCGAGGCCGAAGCCTCTGAGACCGGAACCTCTGAAGCCGAAGAACCTTCATCTGCCGATGCTCTCGAGGTTCCGGCAGGCGCCGAAGTTACCGAAGAAGAATTCACCATCGAGGCTTCCGGAGAAGACACTCTGGTCATCACCGACGCAGAGGGAACTCCCTTCGGCGAATTCAGCCTGATTTCCGTCCGCCGCTATTCCGGCGAAGACTCAATGGACTACACCCTCAAAAAACAGATCGCCGACAAGATTGAAGAAATGCAGGAAGCCGGCGAGAAAAAGGGAACCCTGACGGTCCCGATTCCCGAGCAGAATGAAGAAGGCGCCTATGTACGTGACGCCGACGGCAATTTCGTTCTGGAAGAGACCGAAATGAAGATCACCCAGAGACTTGAAGGCGAATATGTCCTGAACTGCGATCAGCTTCTTTACAAGATCGACCGTTTTGCCAGCCCCTCCCATGAACACATTCTGGGAACCGACGGCGACGGCTTTGACGTATTTGCCCGCATTATGTACGGCGGACGCGTTTCCCTGATGGTCGGCTTTGTGGTCGTCTTCATCGAGACTCTGATCGGCGTGATCCTCGGCGGTATTGCCGGATACTTCGGCGGATGGGTGGACAACCTGGTCATGCGTATGGTAGATGTCTTCTACTGCATACCGTCCCTGCCCATTATGATCATCCTCGGTGCTCTGATGGATGCGGCAAAACTGCCTTCCAGCACCCGTATCTGGGTCATGATGGCCGTCCTCGGTCTTCTGGGCTGGGCCGGCGTCGCCCGTCTGGTCCGCGGCCAGATCCTCTCTCTTCGTGAGCAGGAATTCATGGTTGCCACCGAAGCCACCGGCATCAAGGTCCGCTCCAGGATCTTCCGCCACCTGATCCCCAACGTCATGCCGCAGCTGATCGTTTCCGCCACCATGGGCCTCGGCGGCGTCATTCTGACCGAATCGACGCTTTCGTTCCTTGGCCTCGGCGTCAAGCATCCGCTGGCAACCTGGGGAACCATCATCAACTCCGTAACTACTGCTTCCGCCATGGAACACTATGCATTCATCTGGATCCCGGTAGGTCTTCTGATCTGCCTGACCGTTATCGCCTTCAACTTTGTAGGCGACGGCCTCAGAGATGCATACGATCCCAAGGCAAAACGATGAACAGGAGGGTATAACAGAATATGGCTGAGAAAAAGAAATCCTCCTACATATCCGGGAAGGAATCCAGAAAGATCACGAAATTTAACCGCAAGGTTACCAGGAAGCTGGAAAAAGAGCGTGCCGACGCCAACAAGGATCCGGCTCTCTATACGACTCAGATGAAGAATCCCGGCAACGTCGTGGAATTCGACAATGTCTGCACCTATTTCTTCTCCGATGTAGGCGTTGTAAAAGCCGTCGACGGTGTCAACTTTGATATCCCGCGGCATTCCACCGTCGGTGTCGTAGGCGAATCCGGCTGCGGCAAATCGGTCACCAGCCTCTCGCTGATGCAGCTTCTGCAGCGTCCCAGCGGCCAGACCGTGGGCGGCGAGATCCGCTTCAACCGCGGCGACGGCAGTGCCTACAATATCGTCAACACGCCCAACTCCATCATGGAAAAGCTGCGCGGCAACGAAATCTCCATGATCTTCCAGGAGCCCATGACGGCCCTGAATCCGGTGTTCCGCATCGGTCAGCAGATCAATGAAGTCATCGAGCTGCACAACCCGAACATGTCCGAGCCGGAGGTAAAGGCCCGTACCCTTGAAATGCTGGAGATGGTCGGCATCGCCAACAAGGAGGGCGTCTACGAGATGTTCCCCCACGAGCTTTCCGGTGGTATGCGCCAGCGTATCTGTATCGCCATCGCGCTTGCATGTTCGCCCAAGCTGATCATTGCCGACGAGCCCACCACGGCCCTGGACGTGACGATCCAGGCACAGATTCTGGACCTTCTTCAGAACCTGAAGGACCGCTTAAGCTCCTCCATCATGCTCATCACCCACGACCTGGGCGTCGTGGCCGGCATGGCCGATTATGTCGTCGTCATGTACGCCGGCCGCGTGGTCGAAAAAGGCACGGCGGAAGAAATCTTCCATCATCCGGCCCATCCCTACACCATCGGCCTGATGAAGTCCAAGCCTGTAGTCGGCCAGAAGGTCGAAGAGCTGTACAATATTCCGGGCAGCGTACCCAATCCGGTCGCCATGCCGGACTACTGCTATTTCCGTGACCGCTGCGACCGGGTCTGCACCCGCTGTCAGGGCGAATACCCGCCCGAGATCCGCATCAGCGACACCCACGTGGTCTCCTGCTACCGTTACTACGATCAGGGAACGCCACTGGGATATCCCAAATCTGTCAATGTGGAGGAACTGTTATGAGCGAAAATATCCTTGAGGTCCGGAACCTCGTAAAATATTTTCCGATCAAGTCCGGTTTCTTCAAGCGTGTGGTCGGGAACGTCAAGGCCGTTGACGGTGTCAGCTTCTCGATCAAGCGTACACAGACCATGGGCCTCGTGGGCGAATCCGGCTGCGGCAAATCCACCTGCGGAAGAACCATCCTGCGTCTCCAGGAAAAGACCTCCGGCGACGTCATCTTCGACGGACAGGACGTCTTTGCCCTCAGTAAAAGCGACCTTCGGAAAATGCGACCCAGAATGCAGCTGGTATTCCAGGATCCTTATTCGTCGCTCTCTCCGCGTCTGCCGGTAGGCGAGATCATCGGAGAAGCCGTGCGCGAACACGGCATCGTCCCGAAAGACGATTTCGACGATTACATTTCACGAGTCATGGACGTGTGCGGACTTCCCGCCTACTACAAAGAGCGTTACCCGCACGAATTCTCCGGCGGCCAGCGGCAGCGTATCTGCATCGCCAGAGCCCTTGCTCTCGCCCCGGATTTCATCGTCTGCGACGAGCCGGTCTCGGCTCTGGACGTTTCCATCCAGGCCCAGATCATCAACCTGCTGAAACAGCTTCAGAAGGAGTTCGGTCTTACCTACCTGTTCATCTCCCATGACCTTTCGGTCGTCGAGCATATTTCCGACACCGTAGGCGTCATGTATCTGGGCAACATGGTAGAGTACGCGCCGACCG
>CAMNNM010000028.1 GCA_946545425.1 uncultured Blautia sp. | reverse complement strand
GTGGCCCGGAACCGTGATCCTGACTTCCGCACCGGTCTTCTTGAAAATACGGTCCGCGATCTCGTAGGAAACGGACGGGTACTGTTTTGCCCGCTTTTCCAGCTTTTCCTTATATTTCTTTTTGTCAAGCTTCGCGTCTTCCTTGGAGATGGCGCCCTCTGCCACGGCAAGAATGGTAAATCTCTTGCCGGCCTTCGCACGCTTTTCGATGGCCTCGTTGATCTTGTCGATGTCATAGGGGATTTCCGGGATCAGGATGATGTCGGCGCCGCCGGCAAGACCTGCGTGAAGCGTAAGCGCTCCGACCTTGTGTCCCATAACCTCCACGATAAACACGCGGCCGTGGGAAGCTGCCGTGGTATGAATGCAGTCGATGGCCTTTGTGGCGATGTCCACCGCGCTCTGGAAGCCGAATGTCATGTCCGTTCCGTAGATATCGTTGTCGATGGTCTTCGGCAGATGAATGATGTTCAGACCTTCCTCACGCAGCAGGTTCGCGGTTTTCTGCGTCCCGTTTCCGCCAAGGATGACCAGACAGTCCAGGCACAGCTTGTAATAGGTCTGTTTCATTGCTGCGACCTTGTCAAGGCCTTTTTCATCCGGCACCCGCATCAGTTTGAAGGGCTGCCGGGAAGTACCCAGGATCGTTCCGCCCTGCGTAAGGATGCCGCTGAAGTCTCTGGACGTCAGCATTCTGTACTTTCCGTAGATCAGTCCTTTGTATCCGTTGTCAAAACCATATACTTCCAGTTCGTCCAGTGCGTTGGCAAGCCCCTTTACGACGCCTCGCATGGTCGCGTTCAGCGCCTGGCAGTCTCCGCCGCTGGTAAGCAGTCCGATTCTTTTAATCATAGCCCCTCCTTTTACATACACATAACAATACAGTTATTGCTTACACTCCTTTTAATTATATAATAAACGGTACGTTTTCTCAACAAAAAGTAAAAAACCGGGCAGGATTTCTCCTGCCCGGCAGAATATTCGATGCGCGCCGCACTTTGAAATGCTTCCACAGACGTTACCTCTGCAGTTAACTCGGCCCAGGCACCCTCACGTCACACAAGAGCTTCCGCTTAGTGCTGCTGCATTCCTGCCCTGACACGGTTCACGGATTCCTGTTGCATAAGACCCGGACGTCAACATCACTTACAAAGGGCAGCTCTGCAGAACACACCCCTCGGATTGGCATCACCCCTGCTGTAGCGGATTGCAGGTACAGGGCACCGCTATCTCCCCGGCTGCGCAGTGATATTATAGCGTCTAATCCGGGGTTTGTCAACGTTATGCTTCCAGATCGGCCTCATCCGTTTCATCCTCGTCCGATGCATCTTCCGCCGTCTCTTCTTCGACGGCCTTCCGGTATTCCACCAGAAGAGCGTCCCAGTCCGCATACTGGTCATCACCCCTGTGGTCCGGAAGGTCATACTGGTCTGTCAGATAATCTCCGAGCCAGTCCGTCACCTTGACCGCGCCGGACAGGTTCAGATGGTCTCCGCCGTCCAGGCTGTCTTCGTCCCAGAGAATTTTCAGTTCGTCGATCCGCATGTTCAGATCCAGATACGGAATTCCCGTCTCCTCCGATATCTCCATCAGCTTGTTGTGCCGTTTGAAGGTATGGTTTTTCGGAGACGGCGCACTGTACAGCATCAGCTCCGCTCCATGCGCTTCGCAGAGACGGATGATCTTTTTCAGATACTTTTCCACAAAGGGAGAGATATCCTTGGACTTTTCGGTCTCTACCATATAGTCGCCGTCCATGTAGGGATCGATCTTTGTCCGGATCTTGAATCCCTTGTACGTCACGCGCCAGTCCCGCTCCCCCGTCACGAAAGTCTCCCACATGTTGTGATAACGGAAGACCGGTACATAATAACCCAGCTCCTCCAGAAGCAGATTTTCGAAATATTTGAGTTCTCCGGGATTCCGGAAGATCGTGTTGCCTTCCAGAAGGACCAGTTTTGGAGACTGCGTCTGAAACGCCGTCTTCAGCATATAGTACGTTCCCTGGATCTGCTGCCCGCTCTGCCCGATGTCGTAGGCCGTGATCCCGAACTTTTCCCACAGGTCCATGGGAGAAACAGATGAATAGCTTTCGCTGTCTCCCGCCACCAGGACATCGATGGAATTCTCTTTTTCTTTTTTCAGAAGCGAATAGTTCAGGTTTCTGGTCCTGAGTCTTTCAGGATTTGTCCGGGCCAGCAGCTCCGCTCCCGCAGATAGCAGCACGATACCCGCCGCCAGGATCAGAAAGAACAGAAAATACCTTCTTTTTCCTTCCGGTTTCATCATCAATCCGTACCTTTATTCATAACAGGCTGTTTTCCGCCCGTATGTTCTTGAATCAGAATTTCGCGTAGATCAGATCGACCGCCTGATATCCGGCGCCATAGGCTCCCAGAATGATCACGCCGAAGATCAGAAGATAGTACACCGCCCAGCGTACCGGCGTTTTCAGAGAAGCGAGCTTTTCCGTACTGATCCGGTCTTTTTCCTTCAGATAGTCAACGATCCATACAACAACTGTACAGACCAGGACGGCAATATAATCCACGACCCGCAGCTCCACGGCTTCAAATCCGGCTCCGCCAAGAGCCCATGCATCAAAGCTGACGAAAATGCTTGCAAACATCTGCATGCCCCGGGTAAGGGTTTCCGCCCGGAAAAACAGTTCTCCGACCACAACGATGATCCAGGTCTTTACGATCCGGAACGCCGTATATCCTCTGCTGTTTTCATTGATCCCGAGCTTTTCAAGCAGTTTGTCCCGCAGAGGCGTGACCAGGATTTCCGCCATGATGATCACAAAATAATAAATACCGAAGAATATATAGCTCCAGCGGGGTCCGTGCCAGAGCCCGTTCGCCAGCCAGACCGGCAGAAGGCACACGGCCGAAAGGACGCTTCTGGTAAGATGCCTGCCAAGCTTATGCTCCCTGGCGAACCGGTTCCATTTTTTAACGGGACCGGAGATGGAAACCGGATAGAAAATATAGGTTTTGAACCACACTCCGAGACTGATATGCCATCTTCTCCAGAACTCTTCCGCGCTCCGGGCAAAAAACGGCTGCCGGAAATTCTCGGGAAGAATGATCCCGAACATTTTCCCGGATCCGGCGACCACGTCCATGATGCCGGAAAATTCCATATACAGCTGGATCGTATAGGCGATGGCCGCCACGATCACCACCGAGCCGTGCAGGTCAGTCTCTTTGTCAAAGACCACCTTGACCAGAACGTTCAGCCGGTCCGCGATCACCAGTTTTTTGAAGAGTCCCCAGAAGATTCTTACCGCGCCCTGCGAAAGATTTTCGGCCGTCAGTCCTCTGCAGTTCCATAACTGTTCGCCCGTCTGCTGATACAGACTGATGGGCCCCTCCATGACCTGAGGGAAGAAGCACAGGAACAGCATCAGCTTCCCAAGGTTGTATTCCGCGCTCTGCTTTTCCCAGTAAACATCCGTGATATAGCCCACGGCCTGCAGCGTGTAAAACGAAATTCCGATGGGCACTGCCGTCTTTGTGACCACAAAAAAAGGATCCCGTCCCATGGCCGCGGCCAGAAGATTCAGATTCTCCTCGAAGAAATTCGAATACTTCAGGTAGCCAAGCACCCCCAATAGCACGGTAATGCCAAAAATAAGCAGGATCCGTTCCATCCTTTTATACCGGCTGCGGATAAGGGACTGCTCCTTCCGTTCCAGGCCTTTCGCTTCGGCGGCGCATTTCTTCTTCAGCACGTCCTCCCACATCCCGATATGGTGAATGAACAGTGCCGTGCCGAACACATAAAGCACCAGCCATTTGCTGCAGATATAAAAGTATACATATCCCGCCAGGATCAGAATATATTTCCGTATCCGCTGCGGGACAAGCTGATACACCAGCAGAACTGCCGGCAGAAAAAGGATCAGATACACGAGAGTATTGTATCCCATAGTTTTCAAATCTCCAATCAAATCGTACCCGGACTGTTGTAATCTCCTATGGTACATGAAATGCAGGGTACTGTCAAGCACCCTGCATCTGTCTTTCTTTCTCCCGGCGTTCTTTCTCCAGGATCTCTTTTTCAACTTCTCCGCGGAAGGCTTCGCTGTCCTTCTGCCATCTCTGATAAGCCGGATCCCCGCGGTGATCCTCCAGGTCGTAATTGTCCTCGAGATACTTTGCGATCCGGTCCGTCACCTTCTGTGCGCCGCTGTAGTTCAGATGATAACCGTAGTCGGCCGTATCCGTACCCCAGTCGATCTCCTCCTGCATCTCAAGATTCAGATCCAGCACAGGCAGACCAAGCTCGCTGCCAAGTTCCATGACCGCATTGTGGTTGCTGTAGGTCCATTCCTTATAGGTAGGAATGTAGAGAAGCACCACCGAAGAGCCGTTCTTCCGGCACAGCTCCACGCTGCGTTCCAGGTACCACCTGGTGATCGGATGGATCGCCGTGATCTTGCCGGTCTCCTTAAAGTGGTTCTTTTTCATTTTCGGCTTCTTGGCATCGTCCCGGTACAGATACCCCTTGGTGATCGTATAGTCCTGGGCCAGGAAATTCTGAAAGGAATCCAGCTTCCGGTGATACAGCACGACGGGGAACGGTTTCTCGATCGCCGCCCGGGTAATGCTGTCCAGGTTGTCCGAAAGCTTTTCATCCCGGAACAGGTGATTTACGTCGATAAAAACCACCTGCGGATTCTGTTCCTGGTATATCTTTTTCAGATAGCTGTAGGTTTCCGGCGGTCTCTGGGCCGGCTCTCCCCAGCTGAAGGATGTTATACCGCTCAGTTCCCAGAGCTTTGCCGGAATCAGACCGCTGTATACATCGCTGTCGCCGATGGTCAGTACGTCGATGCTTTCCTTCTCCTCGGCAAAAATGCCTGAGGTGGCATAATTGAACAGCGGGTGTACGCTCCTGTTCATCAGTACAGACGCTCTGGATAATCCGAAAAGCAGAATTCCCAGGATTCCCAGAAACGACAGGATTCTTCCTGCCGCCTTCTTATTTGACATGATTTCAGCCCTGTTCTTTTCGAAGTCCCCGTCTTCTGATCTCTTCTGCATTCTTTGCCACCACTTCATCTGTCAGTGTGAACTTTTTCCGGAACCAGAGGATACCGAAGATCAGACCTGCGATCGGAAGCAGGGTCATGATCAAACGGAGTCCCATTTTCGAGTTCTGCGCCACGCCGGCGGCAAAGTCCACCGTACGTTCGGCTTCTGTTGCTTCCTCGCCGCTGAGATTCAGGATTCCCAGTGTAATGGATGCGATAAATGCCGCGATTCCGGAGGCCAGCTTCACCACAAAGGTCTGCATGGAAAAGATGACGCTCTCGTCGCTCCTGCCGTTCTTGATCAGGCCATAATCCACGGTATTGGCCAGAAATACCGTCACAAGAATGTTATTGACGCCGCTGGCAGCCATGATCAGGATGCCCGGGATCAGGAAGGGCACAAGACTGCTGACGCCGCCGGTCGCCATGCACAGAAGGACCAGATATCCGGCAATGGAAGCACCAAAGCATACATAAAGGATCTGAACGTTGTTCAGCTTTTTCCTGAGCACGGAATACAGCACCATCATGGCCAGGATCTGAGACGCCCCGCCTACCATGTTGAAGGTGGTATAGTTGTTGTACCATGCCGTTCCGCCCAGATCGTACTTGAAAAAGTAGATTACCAGGTTCGAGGTGATATACAATGCGCAGTTAATGACAACGATGGTAATGACCACGGTCATGGCCTGATCGTTGCTGAGCAGAGAGCGGAACATGTCGCCGACGCTGGTGGTCTGCATGTTCACCGTGGATTTTTCGCGGATGTTCAGGCAGGTGATCACGATAAAGATCACAAAAAGGACCGCAACAACCAGCGCTGTATATTTGAAACCGATCCGCTCGATCTCTCTGGCTCCCGTGTTCTCGGACGCGAACATCTGTCCCAGAGTCTGAACGATCTTCATGGTAAAAATACTGATCAGTGCAGAGCCTACGCCCGCGCAGCTTCTTGCAAGAGTCGTCAGCCCCTCGCGTTCCTTGCCGCCTTCTGTGAAGGCCGGGATCATGGACCAGTAGGGGATGTCCATCATGGTATAGGTAACGCCCCACAGGATATAAAACACCGCGGCGTAGGCCACCAGGCCGGAGCCGTCAAGCGTCGGAGGCGCCGAGAACAGAAGAAACAGAATGACCGCGTTCGTCAGCGTTCCGATCAGAAGCCAGGGCCTGAACTTACCCCAGCGTGTCTTTGTCTTTGCGACGACGACCCCCATAAGCGGATCGTTAAAGGCGTCGAAAACCCTGGCCACCAGAAGGATCACGCCCATGGCAAAGGCGTCCACCTTCAGAATATCCTGAAAATAATACAGCACATAGCTTGCGGACAGCATGTAGACCATGTCTTTTCCGACTGCTCCCAGGCCGTACGCTGCCTTTTCTCTGACACTCAGTTTACTGCTCAATGTTCTTTCCTCCCTTTATCCTCCCAAATTTTAAAAACCAGCGTAAATAAAATCGATCTCGCCGAAGCCCGGCCCGTATGCACCGAAGATCACCACAGCCAGCACGGCTCCCATATAGATCGCCCATCTTAAACAGACCGGCATCGCCGCGATACTTTCTCTGATGCGGATACCCTTTTCATGGGCAAGTCCCACAAAAAAGACCAAAATCACGGCCACTACCATCCCTGCCCAGACTGCGGCAGCGTAATTGCACTCGATCTTTGACCAGCGAAGCAGGCTCCCGTATTCGCCCGCGTCCCAGGGAACAAACATGGATTTCAGCATATATCCGGCGGCGCCAAGATTCTCGGCCCGGAAGATCAGCATGCCGATGTTGACGATCACAAAGGTACGCGCCACCTGAAAATGGTGCCATGCCTTTCTCTTACGGTCGATCTTCAGCTTTGCACAGATCTTGTCAAAGACCGGTTCCAGCATGCGGCTGGCAAACAGGATAATATAGTAATAAATTCCGTAGAAAATGTATTTCCATTCCGCTCCATGCCAGATGCCGTTTCCCAGCCAGACTCCCAGAAGGGCCGCCGAAGTCGGAACGGCTGAAGCGTAATAACGGTTCATGTGCTTCCGGCAGGCCTTGCTGAGCTTCTGGAAAAACCTGGAAAGCGAAATAGGATAAAACACATAGTCCTTAAGCCAGGCCCCCAAAGAAATATGCCATCTTCTCCAGAATTCGGCGGCACTCGTCGAAAAAAACGGCTGGCGGAAATTCTCTGTCAGCCGGATCCCGAACATCTGGGCACTTCCCCTTGCGATATTGACGCATCCGTCAAAATCCATATAAATCTGGAAGGTGTAGATCAGCATGCCCAGGATTACGATGATCCCGCTGTAATTCTTGTAATATTTGAAGACCTCCCGGACATACCGGTTGAGCCAGTCGGCGAAAATCACCTTCTGGATCAGTCCCCACACGATCAGCTGGGCACCGAAACAGAATTCCTGATAGTTGAACCGGTGTTCCGTCTTAAGTTCCGTTCCCAGCTGCTGATAACGCGAGATCGGTCCCTCCGTGATCACCGGAAAGAAGATCAGGAACAGGAAGAGTCTGAAAAAGTTTCTTTCGGCAGGGCACCGTTCCCTTGAAACGTCCGTCACATAACTGACGGCGGACAGAGTGTAGAACGAAATGCCAAGAGGCATGACAAGACGAAGCGCGGGGATCCTCGCTCCGATATGCAGGCTCTCCATCAAAAGATTCAGATTGCTTCCGACGAAATTGTAATATTTGGTAAAAAACAGGATTCCCAGAATGATCACGCAGGCGGCAAAGACCACGCGGCCGTTCTGCCGTTCCATACGCGCTTTGTGTTCCTTCCGTTCGTTTTTCGGGAGCGTGTCTTTGATTTCAAGATAAGTCTTTCTGTGCGCTTCGATCCGCAGGGCACCCCCCCAGATCACGAGGGTGGTAAAAGCCAGGACAAGGATCAGTTTTCCCGACGCGATCAGATAAAACAGAATGCTTGCACACAAAAGGACCGTCCAGCGATGTCTGGGCGGCATCAGATAATAGATAAGAAGACTCGTTCCCAGGAACGGGAGGAGATAGAACCAAGTATTGTAAGGCAATTTGACTCCTGCTTTCTGAGGATATTGACTGCCGGAAAGCCGGCTGAGAGGCATTATATCATAAAAAATATTTGTCCGCTACCTGTTCTGCGCTGTTTCGTGAAAATCTTTTTCATGGAAATACCGGCAGACCGTCTCCAGCACACCGCCTGATATGCATCTGGCTTTATCCGAAATTGTAAAACAGTTCTGCAGTTCTTCCTTTCTGGGGTCTATGTCTGCGATCTTGAAATCACGCGTTACCCGGAATCCGTCCCGCAAAAGCCCCCGGAGCACCCCTGTAATGGTCGCAGCCACGGATACGATTCCGCCATTGTCCATGCGGATCTCTGCAAGAACCTGCCCTTTTTCCACCACATCACCGATTCCGGCAATATTTTTTAAAATCCCCTCTTCCGGAGAACGGATGACCCGTTCTATCGTATAACCGCCGATGTTTCCGGGGATTCCCGTGTTGCGGCAGGCCTGACCCTCCCGGATCACCCGGCCGAGGTTATGTCCTCTTTTTGTCTCGATCACCACATCCACATCGATTCCCGCCGTAAAACCCGGACCCAGAGCGATGGTAAGGGGCGCCATATCGATAGAGGTTCCGCAGTTTTTCTTGGCAAGAATGCCGTCGACCACCACGGCCGGCTTCAGGGTTCTGATCAGAGTGCCTTCAGGGTCCACAATGACAGGCACCATCCCGCGATTCAGCGCATCGAATGCCTGCGCAGTGTTATCTGCCAGAACGGCCTTCACGCCTTCCACCTCCGCACTTTTATCCCATACTGCTTCGCAGAAGGAAACCTGGCGCCGGATGGCTGCAGGATACTGCGTTTCCAGAGCGATCACCGGAAATCCTGCCTGAAAAAGCCTGTGGATCGTCCCCGTGGCAAGATCGCCGGCTCCCCGGACGATGATCAGTCTGTCTCTGTCCATTTCTATCTCCTCACTCCATGGCTCTCAAAATACCGAATCATGTCATTATGGTCCTCTTCCGCAAGGCTTCCTCTTCCGGTAATGCCGGCGTTCGTCTCCAGATGATGCAGAAATTCATGCCGCAGGGTCCGGCGCACCTGAAGACGGATATAACGCTCTTCCGTATTGCCCATAACCACCATAAAGGAGCCATAGTACAGAAGGATCTGTCTTCCCATGATCCCGGAGCAGGTGTAGGTTCCCAGAATGTACAGATCGTCTTTTGCCCTCGCAGGGTGAAGATAAGCGGCCGGATCAACCACGACTCCCCCGTTCAGGTTTTCAAAAACATAGTCCGGCAGAAGCGCCATCTCATCATTGACTATATCCATAAATTCGTCAAAGGTCATCAATTTCCTTCACCTGCTTTCCTGTGCCTTGATTGACAAAAAAAACACGCTGACGTATGATATAAGAAATAAATCCGCACAGCATGGAGGACCTGTCATGAAACCATATCTGATTGGAATCGCCGGCGGCACCGGTTCGGGAAAATCCACCTTCACTAACCGACTGAAAGCAGAATTCTCGGACAGCGTGACCGTTGTCTACCACGATAATTATTACCGCGCCCAGGACGACAAAACTCTCGAAGAGCGAAAGCTCGTCAATTACGACCACCCTGACGCCCTCGAAACCGATATGCTTCTCCGCCATCTCCGGCTTCTTCGCGAAGGACGGCCCGTCAACTGCCCTGTTTACGATTTCACGCAGCACAACCGTTCCAAAGAGACCATCCTGGTCCAGCCAAGTCCCGTCATTATCATCGAGGGAATTCTGGTGCTTTCGAGCCTCGAGCTCCGCAACATGCTCGATATCAAGATCTATGTGGAAGCCGACGCCGATGAGCGTATCCTGCGCCGGGTCAGCCGCGACATCAAAGAACGCGGCCGCGACCTGGACAACATTGTGGAGCAGTATCTCTCCAGCGTGAAACCCATGCATTACGCATATGTCGAGCCCACCAAGTCCAAGGCCGATATCGTCATCAACAGCGGCCGCAACGATGTGGCCTTCGAAGTCATTTCAAATCAGATCCGTACAATTCTTGAAGCAAACAAGCCCTGTGCATGAACGCACAGGGCTTGTCCTCAGTTACCCGTATGTACTGTCGAAATATATCATCAATACTCCGGCTCAATCAGGCCGTAAGTATTTCCCTTCCTTTTGTACACTACGTTCACCTGATCTGTTTCCGCGTTGCAGAAGACATAGAAATCATGTCCGAGAAGCTCCATCTGCACGCAGGCATCCTCAGGATACATCGGCTTGATGTCAAATTTCTTCGTGCGGATGATCTTTACATCCTCATCTTCCGCGTAGTCCCTGTCGATAAATGCTTTCTGGAAGTTTACCGCTGACTGTTTTTTGTCAATGATCTTGTTTTTGTATTTGCGGAGCTGTCTTTCGATCACCTCTTCCACAAGATCAATGGATACATACATGTCATTGCTTGTCTGCTCGGAACGGATGATATTTCCCTTGACAGGGATCGTTACTTCTACTTTCTGCCTGTCTTTTTCAATGCTGAGTGTAACGATCACTTCTGTTTCCGGCGTAAAATAGCGTTCCAGCTTGCCAAGCTTGTCTTCAACTGCTGCTCTTAGATTGTCAGTAATCTGAAGGTTCTTTCCGCTGATGATAAATTTCATGTTTCCATCCCCCTTTACTGGTTGATAGTATTATTATAACATGCTTTGTCTAAATTTACCATCTTTTTATCTGATTTTCGGCCGGAATTTATCAATCTTTTTATAAGTCGTATTTCTTTACAACATCCGCCATGTCGTATCTGCCGCTCTTCTGTCCTGCAAGGAACTTGGCCGCTTCAATGGCACCTTTTCCGAAAACCGCCCGGGACTGGGCCGTATGGCAGAACGACACTTCTTCGTCCGGTCCGGCAAACAGAACTTCATGTCTACCCACGATGGTGCCTCCCCGGAGCGCGGAAATGCCGATTTCCAGATCGTCCCGTTTTTCGCGCCGCTGGCTTCTGTCAAACACGTAATGATACCTGCCGTCCATGGCCTCGTTGATGCTGTCGGCCAGTGCAAGCGCTGTTCCGCTGGGCGCATCCAGTTTTCTTCTGTGATGCCGTTCCTCGATTTCAATGTCAAAGCCTGCGCCGGCCAGGACTTTTGCTGCCTTTTTCAACAGGTTCATAAGCACATTGATGCCCAGGGACATATTTGCAGAACGAAGTACGGCAATCTCCTCCGCCGCAGCCTCCACACGGTTCAGCTGCTCTTCGCTGAGTCCCGTTGTGCAGACCACTACCGGAAGCTTTCGCCCGATGCAGTAGTCAAGAAGTGCATCCACGGCCTTTGCGGTGGAAAAATCAATGCAGACATCCGCCGCAGCGTCGCAGGCTGAAATATCCGTGAATACCGGGAAAGGAGCCTTTCCGTCGTCAACAATATCGACGCCGGCACAGATCTCCACATCCGGATCCGCGGCGGCAAGTTCCTGTATCACCCGTCCCATATGGCCGTTGCAGCCATGCATCAGAATTCTGATCATTTTTCTATTCCTCTCTGTCAGACCTTATTGAAGAAGTCCCGCTTCCAGAAGGGCACTGCGGAGCTGCTCCTTGTGGGCGTCCTCCAGCTCGGTAAGCGGCAGACGAAGCGGTCCGGCTTCCATTCCCATCATGTTCAGCGCAGCCTTGACCGGAATCGGGTTCACCTCGCAGAACAGCGCGCGGATCAGCGGAAGCATGCGGATCTGAATCTCCGCCGCGCCGGCAACATCACCGGAGAGCATTCTGGCCGCCATCTCATGGGTCTGCCGCGGAGCCACGTTGGACAGCACCGAGATCACGCCGATCCCGCCCAGGGACATGATCGGCACCACCTGGTCGTCATTGCCCGAATACAGATCAAGATCACGCCCGCAGGCCCAGACCGTGTCGGCAATCTGAGACAGATTCCCGCTTGCCGCCTTCAGGCCCACAATATTTTTTACGTTTTTTACAAGATGGGCCACCGCTGCACTCTGCAGGTTGCAGCCTGTACGGCTCGGCACGTTGTAAAGGATCACCGGCGTTTTGGGCGCCGCCTCTGCAACAGCGGTAAAATGAGCGATCAGACCGTTCTGCGTCGCTTTATTGTAAAAAGGCGTCACAAGAAGAAGCCCGTCCACGCCCATGGAAGCTGCCGCTTTTGAAACCTCTGCAGCCGTACTGGTAGAATTGGAACCCGTTCCCGCGATTACCGGGATCCTTCCGTTAACCGTCTCAACTGCAAAACGTATGGTTTCCAGATGCTCTTCCCGCGTCATGGTCGCCGTTTCACCCGTCGTACCGCAGATGATGACCGCATCGGTGCCGCCGCTGATCTGGAACTCCAGAAGCTCTCCCAGCTTGTCATAATTGATCGTACCGTCACTGAACATCGGTGTTACGATTGCAACACCTGCTCCGGTAAAAATAGCCATAACAGGTCCCCTTTCTGTTTGATGCCATCAGGCGCTGCCTGTTTCTACTGTATCCAGCGTGGTTACTCTGTCCACGCAGTCCATCATGTCCTTCGGAAACGATCTTCCGGTGAGCACGATGTGCATGCTGCCTTTTCTGAACTTCAGAAGATTCCGGATGTCTTCCTCTTTGATGATCCCCAGGTCCAGAAGCCCCAGAACCTCGTCCAGCACCAGCAGATCACACTCCTGTGTGATGATCACCTTCCGGGCAAAGTTCATGGCATTCAGGATGTTCTGGTCCTCTTCCTCCCGGGCTCTTCCGCTGAGATCTTCGTAGCTTCCGTAAAGCTTCTCAAAACGGAAGATCCGGATATCCTGTCCGTCCAGGTGCTCAAGAAAATCAAATTCCCGTCTCTCCTGTCCTTTCAGGAACTGAATGATCATCACGCTTTTCCCCTGAACAGAAGCAAGCAGTGCTCCGCCCATGGCGAGCGTTGTTTTGCCTTTTCCGCTTCCGCAGTAAACTTCAACATGATTATTCATTTTACATCCTCGCATTATCCATAATTGCCCCTATCTTACAGCACATCCGCCCGAATTGCAAGCACCGTTTATGTAATGGCCCCGCCCGTCCTGGTTTCCCGGATCATCTCGAGCCGGGAAACGGATACTTCAAACGCCGTTCTCTTATGCCTGTTGTCGCCCTTTTTAAAGTAGTCCCGGCTCTGGATCCTTCCCCATAAAAGGACATGGTCTCCCACGTTCATGGATGAAACGTACCTTGCCGTCCTTCCCCAGCATATGCACGGAATATAATCCGACTTCCCGTAAGCACGGTTCACGGCAACAAGAATATCAGCGATCTCACGCCCGTTCGGCGTTTTCCGGAACACGACAGGCTTGCACAGATGTCCGTCCAGAAAGATCTCATCCTGTGGCTGTTCCCGGGAACCGTCCAGTTCCTGGACTTCTTTTGCAAACACTCTGAGCTCCAGACGGTTTTTCCCGGCTTTCTCGTCCATGTGCTTGTTGTGGGAGCGGAACTGTCCCTTTACGCCGACAAAATCCCCGGCATAATTACGATCCATGTCCATAAGTCTCTCCGAGATCATCAGAGGGATCCGGTCCTGAAAAGACGACTGACGGTCGACCAGCAGGTCCGCGGTATAAAAGCATTCCCCGAAGACCCGGTGACTGAATACCGGCTCTCCGGAAATGGTTCCCTTTACTTCCACCTGATTACTCTCCCTGTTGATGTCTTCCATTTTGATTCTCCTCCTTTGCTTTACATACGTATAAAACAGTTGTCGTATAGTAATATGCGTGAGCATTGGATTTTAGAACCAGATTCATAA
Organism: uncultured Blautia sp.; assembly: GCA_946545425.1. Lineage (GTDB taxonomy): Bacteria > Bacillota > Clostridia > Lachnospirales > Lachnospiraceae > Blautia_A. Next base: position 2,272 of record CAMNNM010000028.1, on the reverse strand, counting down.
TATTTTTTATATTTTTTCAAAGAAAGATTCTGATATACGGAATTGGCCGGGCAGAATAAGCCGCCCATCCAGTCTGTACGTTCAGTCTTATTGCGCAAAACAAAAAAGCGCGTGAAGAAAACACACTTCACGCACTTTTCCTGTTATGACTGCTGGCTGCGGAACGCTGCTCTTTTGCGTTCTCTGGTATCCAGCAGTTTTTTTCTGATGCGGAGACTCTTGGGGGTAACCTCCAGAAGCTCGTCTTTGTCGATAAACTCCAGCGCCTGCTCCAGACTCAGGATTCTGGGCGGCGTAAGCTTCAGCGCCTCGTCTGCGTTGGATGATCTGGTATTGGTCAGATGCTTGGTCTTGCAGACGTTCAGCTCGATATCCTCGCTCTTGCCGCTCTGTCCGACCACCATGCCGGCATACACCTTCTCGCCCGGACCGACAAACAGCGTGCCTCTCTCCTGGGCGGAAAAGAGTCCGTACGTCACGGTCTCGCCTGCCTCGAAAGCGATCAGGGATCCCTGCTTCCGGTAGGGGAAGTCCCCCTTATAAGGCGCATACCCTTCAAAGCTCGTGTTGAGGATACCCGTGCCCTTTGTGGAGGTCAGGAAGTTTCCGCGGAAGCCGATCAGACCTCTGGACGGGATCTGGAACTCCAGACGGACCGTTCCGTCGCTGGCAGGGCTGCTCATGTTCGTCAGCTCGCCTTTACGCTCGCTGAGCATCTGTATGATCGTACCGGAAAATTCTTCCGGCACATCCACGTAGGCGGTTTCCATGGGCTCCAGCTTATGCCCCTTTTCGTCCGTGCGGAAAAGGACCTCCGGCTTGCTGACCGCGAATTCGTAACCTTCACGGCGCATGTTTTCAATAAGGACCGAAAGATGAAGCTCACCGCGTCCCGAAACCTTAAAGCATTCCGTGGTGTCGGTGTCTTCCACCCGGAGGCTGACATCCGTATTCAGCTCGCGGTAAAGACGGTCTCTTAGATGCCGGGACGTAACATACTTTCCTTCCTGTCCTGCCAGAGGACTGTCGTTTACCATGAAATTCATGGCAATGGTCGGCTCGGAAATCTTCTGGAAGGGGATTGCCTTGGGATCGTCGCCGGATGCAAGGGTATCGCCGATGTGGATGTCGGAAATTCCCGAGATCGCGACGATGCTTCCCACCGTCGCAGACGTTACATCTACCTTCTGAAGGCCGTCGAACTCGTAAAGCTTGCTGATCTTTACCTTGTGACGCTTGGTCGGATCATGGTGATTGAGAAGCGTCAGCTCCTGATTGACGGAGATCGTTCCGTTTTCCACCTTACCGACTCCGATGCGTCCCACATATTCATTGTAGTCGATGGTGCTGATCAGCATCTCGGTATCGGCGTCGGGATCGCCCTCCGGCGCGGGAATATATTTCAGGATCGTTTCAAAGAGGGGAGCCATGTTTTCCGGCGCGTCCGAAAGATCCAGCATGGCTACGCCGGTCTTTGCCGACGCGTAAAGGAACGGGCTGTCCAGCTGTTCCTCGGAAGCATCCAGGTCCATCAGAAGTTCCAGCACCTCATCGATGACTTCGGCCGGACGGGCTTCCGGACGGTCGATCTTATTAATACATACGATTACCCGGAGGTTCAGCTCAAGAGCTTTTTTCAGAACGAACTTCGTCTGGGGCATTGCGCCTTCGAATGCGTCGACCAACAGAATCACGCCGTCCACCATCTTGAGTACACGTTCCACCTCGCCGCCGAAATCGGCATGTCCGGGGGTATCAACAATATTGATCTTGACTCCGTTATAATGAACCGCCGTATTCTTTGACAGTATGGTAATACCGCGCTCTCTTTCAATATCATTGGAATCCATGACTCGTTCCTGGACCGCCTGGTTTTCGCGGAATACGCCGCTCTGCCTGAGAAGCTGGTCCACAAGGGTGGTTTTTCCATGATCTACATGGGCGATGATTGCAACATTCCGCACATCTTCCCGTCTGATTTTCATACATGACCTCCATTTACGCCTTTCGCCTTCGGCGTCGTATCTTTCTTTCTGTTTTAAACCTCAATCCCTGATTCTATCATATTTTTCTGAGAATACAAGCCCATGATTAAAAATGGGACTGTGAAATAATCCGACGGGGACCGCTCCCGCTTGGTCCTCGCGCAGCGGCACATAAGAAAAAGAAAGCGTGTGAAAGATGGATTACTCCTCTTTCACACGTTTTCTTTTTCAAGTGCCGGCGCTGTGGACGTCCCCTTACGGATTATTTTCACAGCTCCTTTTCCGGC
>CAMNNM010000027.1 GCA_946545425.1 uncultured Blautia sp. | reverse complement strand
CCGAAGCTATGCCCTATACATGTACTGTCCCATCTGAGGCCAGTTCATGGGCGGCATTCCATGCGTACCTATCCCAAAACTATCCCTGTCTTTCCCGGCTTTTGACTTGTGGTTTACAGATATCTTCTGTACATTCAAACTGACAGATTATGATTTGATGGTACAGGCTATCAGAGAACAGAAGAAGGAGGGACAAGAGATGAAAAGATTCTGGAAGATCGCTGCGATCTGCTGCCTTTTAATACTGCCGGCAGCAGCTGTACGAGCCGGGGATGATACGACACTGACTTTACCTGCGGGACTGGAAGTCATCGAGGAGGAAGCCTTTTATGGGGTCGCCTCTGCAGATAAAGCCGTCGTTCCGGAGGGAACGGTATCCGTTGGAGCCCGGGCTTTTGCCGAGGGCGGCTTTTCGGAAATCCGTCTGCCGTCGACCGTGACGGAAATCGGAGCTGGTGCTTTTCAGAACTGCGGAAAGGCGGCTGCTGCCCAGCGTTATTACTGCATCCCCAACGGAGTAACAGTCGGTGCAGGCGCTTTTGACGGCTGCAGGGCGGATGTGTACATCAATGGATCGCTCATTCCCTATTTAAGTTACTCTATTCAGGAAAACAGCGTGACGATAACCGGGCTGTACGGGTATGGCCAGATAAAGGAGGCCGTGATCCCCGATACCATAGAAGGCAAGCCGGTTACCTCCATTGCAAATGATGTATTTTACAACAGAAACACCGTGACCAGGATCACCATTCCTTCCACTGTTACCGAGATCGGAAACAATGCCTTCCGTGGTTGTTCTTCCCTGACGGAGATCGACCTTCCTGCAGCACTGACCAGCATTGGAAGCAGCGCTTTCCGAAGCTGTACCTCCCTTACCGGTGTGGAGCTTCCCTCAGGCGTGACTTTCATCGGAAACAATGCATTCCGCGAATGCAGCAGTCTCACGGAAATCGAGATTCCTGCAGGCGTGACCGAAATCGCTTATGAGACTTTCGCCGGCGACCGGAATCTGGTCCGGGCTGTTCTGCCGCAGGGCCTGACGACGATCGGAGACAATGCTTTTAACGACTGCTATACACTGGCTGAGATAGAAATACCCTCTGCCGTGACATCGATCGGCTATCAGGCGTTCCGGTACAACGAGGCGCTTACCCAGGTGACGATTCCGTCAGGAATTACGGATCTGGCGGATTCGGCGTTCGTAAACTGCAAGAAGCTGGTGAGCGTACATCTTCCGGAAGGTATGGTCTCCATTGGCCAGTCGACGTTCGAAGGCTGTACGAAACTGAGCGACGTCAATTTCCCGGCAGGTCTTACGACGATCGGAAGAAAAGCGTTCCAGAACACTTGTATAAATCAGCCCGGGTATCCTGTCTATCAGCTGCCGGACAGCCTGGAAACGGTGGGAACGGAAGCATTTTCCGGGTGCGGTGCGGCACTGTGTGTTACCCGGAACGGCAATCTGGAAAGCCTCATCCGGGAAAACGGAAATACACTGACCTATTATGACAGGCAGGATTATCGTTATCAGTATAAGAAAGTCAATGATGCATATACCCTGTACCTGACCGGCTATGCAGGAGCAGGCGGAAATATCACGATACCCGCAGGTCCTGTGGTGATCGGGGAGAATGCATTTAAGCAGAATACTCAGGTCACCGGCGTCACGATTCCCGACGGCGTCACGAAGATCGACTGGGGAGCATTTGAGGGATGCACTGGCCTTACAAGCCTTACGATGCCCAATTCCGTGCTGAGCATTGAAAACCGTGCGTTTTATTCTTGTACGAACCTCACGAACATTGTCTTTTCGAATGCCTTGACCAAAATTGAAAGTGATGCATTCGGTTATGCCTGTACCGCAGAAGGAACGTATTACTATAATCTGCCGGATTCTGTTTCAGAATTCAGAGGGAGCCCTTTCAGTAATTGCGGCGCAGTGCTTTGCGTCAAACGCGGCAGCAGCACTGAAGAACTGGTGCGCGGCAATGCATATGATGGGAACTACACGCATTACGGCGAGACCGATTTCCGTTACAGATATTACGGCAGCGAGGGCCTGGAGAGGCTGGTACAGTATGTAGGTACCGGGAATGCTTCCGTAGAGATTCCGCCTTATGTCTGGATGATCGATGACAATGCATTCAGGGATCATACGGAGCTGACCGGCGTAACCATACCTGATACCGTGACCAGGATCAACAATAATGTATTCCGTGACTGCGCAAATCTGACGAATATCTCTCTGCCGGATTCACTGACATACATTGCGGACAGCGTTTTTAACGGCTGTGGCAGCAATGCGGCGGACGGTTTTGTGCTGAATCTTCCTTCAGGTATCACCGATTTAGGATCCTACGTATTTAACAACAGCCCCGTGATCCTGGTCTGTGACAAGGAGTCCACTACCGCAGCCATGATATCACACCGCGACTGGTCCTTTGTCCGGGCGGATCGGGCTGATGAGCCGGATATCCGTTATAAGTATGCGTACTTCAATAATAACAGCTGGGAATGGGCGTTATATGACTATGTGGGCGATGCGGCTTCGGTGCAGCTGCCGGATGACTGTGTAAACGTAATCAGCAACCGGTTCCGTGAGAAACCGGATCTGGAACTGGTATGCAGCCAGCTGTCCGATACTGCGGAGGGTCTGTCCAGAGCGGAACTGAACTTTACTTTCCCGGGTCATGAGGGCCTGCGTTACCGGATCATCGAGGGTGTGCTGTATATTATGGGATACGCCGGCACAGGCAATGAGATCATTATTCCACAGGTAACAGCTTACATTCAGGACGGAAACTGGGATGAGCAGATCCGCGCAAGAGCATTCCAGGGAATGGAAAATATCACCAAGGTAGTCATCCCGGAGGGCGTGACCCGGATCAACAGCGATGCCTTCACCAACTGCTATGATCTGACGGATATTACTTTCCCGGATTCTCTGAAATTCATTGAACAGAATGCGTTCCTCTGGTGCGGACGGGATGCACAGGAAGACTTCTATTTTACACTTCCGGATTATATGGAGGACATGGTGGGCAGAGGCGGCGGTGCCAACACGTTCAGTGACTGCAACGCGATCCTCCGGACCGGTAAAGAGTCTGCAACAGCTGCGCTGCTGACGGACCGCAATTATTGCTACACCGTTGCAGGTGAGGAAGACTTCCGTTACCGCTATATGGCGGAAACTGTCGGAGAAGAAACGGTCCGCCGGCTGTGGCTGGCAGGCTATGTGGGAACCGATACAACGGCAGCAATTCCGCAAGGGATTTACGGAATCAGACGTTTTGCTTCTGATACCACTTCAAACCAATGGCATACCTTCTATGCCGACGGTTTTTACGGGAACGAAACTGTGACGAAGGTGATCATCCCCGAGGGTACAGAGGTAATTGATGCCTGGGCATTCTTCGGATGCCTGAATCTGACGGACATTACCTTCCCGGAATCGTTGAAGGTACTCAGGGATCATGCCTTCGAACAGTGCGGCAAGAATGCAGATTATCTCCATTATTATGTCCTGCCGGACGACATGACGGAGATTTCTACCAACACAGCTGCTGGTTGGGGCGCGTTTACCGATATCAACAAAGGCCGCCTCGTCAGCTCTCCGGGATCCAGTACGGCACTGCTGCTTTCCGGCATCGATACTGTTTACCATAATGGCGTATATCGGTTTGCCCTTAAAGGTCACCAGACCGACGGTCTTCTGTATCTTTACAGGACTTATACTACGGATGAGGGAACGGTGAACCGTCTGATACTGGAGCAGTATGAGGGTACGGATGCCGAGGTCACGATTCCATCCGGCTGCGAGATCTATTCCATTGCCGACGGTGTATTCCAAGACCGTAGTTATCTCGAGAAAGTGGTCATGCCGGATGGTATCGAACGGATCGGAAGCAGTGCGTTTGACGGCTGCAGCATGCTGCACGACGGCGCAGAAGAAGATGCCGTCATTGTTCCCGGAACGGTAAAGAGTGCCGGGAACCTGGCGTTCAAAGATCTTGGCAGCGCGTATACCGCTGAGAGATTCTATCTGGTGCTTCCGTCCAGTCTGCAGGAGTTTGACATGAACATCTTCACAGGCTGCAATGCGGTGCTGGTTGCGCCTGCGGGATCGGCAGCCGCTGCTGCGCTGTATAACAACTGGTACCGGTATTACAATACCCTGGAGGACGCACGGCTGCAGCAGAACATGCAGATGAGGATACCGGAAGAGGGACAGACTGTACAGTATCAAGGAAGAGGATGATCCGGGGTCAGACCCCATTACAAAAATGTTACCAAAACTTGCCTTATCCGGAAATTCATGGTATTATAAAATAAGAGTAGTATTTATCAAAAACCATGATGACCTGTCAACGAAGTAACAGGAGGAGACCGGAAATGAAAAAGCTTTGCTATGCATTCGCGCTGATCGTATCAGCGGCCGGATTATCCGTCACGGCTGAGGCCGCGACCGATGCTCTGCCTTCGATCCTTGAATCTTACGAAAAGAATGCAGAGAACAGCTACACCATCAGTTACCTGGAAGAAGATCCCTACCTTGTCAACATTTACGAGGGCTATGGCTTTGCAAAGGACTACGAAAGTGCCAGAGGCCATGCCTATGTCCTGGAGGACGTGAACGGGACGGAACGTCCCCACGCGCTTGCCAACTGCCTGACCTGCAAGACAGCTGATTTTACGAAGCTGGTCAACAAGATGGGGGAAGATGCCTATTCCCTCGATTTTGAGTCGGTCTATCCGCAGATGCACGAGAACGTGGGATGCTACACCTGCCACGAATATCAGTTTATGAAGGGTACGCCGGTCATTACCCACGACTACACCATCGCCGCGATCGGAGACGAGATGGGTGATGCGATCGCGCCGGCCGTTGCGGTCTGCGGACAGTGTCATACCGAATACTACTTCAAACCGGAAAACAAGGCGACCAATGTTCCCTATCAGGACATCGCAACCATGGATCCGGCAGCAGAGCTTGCCTATTATGACGAGATGGGCTTTGCCGACTGGACACAGGAAAGTACCGGCACGCCCCTTTTAAAGGTCCAGCATCCCGAGATCGAGACCTTCCTTGGCGAGGGCAGCGTTCATGCGCCGCTTGGCCTTACCTGCGCCGACTGCCATATGGAAATGAAGGAGAATGAGAACGGAACAGAGTATCCGTCCCATTATCTGGTGAGCCCGCTGGAAAGCGAAGTCCTTCTGGAAACCTGCGCGGCATGTCACAAGGATACCGACATGGCCGAAAAGGTTCATGCAGTCCAGGAAGAGATCACCGCGAGAGAAAAGGAGGTCGGGCAGGAGCTGTCCGATCTGAAGGACAGGCTTGCGCAGGCAGCAGCAAGCGGTGAATATACCGAAGACAAGCTGGATGCCATCCGCTCTCTTCACAGAACGGCGCAGTGGTACTTTGACTACGACTACGTGGAGAACAGCGAAGGCGCCCACAATTCAGCGCTTGCCAGGAAATGCCTTGACACGGCCGAAGAAACCATTCAGGAGGCGATGGCGCTGTTCGAGTCCTGAGGATCCGTTTTCCTTAAGAAAGACGCAGAAGTTTTTGAACCTTATGAAATCAGCAATGGGCTGTCGTACTGCACTGTGCGGCAGCCCTGTTTTTACACAGTCGGAGCATGTCTTTTATGAAGAAGCTTTTCCGTATTTTATTCTCGATGCGGTCGGCCCTGATCCTTCTGGGAATCCTTGTGGCGGCCTGCGTAGCCGGCAGTGTGATCCCGCAGGGAAAAGAGGCATCCTTTTATCTGACGGAATATTCGCAGAAGGCCGGCGGCGCCATTCTTGCCCTTGGTCTTGACGATGTCTTCCACTGCCCGTGGTTTGTAGTGCTGACGGGTTTTCTGTGCCTGAATCTGCTGGGATGCAGCCTGGTCAGGTTTCCGGTGCTGATCCGGCAGACCAGAAGCGGGTTTACACCGGAGACATTCCTGAAAAAGGGCGAAGAGCTGTGCGACAGCACTGATCCCGAAACCCTGTTCGCACACTGCGGATTCAGACGTCTTTACAAGGGCGAAAATGAGTATGGCCGCTATATTTACGGCGTTAAAAACAAGGCCGGCATCTGGGGAGCGTGGCTCTGCCATCTGGGAATACTGATCGTGATCACCGGGTTCGGCCTTGGTCAGATGAAACAGGTACAATATGCCGTTTACGGCGTTCCCGGGCAGACAAAGCAGATCGGAGATACCAAATATGAGCTGTCCATCGACGATTTTGACGTTTCACTCCGGGATGACGCCACCGTGGAACAGTATCTGGCATCCATCACGATGCGCGACACGAAAACGGGCGGGGAAATGAGCGGACAGACCAGCGTCAACCATCCGTGTACCCTGTTCGGCTTGCGCTGTTATCAGAATTCTACGGGCTGGGCAGCTGACGCTCAGATCTGGAAGGAAGACGAACTGATCCAGGAGGCCGTGCTCTGTGCAGGCGAATATGTGAACGTAGAGGACAAAGACGGCCTTTCCGTGATGCTCTCCGCGTTTTATCCGGATTATATACAGGGAGAGGACGGCATGCCGCAGACGGCAAGTCCGCAGATGAACAATCCGGCGTACCTGTACCGCCTTTATTATCAGAATGAGCTCCTGGGCATGAACATTCTGAAAGCGGACGAGGCTATCACGGTAGACGCCTATACGATCATCTTTACGGATCCCCGGAGCTATACACTGATCCAGATCAAACGGGATCCCTTCACTCCGATTGCCGCTTTGGGAGCCCTGATCGTCATGATCGCCCTGATCCTGGCATTTTATCTGAGGACGGCCGAGGCAGGCGCCGTTCAGAAAGAGGATGGAACCTGGAAGGTGTTCGGATACAGCAGGAAGGGCGGCGCGGAATTTGCCGGGATGCTGAAGGAAAAACAGAAGGAGCTGGAGAGGGGCTCCGGACAAGAAGCCCGTTAAAAAGAGGGGAAAGGGAATAACAATGAACAGTGATCAGTTTCTGAATATTGAGAATGTGCTGTTTACCATCGTGATGGCAGGGTACCTGCTGTCCATGATCCTGTATGTTCTGTTCTTTGTTCTGAAGAAAGAAAAACCCGGAAAATGGGCAGGCATGATCGCCGCGGCATCCTTTGTGCTGCATACGGCCGCGCTGATCGTCCGGGGCATCGGAGCCGGAAGACTTCCGCTGACCAATCAGTATGAATTTGCCACCAGCTTTGCATGGGGAATCTGTGCCTGCTATCTTGTGTTTTTGTGGAAATACAGGTTTCGCGCTCTCGGCGCGTTTGTGATGCCGGTCATTTTCCTGGTCATCGGCTACGCGGCCATGCAGAGCAGGGAAGTGCGGGAACTGATGCCGGCGCTTCGCAGCAACTGGCTTGCCATTCATGTCTCATCGGCGATCGTTTCCTATGGCGCTTTCGGCGTTTCGTTTGCGGTATCATTGATGTTTCTGATACGCCGGAAGATGGCCGGCAGCAGCTTCTGGCAGGAGCATATTCCCGAAGAGAAAAAGCTGGACCTGATCAGCTACAGGGCGGTCTCGCTTGGCTTTATGTTTCTGACCTTTGTCATGGTTTCAGGCGCCATCTGGGCAGAGCATGCCTGGGGAAGCTACTGGTCCTGGGATCCCAAGGAGACCTGGTCTCTTATCACCTGGATCATCTATGCGATTTACCTGCATCTTCGCATTTCCAAAGGCTGGAAAGGAAAAAGCGCAGCCGTTTTTGCGGTGATCGGATTTGTCTGTGTCATATTTACCTATATCGGCGTCAATACACTGATTCCCGGTATACACAGCTATGCGTAAAATGGATGAACAGAGTTGTGAGGAAGGATGTATTGTATGATCCGATTTGAGAAGATCCTCACGCTGGAAGATCCGGCGGCCGAACTGCTTGTGAAGACTTCGGAAACCGGCCTTTACCGGTATAACGAACCCATGCCGGGCTTCTTTGCTGCCGAAAGTCCCAATGTGATCATACGGGGACTGGAGGCAGGATATGAACCGGTATCGGTGCTGATGGCGGAAAGAAAAACTGCCGGAGCAGAAGCACGCGATACCATGAGAATGCTGGAGCTTCTTGATATGCTTTCGTCTGAAATTCCGGTATTTGAAACACAGTTGTCTGTCATGCAGACCATGACGGGCTTCCCGATGACGCGGGGAGCCGTGTGTCTTATGAAAAGGAGAACTCTTCCGGATGTTAATGATGTTCTGAAGGACGCCTCCCGGATCGCGGTTCTGGAAAACGTGGTCAATCCCACCAATATCGGAGCGGTATTCCGCAGCGCGGCAGCGATGAATCTGGATGCATTACTGCTGACTCCCGGGTGCTGTGACCCGTTATATCGAAGAAGTCTGAGAGTAAGTATGGGAACGGTATTTCAGATTCCGTGGACCTTTATCGGAAGCAGGTCCTTTGAATGGCCGGAAAAGGGAGTCTCTGTTCTCAGGGAACTGAACTTTACACTGGCAGCAATGGCACTGTCGGATGACAGCATTTCAATTGCTGATCCGGCACTGAAAAAGGCACCGAAGCTTGCATTGATCCTTGGGTCGGAAGGGCCGGGACTTATGCAGAAGACGATCGATGCCTGTGATTATACGGTCAGGATCCCCATGAGGAACGGTGTGGACTCTCTGAACGTGGCCGCTGCGGGGGCAGTGGCATTCTGGGAGATCGGCAGAAAAGCGTAAATAAAGAAAAACGATAAAATGACGGGGCAGTGAAAACAATTCGAAAGAGTCGGATTTTTTCACAGCCCCGTCAGGCTTTTTCTTTAAAGGCCGTCAAGATACCGCGTCACTTCCCGTTCCGCCTCATAAACAAGCCTCTCTTCATCCACATTCACCAGTCTTCCGTTTTCTACGGCAACCTGTCCGTTTACGACCGTATAGTCCACCGGTGCTTTCAAGCCCACCGTGCAAAGGACGGACAGGGGATCTCTGCAGGCTCCCGTAAGCTCAAGACGATTTTTCCGGATCAGGAAGAAATCGGCGCATTTCCCGTGCTCCAGACTTCCGATCTCATTCTGCCGCCCAAGAAGCGCAGCGCTTCCCATTGTAGCCATTTTCAGAATGTCATAGCCGGAGGGAGCCTTTTCACTGGAATTCAGCCGGTGCAGCAGATAACAGACGCGCATCTCTTCGAGCAGATTGGAGCCGTCGTTGCTTGCGCTTCCGTCCACGCCAAGCCCCACGGGGACCCCGAGAGCAAGCATTTCGGGTATTCTTGCGATGCCGGAGGAAAGCTTCATGTTTGAAACCGGACAATGACAGACGCCGGTTTTCGTGTCGGCGAGAAGCTGAAGCTCCTCTGTATTGAAATGAATCCCGTGGGCGTACCAGACGTCGTCCCCCAGCCAGCCGAGCTTTTCCATATAGGCCAGCGGCCGCAGTCCGACCTTTTCAAGGGTATAATTTTCTTCGTCCAGCGTCTCGCAAAGGTGCGTGTGGAGCCGCACGCCGTACTGACGGGCCAGAACCGCACTCTCGCGAAGAAGCGTCTCAGAAACCGAGAAGGGAGAGCAGGGTGCCAGTGCGATCCGGTGCATGGATGTAAAAGAATCGTCCTGCCAGGTCTCGATCAGACGGACGCTGTCCTCCATGATCTCATCCACCGTCTGCACGACCGAATCCGGCGGAAGGCCGCCGTCCTTTCTGGAGCGGTCCATGCTCCCGCGGGAAAAATGCATCCGGACGCCAAGCGTCCGGGCAGCCTCCCACTGGGCGGCGATCAGATCACCTGCGTTTTCCGGGAAAACATAGTGATGATCGAAGACGGTGGTACATCCGTTTTTCATCAGTTCTCCCATACCTGTCAGAGAAGACAGTCTGACCGTGTCTTCGTTCAATCCCTTCCAGATTTCATACAGGGCCACCAGCCAGTCAAACAGTTCCAGGTTCTGGACCTCCGGAAGATTTCTTGAAAAGACCTGATAGAGATGGTGATGGGTGTTGACAAGCCCGGGATAACAAAACATGCCGGATCCGTCGATCACGCGGTCGAAGGCTCCGGATTCGCCGGCAGCGCTGAGGGACTGATCTATGGAGAAGATCCGTCCGTCTTTACAGACAAGGTCCACATTGTGGTAAACATGATCCTCCTCATCACAGGAGACCAGCGTATCGATATTTTTTATCAGTAAAGAGCTCATGAAACCTCCGTTATGCTTTTTCAGGCCTGCGGACCGACATCCTCGATCCCGGTTTCATAAATCGCAGCGTAGTATCCTGCGGGTGAAGGCCCGGACCAGCTGCAGTTACGAAGATATGTGACCGCCTCGTCATCAGCATCGTCAAAAAGATACAGTCCGCAGATGGCGGTGACATCCGGCCCTGCCTGGATCACGACACTGCTTTCGCAGGAAGCCACCGTACAGTTCTTTCCCGCATATGCGATCAGGCCGCCCGCAAAACGGGGCTTTCCGTCAAAGACCCCGTCGAAATGACCGTTCTCGCCAATGGCGCGCCAGACATTTTCAGGGGCGGCATTTTCCCATTCTGAAAAATCCGAGACGTCATTCAGCTGGATATCCGCAGTAAGCAGATAAGAAGCTTTGGAATAGGACAGCCTTGTTTCGTAGTCTTCACTGTTCGAAAGAGAAGACAGAAGCGCAAGCTGGCCTGCGTCCGCGATCAGATAGGGATCGTCCAAAGTACCGGATCCTCCCGAAAAGCTGTCCGGAATCTGAAAACCGGACAGTCCCTCTGCCGCGCCTGCCGGAGCAGGAAGAAGAAAAAGAAAAGAGGCGGCAGCAGCAACCGTAATCGATTTATACAGATTGATTTTCATGTCATACCTCCCATGTTCGGGGAAATTATCTCAGCACAAAAAACTCTGATTCTGAGTCAGCGGCTCATTTCTGGACAAACTGGATGAATTCCTGAACCTCTTCGAAGGTGCCGAGCTTTGCCGTATACATATAACGACCCATCTGGGGCCAGTTCATGGGCGGCATTTCTTCCTGCATGACCATGGCGCTTCCGTAGCGGGCCATGATCTCTTCGTGGGTACGGGTATAGATGTGCCCGTCCTTCCTGCTGGCATAGACGCAGTAGAAATGCTGGTCCGGCTCCGGAAGAAAACGTCTGTCACTGGCAACCATGTCGGCGTAGATCCGGTAAACGTCAGTGGAATGGGCAAAGTCCATCATATCGGGCGTGTAACCGCCTGCGGGACGCATGTTGACTTCAAGCGCCACAAAATCGCCGGCCTTGCCAAGCCCCTTTCTGGGAACGGTGAGACGGAAGAATTCAAGATGCACAAATCGTCTGTCAACCCCGAAGGCTTTGACGGTCTTCCGTCCAAGCTTCCGAAGACCCTCCGGTACATCCGGGCAGGTGTAGTACATCAGATCCAGATCTTTGTTGACGATATCCATGACCGGCGGCCATACCGTCATGCTTTCAAACAGCGGCTCGCAGCGGGAGTCCAGGATGGCGTCATAGGAACAGATATCACCCTGGATAAATTCCTCCATGACATAAGGAAACGGAGGAAGATCGTCATAAAAGGCGTCAAGATCGGCGTCATTTTCAAGCTTCCAGGTGTTTGTGGCTCCGACGCCGATATCCGGCTTTACGATCACCGGATAGCCGACTTCCTTAATAAAGGCCCGGCCGGATTTCCGGTCCGTGACCACATGCTGCCGCGCGGTGGGAATTCCGGCTTCCAGATAAAGCTTCTTCATCAAGGACTTTTCTTTGATAAAACCGATACGGTCGGAACGGATGCCGGTCGTTATGTTGAAATCCGTGCGAAGCCGGGCATCCTGCTCCAGCCAGTATTCATTCATGGATTCGATCCAGTCGATCTTTCCATATTTAAAGGCGAAGAAAGCAACAGCGCGATAGACCTGGTCGTAATCCTCCAGGCTGTCGACTTTGTAATATTCCGTCAGTGCGGCCTTAAGCGGCGCTTCCAGAGTGTCGTACGGCGAATCGCCGATGCCCAGAACATTGATGCCGCAGGCATGAAGGCGGTCGCAGAACTGCCAGTAGGTGTGGGGAAAATTCGGGGAGATAAAAATGTAATTCATCGTGTTTTGTCCTCCAGCACATAAGGGATAAAGTAGCGCATCTGTTTATACCACCAGGGCCAGTCATGGTTGACGTCATGTCCCCAGAAATCGCACCAGGCGTGGATTCCTTTTTCGCGGAAAACCTGTTCGAGATACCGCAGCGTCCGGACGCCGTCCTCCTCCCAGGCTCCCTGCCCGCAGCAGAGGATCATGGTGCGTTCGTTGTACAGGCCTATATAGGGATGATCCGCAGGCATCTGCGGAAGAAACCGCTCCGGTGAATTGTCATACAGCGTAGGATTCATCCAGCCGTCGAAGAAGTAATCTGCGTCGTATACGCCGGACAGGGCGATCATGCCGCGGAACAGGTCCGGACGACGCAAAAAAGTGATCACGGCGTGATCTGCGCCCATGCTGAAACCGGTGACCGCAGGAATTCCGGAATTGCGGCTTTTGATCAGGGGCATTACTTCATCCGTGATGTAGTGGAAATACTGCTCCTGACGTGCGGCGCGCCATTCGTTGATCCCCTCTTTTAGTGACCAGCTTTCGGCGTCCACGGTATCCACCACGAACAGCTGGATCCTGCCTTCTTCGATAAAATCGGCCAGTTGATCGACCATGCCGAAATCTTCGTAGTTCTGACACATGGAATTCTGTGTGGGAAAGCAAAGAAACGGCACGCCGCCGTGTCCGTGGATCAGCAGGTGCATTTCTTTATCAAGTGACTGACTGTAGTGGGTTATCATTTCTCTGTACATAGCCAAGACCTCTTGTATTGATCCGATAGTATGGCTTGTAATGATCACGGAATTGTACCCGTTTCATTTTTCAGCCATGAACAGAATAGCATTATAAGGGACGGGATTCAAGTGATAATCCGGCCGTCCAGTGCGGCCAGCACTCCCGGCAGAATGAAAAGGATCATGATCAGGGCAACGGCCGCACCTTCTCCTATGGTAAAGCAGATCTGGCCGGTGGCCGGATTGGGGAAGACGTTTCCCAGGATCATGGTAACGATCACGATAATCAGGCCCGAGGTCAGGATAGTGTGGATCGAGTGATCGTAAGCGGACTGCAGGACCTCCTTCAGATCGTCCGTGCCGCTGCGCTTTTCCAGATAATAATCGGTAAACAGGATGGCGTAATCGATGGTGGCTCCCATCAGGATGCTCTGCACCATCAGAAGTGCCAGATAGTACATGGATCCTCCGGTAAAACGGATCAGCACCATGGTGGCGAACACCGCTGTCTGGATCAGAGATACCAGAACCAGCGGGATCAGCAGAGACCGGAAGGCGATCAGTACCACCAGAAAGATCACCACGGCCGTCAGAATGGTCATCCGGTTCAGCTCGGATGCGAAGGACTGTGACATCTCCCAGGCCATGGGAGTGGAGCCGATCAGGTAAAAGTCCCCTTTCAGGCGTTCGTGCCCCTCTTCGCTTAAACGGTTCAGAAAAGCGGTCCCCTCTTCCGATTCGTCCGGAAACGTGGTGTTCAGGACGAGCAGGGAGTGCTGCTTACCTCTCATCATGGAACCGGCGTCGTCAAGCTTTTCCCGGGCGAGGGAAAGGCTTTCTTTTATGTCATCCGACAAAAACGCATCGAAAAGAGGATTTCCCTCCGCATTTTCCATCACGTAATCCAGAAGGTCTTGGAAGGTCATCCGGAATCCGGACGGATCTTCCCCCTCTGACGCCGCGGCCATATTGTACAGGGTCTGAAGCATAAAATCAGAGGATTCGCCGGCCAGCATTTCCTTGACGGAATCCGGCACCTGCATACCTGCCTGGGATTCTGCCATCTGAAGAAGGGACGGGAGAGAGGCGGCCAGCTCTCCGGCGGTAAAGGCCTTGCCCAGTGTCTGAGACCATGAGAGGGCCGAAGTCACCTGCTCTGTCTTCTCAATCTCCGGAATCCAGCCGGCCATGGCTTCCTCGTCCTCGTTGCTGTACAGGACCACCATCTGATTGGCGCGGGGAAAATGGTCATCGATAGGTGTTGTCTCCACATAGGTATAAGTGAAGCGGGTCCCGTTCTTTAAAAACAGGAGCACGCCGAACAATATCACAAGCGCTGCCAGCAGCGGATAACGGAAACGGCTGCAGAAGACGGCAAGGGGAGTCATGTTGAACTGCAGAACCTTTTTCCGCGTCCGGATTATGGCTTTCTCAAAGAAGAGGATCAGCGTCGGAAGCACCGTCATGGTGCATATGAGGCTGATGGCGACGCCCTTGGCCAGAACGATGCCCACCTCCGCTCCGATTTTGAAGCTCATGAAAATAAGGACCAGAAGTCCGGCGATGGTGGTCAGGGAGCTGCTGGATATGGCGGTGAAGGACTCCGACAGAGCCCGCTGCATGCAGATGGTATGCTCTTCACCGGATTCGGTTTCGCGGATATGCCGGTAACGGTTCATCAGCATGATGGCGTAGTCCATGGAGAGCACCAGCTGCAGGACTGCGCCGATGGACAGCGTGATATCCGAAGTGCCGCCAAGAATATAGTTGGTTCCGGTATTGATGATCACGGCCACGCCGATCGTGGCCAGAAAAAGAAAGGGCTCCACCCAGGAAGGACTCATGGACAGAAGAATGATCAGGATGATCAGAATGGCCAGGGCAATGATCCACAAAGGCACGTCGCCGCCCATGGTGTCGTCCTCGGCCCATACCATTTCGTAAACGCCCCCGTACTGCTCTTCGATTTCACGGATGACGCCGTTGAGCTCCGGGGAGCCGTATCCGTAAGAACTGCTCAGAATATAAAGGGTATATCCGTCCTTTTCATAGGAGGGGTCTCCGGCGGAAAAGGAAACGGAATCCACATTCGGGATGGCAGAGAGACGATCCCGGATCTCCGGCTTTTCTTCTTCCGGCATGTTATGGAACATGACCCGGACCGTATTCGGCATGGCGAGAGAAGAAAACTCTTCCGCCATGATGTCGACGCCTTTTTTCATCGTGGAATCAGAGGGGAGATAACGGGTCATATCTGTGATCACAGGAGTTTTCAGCGCCAGAAAGCCACAGAGAACGGCTGCCAGGAGCATGATTATAAAGGCTTTCAGCCGGTGACGGATCAGTGCTGCGGAGAATTTTGTCATAAAGAACCTCCCGGGAGATGGACAATATCGATGAACTGAATTGAAAACAGATGCTGCACCAGATTGGTATCCTGATCCAGAGAAATCATAGTCTGCTATAGTATAACATGAAATGATCCGAAATGCAGATATTTCATGACGAATCAAAGGTTGATTTAGCATGTACAATGGTGTATGGTTGGAAACAGCGCAGATGCGCCTGTGAATGCGAAACCTGCATAAGATGACGGGGGCAGTTTATGAAAAAGAGCAGGATCCTGGAAAACAAAATATATCTGTATCTGACGGAGTTTTTCTGCGGCATGGCCGTGATGGCCGTGGAGCTTGGCGCGAGCCGCCTTCTGGCGCCGTATTTCAGCTCTTCCCAGATTGTCTGGACCATTATCATCGGTACGATCATGATCGCCATGGCTCTGGGAAACGTATTCGGCGGAAGATGGGCCGACAAAAACCCGGACCCGGCCCGGCTGTTTCGCAGAATCCTGATCGCGGCCGTATGGATCGCCCTGATCCCCGTTCTGGGAAAATATGTGATCGTGGCGATCACGGGACTTCTGGTCATTACCGTAAATACGAACTTTCTGATCTGGGCAGCGTTTCTGGCCTGCATGGTCCTGTTTGTGTTTCCGCTGTTCCTTCTGGGAACGGTGACGCCGTCACTGGTGCGCTGTACGGTCTCGAGTCTTGACGAAAGCGGGAGAACCGTGGGAAAGCTCGGCGCCTGCAATACCATCGGAAGTATCATCGGGACATTTGTGCCGACCTTCGTGACGATCCCGGCAGCCGGCACGGCGGTGACGTTTCTGATCTTTGCCGCGATCCTTCTGCTGATCGGGAGCATCTACTTTATATCGGAGAGAGGCGGAAAACGTCTCCTTACAGTATCCCTGGTTCTGTTTGTTCTGTCGGCTTTATCCGGCAGATCCCAGAGCTTTGCCTTCTGGGCAAAGGATCTTGCCTACGAGGGAGAATCGGTCTACAACTATCTGCAGGTGCAGGACACGGAGCGTTATACCGCGCTTTCCACCAACGTGATGATCGGCGTGCAGTCTGTACGCATGAAAGACGACAGCCTGACGGGAATGTATTACGATTATGCGCTGGCGGCCAACGTGATGGCAGGGATGACAGA
>CAMNNM010000026.1 GCA_946545425.1 uncultured Blautia sp. | reverse complement strand
TGAATAAGAGTCAATAGCGGCCGGGCAGACGAATTCAACGGGGGCCGCATTGGTATAAAAAAGACCGCTGTATCGCGCCATGCCATACAACGGTCTTTTTCACTTACATATTATTTTTTGTCCTCAGCTTCGGGTGTTGTCTCGGCTGTTTCTTCGGCGGTCTCTGCCGCAGCTTCGTCTGCTTCCGCTGCCGGAGTTTCTTCTGCGGTTTCTTCGGCTGCAGGAGTTTCTTCTGCCGCCGGAGTCTCCTCAGCTGCAGGTGTCTCTTCTGCTGCCGGGGTCTCCTCAGCTTCTCCTTCCGGTGCTTCCGTCGGAGTCGGTGCCGGGGTCGGGGTCGGCATTACATAGGTATGTGTGCCGGTTACGGTAAGGGTTGCAAGAACCTTGTCGTCCCGGGTGATGTCGGCGTCGTCCTTCCATCCCTGGATGGTCTCGGATGTATAATCGCTCTGGATCCGGCTGGTCAGGGTTTCTCTCATGGACTCGGTGGCTTCCTCATCCTCGGCCTTGTCAAGACGCAGCACATAGACTGCGGTATCCGTCTCGACTACTTCCGGATAAACCTCGCCGTCGGAAAGGGTCCGAAGGGCGGTAATAACGGGCTCTGCCCAGCTTGTGCTGCCGATGCCTTCTTCGGCCTGGGATGCATAAGCATCCTCATCCTTCGTGAAGCGGCCGCTGGATGCGGTGTAGGTGTCGTCAAGGGTCTTGGCAAATTCCTGAAGATCGGTTCTTTCGATCGCAGGATCTTCATTCAGCTTGTCAAGAATGCTCTGGGCATTTGCCTTTACTGCTTCCTTGTCTTCGTCCGTAGCGTCTGTTCCGCCAAGGCTCAGGGATACATAGGTGAAGGTGGACTGGGTCGCCTCTTCATCCGTGATCTCCACCGGTGCCTCGTCGGCAAGGGCGTGACGGAGCATATGATCGATATGATACAGTTCCAGATACTTTTCCACGTTCTCCTGGCTGATGGAAAGCTCGGTCAGAGTTTCCTCGGCGTTTGCTTCCATAAAGGCTGCTGCCGCGTCGCTGATGGCTTTCTTGTCATCATCCGTAAGCTCGATGCCGTATTCCTCAGCATGCTCTGCTTCCACAAACATGGTCTCGAGACTCTCGAGTACCGAATCGCGGAAGTCGGATCCATATGTAGCCTTGGTCTCTTCATTGGAGACATTGTCCCAGTAAGTGCTGGCGGACATGCCGTAGTACGTCATCATCATTTCCTGCTGCATCTGCTGATAACGCACGTCAAAGCTCAGAAGACCCATGGGGATCTCCGTCCCGTTTACCGTACTGACCGTTTTGGTTCCGTCCAGCGCTTCTACTTTTTTTCCGCACCCTGCGAGCATTCCTGCCGACATGGCTCCGGCCATCAGGACTGCCGCGGTTTTTTTCCATGATCTGTTCATTTCTATTTCCTCCAGACTATTGCGGTCGTCTTTCCAGACCGCACATCCTGTTTAGTATAATCTTTTTTTCCGGATTCATCAAGTCTCTCCTGAAAGATTTCTGCAGAATTCGCTCAGGTCCTCCAGGAGCTTTCCCTCCGCTTTCAGGAAGAAGACCGGCTCTTTGTCGGTCTTGAAACGGATCCTGCGCCGGTAGCGGTTCAGCACCATGGGAATTCTGGCCGGGTCGATCTTCGCCTCGGGATACATACTGATCCGTATTTCGTGACCGATCTGTTTTATCTCGGTCACATAGGCCTTCCGGGCTTCCATTTTAAGACGGGCGACCGACAAAAGTGTCAATACCGGCTTCGGCATCTCCCCAAAGCGGTCCAGAAGCTCTTCCATCATGTCGTCATAGTCTTTTTCGTCCTCCATCATGGAAATGCGTTTGTAGATATCCAGCTTCTGAGACTCGTTTTCGATGTAGGAATCCGGGATATAGGCATTGACGTTCAAGTCGATGGCGGTTTCGAATTCCGACCGGTCCTCCTCGCCCTTTGCTTCCCGGACCGCGTCTGTCAGCATCTTGCAGTACATGTCGTAGCCCACGTCGGCCATGTGGCCGTGCTGCTCCGCGCCGAGAAGATTTCCCGCGCCGCGCAGCTCCAGGTCCTGCATGGAGATCTTGAAGCCGCTGCCCAGATCGGTGAACTCGCGGATGGCCGAAAGACGTTTTTCGGCAGTCTCGGTAAGGATCTTGTTCTTGTGATACATCAGAAACGCATAGGCTGTCCGGTTGGACCGGCCGATACGTCCTCTCAGCTGGTACAGCTGGGCAAGTCCGTAGCGGTCGGAGTCGTGGATGATCATGGTGTTGGCGTTGCTGATGTCAAGGCCGGTCTCGATGATCGTCGTGGTGACCAGTACATCGGTTTCTTTATTGATAAAGCGCAGCATCACACTCTCCAGCTGACGCTCCGCCATCTGACCGTGGGCATACTCGATCTGAAGGTCCGGCAGAAGCTTCTGCAGGCGGTACGCCACGTCGGCGATATCGGTGACACGGTTATATACATAATACACCTGACCACCCCGGCGGATTTCTCTTGAGATGGCTTCCCGGACAGTCTCGGCGTCATATTCCATCACATAGGTCTGGATGGGCATCCGGTCGATGGGCGGCTCTTCCAGAACGCTCATGTCACGGATCCCGATGAGACTCATATGGAGCGTCCGGGGGATCGGCGTAGCCGTCAGGGTCAGAACATCGATGTTCTTGCGCAGCTGCTTGATCTTTTCTTTGTGGGTCACGCCAAACCGCTGTTCCTCGTCGATGATCAGAAGTCCCAGATTTTTATACTGGATGTCCTTGGAAAGGACCCGGTGAGTACCGATCACGATATCGACGGTGCCTTTTCGCAGTCCTTCGATGGTCTTCTTCTGCTGGGCCTGCGTCCGGAACCGGCACAGGAGCTCCACGTTTACGGGGAAGTCCTTCATTCTCTGCCGGAAGGTATTGTAATGCTGCTGGGCCAGGATCGTGGTGGGCACAAGGTAGACCACCTGGCGGCTTTCCTGCACCGCCTTAAAGGCGGCCCGCAGGGCGATCTCGGTCTTTCCGTAGCCTACGTCGCCGCAGATCAGCCGGTCCATGATCTTGGTGCTTTCCATGTCCTTTTTGGTATCTTCGATGGCCGCGATCTGATCCTCGGTCTCTTCATAGGGGAACATTTCTTCAAATTCCCGCTGCCACACCGTGTCCGGTCCGCACACGTAGCCGTCCTGCTTCTGCCGGGCTGCGTAAAGCTCCACCAGCTCCTTTGCGATGCTGCGCACCTCTTTTTTGACGCGGCTGCGGGTCCTCTGCCACTCCTTGGAACCCAGGGTATTCAGCTTCGGCTTTGCGGTTCCGTCTCCCGCCGAATATTTCTGCAGCGTATCCAGCTGCGTGGGAAGAATATAGTAGAAGCTGCCGCCGGCATATTCAATTTTAATGTAGTCCTTGATATTCTGATCGACTTCGATCTTATCGAGCCCCCGGTAAACGCCAAGTCCATGGCTTTCGTGGACCACATAGTCTCCGACGCTGAGCTCCGAAAAGTCCTGGATCCGCTGTCCGTCGTAGCGCTTTTTCTTCTTTTTCGGCTTCTGTTCCTGACCGAAAATATCCGTCTCGGTAATGACGGCAAAACGGATCAGCGGATATTCGAATCCTTTTCCCGCATGGCCGTATACCACCATGATCTCACCGGGGCTCAGGACTCTGTCGTAATCCTGCCCGTAAAAGGCCGGGATCCCTTCCTCCTGAAGGTCCTTCGAAAGACGCTCCGCCCTGGTCCGGGAACCGCTCAGCACGATGGTCCTGTAACCCCTGGCCTTGTATTTTCCCAGATCCTCCACCAGAACAGAAAAGCTTCCGTGATAGCTGGAAGCACTTTTCACGGTGGCCTGGAGCCGTTCTTTAAAGTTCCAGTTTCCGGCACGGCTCGCAATAGAGGTAACTGCCAGCGTGTGGGAGTGGTTCACGAATTTCTGGAACCGGTCAAAGCCGGCCAGCCAGTTTTCGGGAAGGGTCTGTTCGCCCAGCTCCTCTCTTCTTCTGCGGCTCTCGGAGAATTCCTCCTCGATCTCCTGTCCCCGTCCCTCCAGATGATTGGGCTCATCCAGAACGAAAAGAGTATCCTCGGGAAAATATTCCGGGAAAATGACCATGCCCCTTTTAGCCAGCTTTTCGGCTGCCGGATAGATGGTGATTTCGGTCAGGTTTTCGATGGAGCGCTGGCTTTCGGAATCAAAGCTCCGGATAGAGTCGACCTCGTCGTCCCACAGCTCGATCCTCCAGGGATTCTTCTCGGTCAGGCCGTAGATATCGATGATGCCGCCGCGCACGGAAAACTGGCCCGGCAGCTCCGCCTGGGCCGTCAGCTCATATCCGAGCTCCGTCAGCTGCTTCCGGAACTTCATGATGTCCAGCGTGCTGTCATTGCGGATCTCGATCCGGCTGTCCCTGATATGCTGTGCCGGCATCAGATGGTCCATACAGCCGTCCACCGTGGTGACGATGGTCACATGTTCCTCCTGCCGCTCCAGCAGGGCCTTAACAGCGGCCATTCTCTGGCGGATCAGCAGGTTTCCCTGAACGTCCGCCTGAAAAAACAGCAGATCCTTCGGCGGGTAAAACAAAACGTTTCGGTCGTAGAACCGATAGTCCTCGTAGATCTCCCGGGCTCTCTGCTCATCGTCCGCTATGATCAGAGTACACGCAAAAAGCCCGGAAAGTCCATAAATCATATGGACCTTCTGGGACTCTATGCTTCCGGATATTTCGAGTATTCCTTTATTGGCTTTCAGAAAGCGGGACGCCTCTTCGTACTCGTGCAGCTCTGAAAGCGGCTGGGTAAATGCTTTCATACAGTTTTTTTCCGGTTATATTCATTCATCGCCGCGTCCGGCCCCTTCGACACGATCACCCCGACGGCCTTGCAGGCTTCGTCCAGGGCTTCGTCGATCTCTTTTCGGTCACTGTCCGTAAAACGGCCCAGTACGTAATCTGCCAGATCCCAGCCGGCCGGCTTTGCACCGACGCCCACACGGACCCGGATAAATTCTTCCGAGCCAAGTCTCCGGATGATGTCTTTAAGACCGTTATGACCACCGGCGCTGCCTTTTTTCCGTATTCTCAGCTGACCCGGTTCCAGATCGATGTCATCGTGTATGACGATCAGGTTCGTCTTCGTGTCTATCTTGAAGTAGGCCGCAGTTTCCTGGACCGGACCTCCGCTGAGATTCATAAAGGAGAGGGGTTTTATAAGGATGACTTTCGCACCCTCGACATTCCCCTTTCCGTACATGGCGTTGAATTTCACGCCGCTCTGGGTGATCCCGTATTTTTCTATGATACGGTCTCCCACGTCAAAGCCCATGTTGTGCCGGGTTCCCTCGTACTGTCTTCCGGGATTCCCGAGGCAGGCGATCAGCCAGCAGGTTTCTCCGTTCATCTCGTTCTCCTGCTTAGTTGAAGTAGACCATTTCGTCCTTAAGCGGTTCACAAGGTTCCACACTGGCTGCATAAAGGACGACTCCTTCCTCGTTCTGATACTCGGGGCGTCTTTCGATCCTCGCTTCGGCAGTCACTTCCACCCATTCGCCGTTTTTAAGAGACGGGGTGTCCTTGCTGCTGCACAGAAAACCAAGAAAGCTGGTGTCTTCGGCGCAGCAGGTCATGGCTGTCCTGCCGGGAACGAAAAAGCTGCTTCCCACTCCGCGGGGTTTCATGACTCTGGCTTTGAAGCGAAGCTTCTTTTTGCGGTATTTTCCCGGATTGTCCATGGCATCCACGTACCAGATGCCGTAATCCTCGGGCAGGATCTCCACGATGGGTGCGTCCAGGTCAAAGGGCAGCTGATCCTCGAAGATGTCGCTCATCTCGCCGTCTTCGTTCTCGAAGATCACCTCGCAGGCCGGATTCGCAACCTTGATTCCTCTGCGGAACTGAGGAAGCGGATCTTCTTTTCTGGCACGGTTGAAGATGACCATGTCCGCGTTGCGGACCATGTCCATGAAGATCGATTTCAGATTGTTGTTCCCGATATAAGTCTGGTAGGTCGAGGCATCCGCAACGGTGATCTCCTGCTCGATGCCCCAGCCGCGCGGCATTTCCATCTGCTCGAATTTGCTGACCAGCCACATGCCGTTGTATTCGATGACGACACGCTCCGGCTTGTGGATGATGTCCAGGGTCGCCAGGCGCTCCGGGGTCAGATCCTCTTCTTTTTCAATGATCTCCACCACGGTATTGCTTCTCGAAAGGGATTTCATATTATACTCCTCCTCACCCTGCTCGCACAGGATCAGAAGAGTCTTGCCCTCAATGAAGAAATAGTCCTGATTCAGGGTAAATCGCAGGAAAGAAGTCTTTCCGCTTTCCAGAAATCCCGAGATCAGATAGATCGGTACGGTAATATTGTCCATAATAAAATCCTTTCAGCATCAGACTCCGAAGAGCTCTGCCAGGTGGTCTTCCTTCAGCTCGGAACCGATGACGCAGAATCTTCCGCTGACATCCGGCTCGCCGTCACGGATCTCGGTCTCGCCCGGAACCATGTCGAAGTACATCCAGTGTCCGTCGGTGCCTTCCAGCATTCCCTTGGCCCGGAGGATCATGCCGTATTCTTCCGTGCTGTCCAGAGTGGACAGGATCTTCTCAAGATCTTCACGGCTGAATTTCTTTACGGTCTGACGGCCCCAGCTGGTAAAGATCTCGTCGGCGTCATGATCATGGTCGTGATGATGGTGATGATGCTCGTGCTCCTCATGATCATGGTCGTGATGATGCTCGTGCTCCTCATGATCATGGTCGTGATGATGCTCGTGTTCCTCGTGATCATGGTCTTCATGGTCATGATCATGATGGTGATGATGGTGGTGATGCGCCTCGTGCTCGGCTACCTCGCGCTCCAGCTCCTGCTGCTGAAGTGATACCGGATTTTCCATCACTTCCAGAAGCTTTCCGCCGTCCAGCTGTGAAATGGGCGTGGAGATGATCACGGCTTCCGGATTGATGGCGCGGATCTGTTCCATGACCTCGGCTGCCTTCGCCTCATCGATCAGGTCGGTACGGCTCATGATGATGGCGCCTGCGTACTTGATCTGATTTTCAAAGAACTCTCCGAAGTTCTTCATGTAGAGTTTGAATTTCTTTGCATCCACAACGGTCGTGTAGCTGTTCAGCTCAAGGCCTGCTTCTTTCTCGGACCTCTGGACTGCGGCGATGACGTCTGACAGCTTGCCGACGCCTGACGGCTCGATGACGATACGGTCCGGCTGATATTTTTCGACCACGTCCTTCAGGGCTGTTCCAAAGTCACCGACCAGTGAACAGCAGATGCAGCCCGAGTTCATCTCACGGATCTCGATGCCGGCGTCCTTTAAAAATCCTCCGTCAATACCGATCTCACCGAATTCATTCTCGATCAGGACTACCTTTTTGCCTTTCAGCGAGGTCTCCAGCAGTCTTTTGATCAGCGTTGTTTTTCCTGCTCCCAGAAAACCGGAAACAATGTCTGTTTTTGTCATGGAAAAGCTCCTTTCTTAACACGGCTACAGGCCAGGAAGAACATCTCCCTGGCCTATAGGCTTTCTATTTTGTTATACCTGCAGAAACGATCATCCCTGCATCATGAACAGCATCAGCTTCTGAATGTCTTCGTGCTCATAGGCAACGATCTCAAGCTCCGGAATCTCACCGCTTGAAAAAATATTCGCAAGAGATACATACTGGGAAAGCTTGGATTTCAGGTTCAGACGGTCTCCCTCGCCTGTTACAAGCTCCACCTTGCCTTTGCAGCTGTCTACCACTTCAAAAAACTTGTCGATGTTCGTAATGTTTGTAACCTTCATGGAAGTTCTCCCTTCTTCATGCACTGTCGTAGTGCATGCTCTTCATTCTTTCTCTTTCTGACGCCCACATTATAGCGAAAGCTTCCGCCTAAATCAACTGTGTAAACGCCGAAAAAGAGCTGCTCTGCAGGGAAAACCATTGGCACAAACACATGCTGCCGTGTACAGGGACAACCAGAGAACCGTCAATTTTACAGGAACCGGGTATTCCTGTTTCAGAACAGGAATACGCCGATTCCGTAAGGCTTCAGCGGATAGGCAACCGAATACGGCCTGTTGTCGCATTCGCCCTCCTCGGCCTTGAAGACCTTCGGCTCCACCTTGCCGGTCTCATCCATGATCAGCTTGTAATTGCCCTTCTTCGGAACGCCGACGCGGTAATCCGGACGGTCCACGGGGGTAAAGTTGATCGTAAAGACCATGTTGTTCTTGCCGGTCGGGGACATGCGCATAAAGCTGAAGATGCTTCTGTCGCCGTCGTTGGCGTTGATCCATTCGAAGCCCTTCGGATCCTGGTCTCCGGCATAGAGTGCCGGATAGTGTTTATACATTTCCAGAAGGTTCTTCACGAAATCCTGAAGATCTCTGTGATCCTGCTCTGCCAGCAGGAACCAGTCGAGCTCGCGCTTCTCGGACCATTCACGCAGCTGTCCGAAATCCTGACCCATGAACAACAGCTTTTTGCCCGGATGTCCGAACATGAAGGTGTAGCCCGCCTTCAGATTTTTGAACATGTCCGGAAGATCTCCCGGCATCTTGCTGAGCATGGACTTCTTCAGATGCACCACCTCGTCGTGAGAAATGACAAGAATATATTTCTCGGCGTAGGCATACATCATGGAGAAGGTCATCCGGTTGTGGTTGAACTTGCGGAAGTAGGGATCCAGCTTCATGTATTCCAGGAAGTCGTTCATCCATCCCATGTTCCATTTGAGCGAGAAGCCAAGTCCGTCGTCCTCCGGCTTTCCGGTCACCTTCGGCCAGGCCGTGGATTCTTCGGCGATCATGACCGCACCGTGGTTCCGTCCGAGAACGACCGAATTCAGATGCTTGAAGAACTCGATGGCTTCAAGGTTTTTGTTGTCGCCGTACTTGTTGGCGACCCATTCGCCGTCTTTCTTCCCATAGTCCAGATAGAGCATGGAGGCGACGGCGTCCACTCTGAGGCCGTCCACGTGGCATTCCTCGATCCAGAACAGCGCGTTGGCGATCAGGAAGTTCTTTACCTCGGGTCTGCCGTAGTTATAGATCTTGGTTCCCCAGTCCTTGTTCTCACCCTGTCTGGGATCCTCGTGCTCGTAGACGCACGTTCCGTCGAATTCGGCCAGACCATGGGCATCCTTCGGGAAATGAGCCGGAACCCAGTCCAGGATCACGCCGATGCCCTTGCGGTGCATGTAATCAATAAAGTATTTAAAGTCCTGTGCGGTACCGTACCGGGATGTCGGAGAATAATATCCTGTCACCTGATATCCCCAGGAACCGTCGAAGGGATGCTCTGCAATGCCGATCAGTTCCACATGGGTATAGCCCATCTTCTTTACATAGTCGGCCAGACGTACCGCTGCCTGACGGTAGTTATAGAAGCCGTCCGGGTTCTGTTCGGACCAGGGATGCTTCATCCAGGAGCCGATATGTACCTCGTAGATGGACATGGCGTCGGTGACTTCGTTGAATTTTTCTCTCTTTTTGAGCCACTGGGCGTCATGCCATTTGTAGTCTGTAATGTCGGTAATGCGGGAAGCAGTTCCCGGCCGGAGCTCGGTCTCATTTGCAAAGGGATCAGCCTTGTAAAGCTGTTCATCATGCATTCCGATAATGAAAAACTTATAAAGCTGCCCGATGGCCGCGCCAGGAATAAATATTTCAAACACACCGATGGGACCGGCCTTTGTCATTATGTTGGCTTCGGTATTCCACCCATTGAATTCGCCGATCACGGAAACGCGTTTTGCATTCGGTGCCCAGACCGCGAAATAGGTTCCCTTTACGCCGTCCTCTTCTGTGGGGTGCGCGCCAAGCTTTTTGTAAAGGTCATAGTCGACGCCCTGACCAAACAGATACTGGTCAAGCTCTGTAAACTGCATTTTATCTCCCATAATCCGCCCTCCTCCAAGCGACTTATTCTGCTTTTTACTAGTATATCAACGAAACGAAAGACCGTCAATGCAAACAGCACCCGCGTCCGGCGCGGTTTTTTGCATTGACGGTCTGTAATGTCAGCCGTTATAGCCTGCGACATACCCGTTTGCCAGCGAGCTGTCCCAGAAATCCGTATATCGTGCGCTCTGAAGCGTAACGTCCTTGGCCTCTGCCATCTCACTGATGGTCACAAGACGATAGCCCTGGGCTACCAGATCGGGAATGATCCGTTTTGCGGCCTCCACGGATGGTTCGTGGATATCGTGCATCAGAATGATGCTGCCGTCCGTCAGGTCTCCGTTCATGACAGCTTCGTAGTCCAGATCGGCATCCCTGAGCTTCCAGTCTTCCGTATCCAATGACCACAGAATGAAAGGTTTCTGAACAATGCTGTAGACGCTCTCATCTGCGCTTCCGCCGGGTGCACGGCAGACGGTGGATTCCTGTCCGCAGACCTGCATCAGGGCGTCATCCGTGCTGCTCATTTCCCAGTCCACTCCGTCAGAGTCGAGAGTCATCAGATCTGTATGATCCCAGGAGTGATTTCCCAGCTCACATCCGATCTCCTGCATCTTTTTGATCTCGTCCGGGAAGTATTCCACGTTCTGCCCGACCATAAAGAAGGTGGCATGGGCTCCGTTTTCCTCAAGACAGTTCAGAAGATCCATGGTATACTGCCCCGGACCGTCGTCGAAGGTCAGGCAGAGCATCGGACGACGTTTATCCGGATTGTAAGAGCCGTCCTCGTTGAAGTAATAATCCTTGACGCCCCTGGTGATCCAACCGGTCTCGACATATCCGTCTTTTCCAAACGAATACTGTGTGCCGTCGACCGTCATAAAACCGTTCGCGTAATAGGTTCCGTCCGGGTTCTGATACCATTTACCGTTTTCATCAGAGTGCCAGCCAGGTGTCAGATATGCCGCCTTGGCCACATCGGATACGCCTTTCAGCGGAATTCTGACCGCCTCCAGCGAAGAATTTGAGGATGTGGTTTCAATGGCGGAAGTGGTCTCTGCGGTTTCTGTACTTTCACCTGTGCCGGCGCCGTCACCGGATTCCGTATCTTCAACGGAGTCTGCAGCGGCAGATCCGGTTTCTGAGGATGATGTCTCCGCTCCGCCGTCCGTCCCTTCCGTTGAGGCGTCCTGCACCGCCGTGGTCTGCACCTCGCCGTATTCCGGCTCAGTGTCCTGTGATCCGCCTTTATGAATCAACGGACCGATCACGCCGCGCACCAGAAACACTATAAGCAGGATCACGGCTGCCACAACAATTCCGATCCTCGTATAATGACGGATCAGCAGCTGCTGCTGTTTCTTTCGCCGCCGTTCCTCCAACACTTTCCTGTCCATGAAAAAATCACACCCTATCTGCTATTTCAGAAGTCTTTCAAAAGCCCTGACACCTATCATACCGCAACATTTTCACAAATTCAAGGTTCCCGGAAACTTTCTTCCCGGTCTCCTGATGCGTTTTTTCCAGATCAGGGATTTGCTTTCGCATCCGCCTCTTCTGCGGGCTCTGCTTCAGCTTCCTCATCTGTCTTTTCTTTTTCTGCTTCCTCTCCTGCTTCTTCTGCAGCTTCGGCCGCTTCCGCGTCAATATTTACGGACTCATCCTTGATAACGGTCGACTTGACCTCTGCATTTTCGTAAACGAATTCCAGCACTCTCATCATGGCGATGGCGCTGTTGGCTTCATAATTTCCGTAGTAGGCGGCAAGCTCGTCCATGCTGGACGCGTAGTAATTTGTTGCAAGCTGGGTTTTCAGCTGTTCCGTGGTCTCGTCGGTCAGATCGAGCCCTTCGGCGTCGATGATGGCCTGAACGATCAGGTTCTGCTGAACCATCTGTTCTGCATTCTCGCGGAGCAGTGCATCGTAGGCTTCCTGGTCATAGCCCTGGGCCTCAAGGAATTCGTCGAAGGTCATTCCCATCTGCTCTGCAGACATCTCAGTCATGCGGTTCAGCGAATCCATGGCCATCTGAATGTCCCCTTCCGGATATTCGATGATCTCGGAATCCGCGGCAATCTGATCCCAGGCATTCCATTTGGCCGTATTGGAAGCGGAATTCTGTGCCTCGACTTCCAGTCCTTCCTTGATCAGCTGACGGAACTCGTCAACGGTCTTGACCGTCTGATTGTTGGCGGCGACCCATTCGTCCGTAAGTTCCGGCGTTCTGTAAAGATCGAGGAGCGATACGGTAAATACAACTTCCTTGCCTGCGACTTCTT
Source organism: uncultured Blautia sp. (assembly GCA_946545425.1). Lineage (GTDB taxonomy): Bacteria > Bacillota > Clostridia > Lachnospirales > Lachnospiraceae > Blautia_A. Next base: position 4,342 of record CAMNNM010000026.1, on the reverse strand, counting down.
CGGAAAGATAGTCATCGGGGAATTTCAGGTTCAGGTCTTTTGTCTCACCGCGGACCATGCCCACGACGCCATCCTCAAATCCATCGATAAAGGAGTGTGAACCCAGCTCCAGGCTGTATCCGTCGGATGAACCTCCTTCGAACTCCTCGCCGTCGATCTTGCCGACATAAGAAATGTAAGCCGTCATTCCCAGCTCGGCCGGTGTGTTCTCGTCAAGCTTTTCGGGCGTTCTTTTCAGAATATAGTCGATGGCGGTATTCACATAATTTTCAGAAATCTCCTGGACCTGTTCCTCCAGGGTGATGCCCTTGTATTCTCCAAGCTTCACGAACTTCGTCAGGTCGTCCTCGGTGCTCAGACGGATCAGCTCGAATTTTTCCTGCGGTTCTTCTTCTGCCGGGGTCTCTTCTGCTGCCGGTGTTTCTTCTGCCGCCGGGGTTTCTTCTGCTGCCGGGGTCTCCTCTGCCGCCGGGGTCTCTTCTGCTGCCGTTTCCTCTGCAGCAGCCGTCTCTGCCTCGGCAGATACGCTGAACGAAGCGGTGTTCATGACCATGCAGGCTGACAACAGCATCACAACAATTTTCTTTTTCATCTGTTTGTTCCTTTCTGAATGTAAACTTTCATCTACGGTATAGTGCAGAATATCCTTCCCGTCTATGTTTGGTTTCGCAGCCGCTGCCTTGCGGCGCGTCTGCTTACCAGTCTGCCGTGTCGAGCATCGAAGCCATGCCGTTCGGTCTCGAATGATCCCAGACATCTTTTACGTCGAACAGATCACTCAGCATCTCCGGATTGTAAAACATCCGGTACCCGTCCAGATTCCGGCGGCCCTGCCGGAAATATCTGGATGTGATCTGCACCCAGTACTGGCTGGAGTCGACATTGCAGTAGTAATTATACCCTTGTGACTTGTAATATGCAAACTTTGGATTATCGTCGCTGTATTCATTCCAGTCTCCGATGTCGGCACCGAAGGCAAAAATGATCATATCCGTTTTTCCAAGGATCGGTGCCACCGTGGCCATCCAGCGCTCGTTGTCGGTCTGCAGCACCTCGGCGGAAGATTCCGTCGCATTCCTGTGTCCCCAGGTATGGCTGGCAAATTCCCAGCCGTCGGCTTTCATGGCATTGGCCACTGCGGTCGCCTGGGCAACTTCCTGTTCAAAGTTGAAGTCCGGATGGCTGTCCAGGTATTCCTGCTGATTCTGCTGCAGGTTCTGCCTGGTCTGGTATGCGCTGTCGGTACGGTAACCGAGAACGCCGTTGTATCCCGTCATGGCAAGAATTCCCTTGCGGCCGTGATAGGAAAAATCCGGATGCTGCTTCACAAATTCGTTGACAATGGGAACCAGATCGTAGTCGCCCACGGAAACTGTCCCGTCATCCTCGATGTATTCGCATTTGACCTCTCCGTTTTCGTCCAGCACCAGTCTGCTGGCAAATCCGTCTCCGTCCATGTAGTGATAATAGCTCACATCGTCCTGAGACATCACAAAGGGAATCTTTCCCTGGGGAACCAGAATGGAACCGCGGCTCATGGTGCCGTCGGGGTTCACCACTGCCATGTCGTGGGGACTGACCATCACATACCCCTTGTCGTACATGATCTGAAGGATCTTTTTGAACTCGTCCACCGTGGTCATGACCTGATTGTACCCGGCTTCGTCTTCATCCCCGTCGAAAGCCTTGGACGTATCGTAGATCAGGGTATGGAAGAACACATGGGTGATCTGGTTCAGATTATAGTCCACGCAGGACGCCTTGATGTTCGCATATTTCTGGACTGCCGTCTGAAGCGATGTGCTGGAAGCATACTCCGGCAGCGACTTCAGATAATTCATGGCCCCGTCATAGTCGTACTGAATGGCGAATTTTTCTGCCTCGGCAAGATATGCTCCTGCCGGATCCGGTGTAGGCGTAGGCTCAGGCGTGGGCGTAGGCGTAGGCGGCGGCGAAACCTCTATCGCCAGCATCTGCGTAGGCTCAGGCGTAACGGCCTCCTCCGGCTCGATTCTTGAAACAGAACATCCCCCGAACAGAACTGCACATAAAAGAGCGGCTGCTGCCGCAGTGATGCCGAATTTCCCCTTCATTGCAACTCCCCCTGTCTGTCTTTTGTCTGCTGTTTAGTCTGTTCCGCGGATTTATCTCCCCTCCCGCAGAAAAGACCGGATTTTTTTCAATTGCTATTTCATGTGTTTGATGATAGAATAATTTCGTTCCTTTGTTTGGAACGGATATACGCAGATTACTAAGGAGGGAAGAGTAATGTCCAAAGTAACCATTGTCTTATTGATCATTCTCCTTGTCCTTGTGGCAGGACTGATCGTACTGTATTTTCTCGGGAAACGTGCCCAGAAAAAGCAGGCCGCTCAGGAAGCGCAGATCGAGGCTTCAAAGCAGACCGTCTCCATGCTGGTGATCGATAAGAAGCGGATGCCGATCAAGGACTCCGGCCTTCCGCAGTTCGTGATCGACCAGGTCCCGAAGCTGATGCGCCGCAGCAAGCTTCCCATTGTCAAGGCCAAGATCGGCCCCAAGTTCAACATCCTTATCGCAAAGGATGAGATCTTCGACCAGATTCCTCTGAAAAAGGAGATCAAAGCCCAGGTCAGCGGCCTGTACATCGTAGGCGTCAAGGGCATCCGGGGTTCTCTGGAGACTACTCCCAAAAAGAAACAGGGGTTCTTCGCCCGCCTTCGGAAAAAAGCCAGCATGTAATATCGTTTTCAGAACTGCCGGATGGGCGAAAGTCCTTCCGGCGGTTTTCTTTTTACCGGTATCCCGGGCTCACAGAGAAAACGTTCCTGCGCTCTTATCCTGCACTTCGATATCGATCATGCAGTCCGCCACATGCTGATCATTCAGGTCCAGTGAATAATCCACATGCATCTCCATAGTCGAGTCGTCCCGCACAAACTCCAGTCCCGTGGCTGAAATTCCCAGCTGCATGGTCCCCATGGGCGTCGTGTAGAACGCCATATTCCGTTTCCCCTCCTGAAACACCATATGGACGTTCACGAGTCCTTTTTTCCGGACCTCCATGCCGGATTCCGACATCTTTACAAAATTTGTGGTCGGGGTCCCGCTCTCATCCAGGATCTCGCTGTATCTGAGGTAATGGCTCCCGTTTTTAAAATAGTATTCTCCCGGAACCACGATCTCAACCGGTTCCGGTCTTCCCTCGTTGTCCATCATCTGAAGCCCGCTCACGCGGATCAGGACATCTTTTTCCATTCTTCTTTAATACCTTTCGATATTGATCTTTTTGGTAAGGGGTACGTCATACGGCAGGATCGTATTCGCGAAATGCCTGAACTTGTCTGCCAGATCGCTGACGTAGAATCTGTACTCCGGCTCCGCCTGGGGATCCGCCTCGCATTCCAGGTTTCTTTCTTTGAGAAGCTGTTTCAGTTCCAGTGCCGTCTCGTAGGCCGGATTAACAAGCTGTACGCCTTCTCCCATCACTTTGCGGATCGTAGACCGCAGGAGCGGATAATGCGTGCACCCCAGGATCAGTGTGTCGATATTCTGACTTTTCAGTTCTGCCAGATACCTTCTCGCCACTTCTTCCGTCACCGGGTCATGCGTCCACCCTTCCTCCGCAAGGGGTACGAAAAGGGGACAGGCTTTTCCGATCACCTCGATCTTCGGGTCGAGTTTTTTCAGAAACGATGCATGGATTCCGCTGCCGATGGTCCCTTCGGTTCCGATTATGCCGATGCGTCCGTTCCGGGTGCTCGATGCGGCCACCTCGGCTCCTGCCCGTATCACGCCGATGATCGGAATGCTGAATTCCTTCTGTACCGCTTCCAGTGCAAAAGCGCTTGCCGTATTGCAGGCAACGACCACGGCCTTTACCTGTTTTCCTATCAGGAAGCGGCAGATCTGTTCCGAATACCTGGTGATCGTCTCGGCAGATTTGCTGCCATACGGAACACGCGCCGTATCTCCAAAATATACAATGCTCTCCGACGGAAGGTTTCTCATGATTTCCCGGACCACCGTAAGGCCGCCGATCCCGGAATCAAAAACCCCGATCGGAGAATTTCTGTCAACTGGCATATTGAACGTCCTCTGATCAATTATTGAAGGCGGGACATACGCCCGCTCTGAATTTTGTATTTTTTGCCATGAAAACGGTTTTGGGCATCTACTTTTCTTTGATTTGTAAATCCCTTCGCCACCCGTTCTCTATCAGTGCCAAAAGCGGGCATTCTTTCCCTTTACAAGCCGAATCTTACCTATCATCTTACCACGCCGTATCCGTAAGTTCAAGACCGCTGAGACACTCGCAGACGGCAACGTCCCTGGCAAGGCCGCTCTGTTCCAGCCTCAGGGC
>CAMNNM010000025.1 GCA_946545425.1 uncultured Blautia sp. | reverse complement strand
TTTGTGCTGTCTTTCAGTAAAACGACGCTGCCGGCCGGCAGCCTTCCTTCTGTTTTCAAGAACATGATAAAGCTCCTTTCCAATAAGATCCTGTCAGCGTACAAATGTCAGCTTTGAAGAGCCGAACAGGTCGTCGATCTGACTCGACAGATCCTGAATGGCGGCAATTCCTTCGCTGACGTCCACCTCGACGCCGACGCTTGCCCCTGCAAGTACAGAAGCGCCGACTTCGGCTTTTACTTTTCCCTCCTTATAGGAAAATTCAGCGTGTGCGCCGACTCCAAGATTGACGCTTCCGGTAACGCTGGCTTCTACACCAGGCACATGTGCGCTTGCGGTTCCCTTTGCCTCAACCGCGATGGCTTCGGCTTTTGCCTTCGCGCTGACCTGCGGCTTCAGCTCTCCGTTCTTGTCGAATACCTGCGCCTTCAGAGAGGCTTTTGCCTCGGCGCTCCCGACTTCGGCAGAAACATTGCCCTGGGCCCCGATCATGTCGTTTCCGATCTTTCCTTTCGCAGACGCGGCAAACGCACACACGCCGGCTCCTGCCTCGGCACTGACAAAAGGAGCAGGAATCGGAAAACCATGGTTATCGACAAAGTGAAAGCCGCCCTTCGCCTTTGCGTAGGCCTCGGCGGTTCCGGCCTGTGCCTTCGCGCTGCCGTATTTCCATTTTTCCTCTGCCTTCCAGGCTGCTGCAGAAGCGGACGCACTGTAAGAGGATTCTTTATCCTGAAGCATTTCTTCCGGGATCAGGTCCTGCCCTGTCAGCTCCTCCAGCGCATCAAGTCCTGCATAGGCCCTTACCGCCTCCAGAATCTGTGCGGACGCTGAGGGTGCCTGCCTCGACTTCTCGGCATACTCATAAAGCCCGATGCTGCCAAGCAGTGCCTTCAGAAGCTGGTTCGTATTTTCCGAACCGCTTCCGACCTGTTCCGAAATCTTATCGAGGGTCTTCCCGATCAGCGGATCCAGTCCGGTACTTATAAATACGCCGGACCGGAGCTGTTCGAGCTCTCCCTGAATGTTCTTTAATTCACCTGCCAGACCTTCAAATGTCACCGCGTCTTCCCGCAGCCGGTCCGAAAAAATGTGAAACCAGGACATAACATCTCCTTTCCTGTACAGGCTTTCACATTTCTCCATAATCTGACAGACAGAATCTTATCCTCACTTCTGTTACCATTATAAAAATCGCAGACCCTTATTTCAAGCAGAAAGTTTCGACACGATCCGCCCCGGGCAGAGGCTCTCAGCCCTCTGTCCGGACAAGGGCTGTACTGCCGCCTGACTTGTCCTTTGTGACAATGATCTGGCGGTCGATCCTCTCTCGCAGTTCCCCCACATGAGAGATGATGCCGACCATGCGGCTGCTCTCCCCGATCTTTGTCAGAGCCTGCATCGCAAGGGACAGCGTCTCCGGATCCAGCGATCCGAATCCTTCGTCGATGAACATCGAATCCAGGCGGATTCCTCCGGACTCGCTCTGAATCTCATCGGAAAGTCCCATGGCCAGAGACAGAGAGGCCATAAAAGATTCCCCGCCCGAAAGGGTCCGGACGCTTCTGACGGTACCATTATAATGATCGATCACATCGATCTCCAGTCCGCTTTTGCTCATTTTGTTGGAAGCCTCGGCAGAACGCCTCATCTCGTACTGGTTCTGGCTCATCATCATAAAGCGGATATTGGCTCTGGACAGGATCCTGTCAAAATAATGCATCTGAACATACGTTTCGAGAGAGATCTTCTCCTTTCCCTCCAGTTTGCCGGCCACCGTACTGCCCAGCGCGTTCATCCATTTCAGCTTTTCTTCCAGGCCGGAGAGCAGCAGAAGGCTCTTTTCAAAAACCTGACGGACTTTCCGGTTATTCTCATAGCGTACTCTGTACTCCTGCCGCATTTTTTCCATCAGGCTCCTGGCGTTTTTAAGATCGCGGATGCTCCTCTCTTTCTCCAGGATCTCTGCTTCCCTGCTTTTTCCGGACAGAGAACCGCTCAGCTCCTCTTCTTCTCCCTTTTTGATCTCCTGTTCCGGCAGAATTGCTTCCAGAAGCGCACGCAACGCCCCTTGCGTTCCCTTCAGTTCCTGCACTGCCTTTTCTTTTTTCTTCTCTGCCTTTTCGACCGTGCCGCGGATCGTTTCTGCCTCGTTTTTCATAGCGGCCACTGCTTTTTCAGCTTCTTCCAGAGAACCATACCTGAGCCTTTTCTGAAGTGAATTCTTCTCATCCTGCAGCCGCGCTGCCGTCTGTTCCTCCGTCTGTATCCTTCGGAGTAATTCCTCTTTCTCCGATCTCAGGTTTTCTGCCGATTCCCTCAGTTTATCAAGACGGCTTTTAAGCGCATCATTCCGTACGATCTTTTTCTCTGTCTGTTCAAGTATCTCCGAAGCGGCCTTTTTCTGTTCCTCTGTATTTTGAAGCTTCTTAAGAATCCAGTTTCTGATCGCCGACGGATCTTCTCCGGAAAGAGCCGCGTCCTCTTCAAGTCCCGGATTCAGCTTTTTCAGATCACTGAAAAGCTGTTCTTTCCGGGTCCTGACGGCGCTGGCCGCAGCCGAAGCTTCCTCTGCCGTCTTTCTCAGCTGTTTTTCTTTTTCCTCCTGATCCTTCTTCAGTTTTCTGACAGCGGCTTCATCCGGCACATTTTCCGGGATGACGGCAAGATCCGGATGGCTCAGAGATCCGCATACAGGGCACGGTACCCCCTCCTTCAGGTCTCTGGCCAGAATACCGGCCTGAGATCCCAGAAACAGACGGTAATTCTTCTCGTACGCTTCCGCCGCCTCCCGATATTCAAAGTCTTCCTCCCGGAATCGATTTTGAATCTGTTCCTGCGTTTTGAGATCGCGATGCCATGCCTCGCATCTTTCTGACAGATGTGCAAGATTTTCAGCCTTTTCTGTCAGGCTGTTCCGCTCCGCTTCTTTCAGCGCCTGCTCTTTCACCAGCTCTTCTGCAGGAAGTATCCCGGCCTCTGTTCTTTGTATCTCCCCGGCGTTCCTTGTACATGCGTCCTCCGTCAAAAGTGCCGCTTTCCGGTACTGATCCAGAAGTTCCGCATTCTCTTCCATCTTATTGTTCAGATCGGACAACCGTTCGTAATCCGCCCGTTTCCCTTCGGCGACAGCGATCGATTCTCTCAGCGCCTGCTCCTTTATTTTCCACTGCTCCACGGCCTTCAGTTCTTCCGCGGCAATCCTCAGAGCCTCTTTTTCCTGCAGATATCTGCGGCGGGTTTCCTCAATCCTCTTTCTGGCTTCTTCATTCTGCTGAAGGGTAAGAAGAGCGGCGTTTTCCTTCTCGATCCGGGACTCTGTTTCCGCAATCTGGTCACAGGCGCTCTGCTCCGCACATTTGTCGTTCTCCATCATCCTGTCGATGATCCCGCAGATCTTTTCGTTCTCCCCGGGTCCCGCGATATATCCGGCGGCTGCTTCGCGGTCATCCTCCGTCGTGACCTCCAGATGGGTTCTGATCTCTTTTTCCAGCAGATCCTTGTTTCTTCTGTAATCATCCTGAAGAGCATGCACATCCTGCAGAACGGATTCCTGCAGCTTCAGAAAACGATCCGTATGAAAGATCCGCCGGAATATTTCCATCCGCTCCTTTGTCTCTGCTAGAAGCAGCTTCTGAAAATCCCCCTGTGCGATCATTGCGATCTGAGAGAACTGCTGCCGGTCAAGCCCCGTGATTTCGGTGATCTTCCGGGTAACTGCCGCCGCGCCGCTGACAGGATGTGTATCATTGTCAAAGAACAGCTCGGCTCCCGGCGTCTCCTTAATAAACCCCTGCCCTCTCAGCTTTGGGCGGGAATACTCCGGGTTTCTGTGTATACGATAATGATGACCCCCATAAGAAAAATACAGTTCCACATAGGTCGGGGTGCTGTCCCCGGCATATTTGCTCCGCAGCATGGAGGTTTTTCGCGCCGTGCCGCTGGGTTCTCCGTAAAGGGCGAAACATATGGCGTCAAAGATCGTCGTTTTTCCTGCACCGGTATTCCCGGTGATCAGATACAGACCCGATTCCAGACCTTTAAAATCGATCTCCGTCTTCGCGCTGTACGGGCCGAATGCCGATATGATCAGTTTTTCCGGTTTCACAGCGTTCCCCTTTCCGAAGCTTCCCGGTCATCCCAGATATCCGCGATCTTCTTTTCTGCATATTGTTTCTGTTCCATCCCCGGTGCCTGCCCGTTCTGTCTTTGATAGAATTCTTCCAGAAGCTGATACGGCGTTCTTGTGTCAGGCCTTCCTCCATCTTCAATCTGAAACCCGGCCCGGGTTCTGGTATTGTCGTAATCCAGCTTCATAATATTGGGGTAGATCAGCCTCAGCTTCCCGATGGCGTCGGGAATATCTTCTTCATCCGTCAGAATAACATGAAGGTAATCATCCGTGCAGGTATCTGCATAGTTTTCGCGAAGCGTCAGTTCTTCATAACTGCCCCGGAGTTCTCTCAGATCTCTTTTCGGAGTCAGGAGTGCCTCTTTTATCTCGAGAACTCCCTTTTCCCTGATTTCGATGACAGTTGCACTCTTATGATGTTTGATCTCCGAAAACGAGTACTTCAGAAGCGTACCGCTGTAACGGGCGGGGCCGCTTCCTCCTGTGTCAAGTGTCTGTGCCCGGTGAATATGCCCGAGCGCAGTGTAATCAAAGGGACTGAAAAGCTGCGCGCTGATCTGATCCAGACCACCGATCTGCAGTTCCTCGGACTCGCTGAGCCTGGCGCCGGTAACAAACTGATGTGCCAGAAGTATGTTGCGTTCTTCCGGATTCAGCTCTATACCGTCCAGCACCGTTTTTACCGCTTCCTCAAGGCCTGCGATTTCCTGATCCGGGTATGCTTCTCTCACCTGAAAGCTTCGGATGTAAGGAAGAAGATAGAAATGAATCACCCCGTAAGAATCCTGCAGATCCACTCTTTCCGGAATTCCCCGGAAAGACTCCGATATATAAACGCCGCTGTCTCTCATCAGACCAGAACCAAAGGACAGCCGGCATGCAGAATCATGATTTCCGCTGATCACGAGAACCTTCTGTCCCTGCTCTTTCAGCTTTTTCAGAAACTGATCAAACAGGCTCACCGCTTCCTCTGAAGGGATGGACCGGTCATACACGTCACCTGCGATCAGAACGGTTTCAATATCGTTCTCCGTAATGATATCCTGAATCTGTTCCAGAATATATATCTGATCTTCGATCATGGAAAACCCGTTGACCCGTTTTCCAAGATGAAGATCGGAAAGATGAAGGATTTTCATTGTTTCATGCTCCTCATTTCAGATAATCTGACACCAAACCACATCGTATATTCCTTATTATATCACACGTCCCGCCTGTATACGAAGAAGGCGCAGGAAAACATCTGACTGCTTTCCTGCGCCTTTCTTCTTCTGTAAATCATGCCGGCAATGCTGCACCGCACCGTATCGGATCTTATCTTGCCCAGGTCAGTCCGTAGACGGACTCCATGAGCTTTCGCATCTCGTTTTTCATGGACATGCAGGCCGAGTTTTCATCCTCATATCTCATCAGACCGACCTTCTCCTTTTTTTCACTGAAGAAGACTTCCCAGCCGTCTTCGGTCTGCTCGATGCAGATCCGGTTATTATGGCTCCCGCCGATCTTATAGAATTTGGCAGGAACAAGATGCTCTTTTAAAAACGTGCTTAATTCCTGAACTGTCATGTCTGCCTCCATATAGATTTTTGATAATAGATGATGTAGTTTTGATTACTACATATACTATACATCAACACTCTCTGCAGTGCAACCCTTTTATTTGGATTCCTTCAGCATCAGAGCTCAGGAGACTGTATGGTTAACCATTATTATTTATTATAGAAATTGTATATGGCCAGACTGACCTGCGATATATAATCCTGTGCATCTTCTGTGGAATCCAGTTCCCTGCTCATGATACTGATGACCAGGTTTCTGTTTTTTTCAGTGGCGTACAGGATTCCCACATCGTTCTCCACATACATCATCTCCCCTGTCTTGTTGGCCACCAGAACTCCGGCGGGCAGCTCGTACGGGATCTTATGCGTCCGATGCTGATGTTTCAGCATCTCATACATCTCGTCTACATGGGAGAGACTGCCCGAAACATGATTCTCCGCCGCATAGTAGAGTTCTTTCAGAAAATGTCCGCAGTCAGCGACCGAAGTATAGTTGTCATCCGTAACATTATCATCTGTCAGATATCTGCCTAAATGCGTCTGTGTATACCCATGACTATCGCAGAATCTGTTGACGGCATCCATTCCTTTCTGTTTGTCTCCATCGCCCAGGTACCGGATCAGCTCGTTTGCACACAGATTGTCGCTGTCGGTGATCATGGGATAGAGATCGCTGTACAGGTCGGCTTCGCCATATTTCGCTGCAAGCACATCATAGTTCTCGAAAACGGCACCCATGATGAACAGCTTGATCAGGCTTGCAGCCTCCATTTTCTCGTTATTCAAAGAGCTTTCCGTACCCGTGGCCAGATCGCATACATAGACTGACCAGCTGCCGTTGTTCTTCGGAAGAGACTCTTCCACCTGCTTCATCAGCGTATCGATCCGTCTGTCCGGAAGTGAATTGACGGTCAGTCTTCCCTGCTCATCAAAAAAGCAGTTGCGTCCGCTTATGACGGCAAGTCCCGTTGTCACTACTCCTGTCTTCGGATCACAATAATATCTGCTGCCGTCAACCGTTACCCAGTTTCTTGCCACGGCGTTTGTTTCCGGCATAAAAAGATACAGCTTTCCATCTATGGTCTGCAGTCCGGAAAGTGCGTAGCACCAGACCGGTTCAAAGTAATAAGTCCTGTTTTCGCTGGCGATCCGGTTCCACCCGCTCATCATGGAGCCGTCGTCCTTTACATAATATTTGTTCGTTCCGCCGGTTCCTCCCGAGACCCAGCCGGTTACGAGCTTTCCACTTCTGTAATTGAAAGAATACCGTTTGCCTTTAACAAAAAACGTTCCCGTCTTTCTTTTTCCAAGAGAAGCTTTATCTTCACTGAAATAAAAAGGAACTTCACCGATCGTCTGAAACCCGGTCTGCATGATTCCGGTTTCCTCGTCAAAACAGTAGACGGCGCCGCCTATTATCTGCACCCCCCTTTTCTGCGCTCCGGTGTTTTCATCGAAATAATACCGGTTCCCTTTGAAATCAAACCAGCCCTGTATCCTTCTCCCGCTGTTTCCGCACAGAAAATAAGTTTCACCCTCAAACTTGTAAAATCCCTGGGTCCGGATGATGGTCCCGTTCTCATCTACCCGTACATAGTAGCCAAGGCGTTCCTTTTTCCAATAGTTTCCGTTGACAGAACGGATGCATTTTCCGTCTTCTCCAAATTCATAAGTCGCAGATCCGACTCTCATGGATCCGTTCTTGAGAATGCTTCCGTCCTTCATGCAGTAATATTTATCCGTACCACAGCTGTGATAACCGCCCTTATAGTCTCCCAGATCCGCGGAAATCCACTCTGCGCCATGGTAGATGGCGTCCGGAAGAGATCCGTCCGATCCGGCCTTTGAGGCAAATCCGGAAGCGATATCACCGCAGCCAAGATAATAGGTCCATCTGTCTCCTTCGACCATGTGGCCGCCGGCCCCGACGCCCCCTTCCTTGATGTACCATCTGGTATCTCCGTAAAAACTGTAGACTCCAGATGCGAGGGCTGCATGATTTCCATTTTCGCCGACCGTGGTCCACCGGTCTGTTACGGCGTTCCAGCATACTGCACGGGCCGGCGTCTTTGTGCCGTCTTCATTTCCTGTGTATTCTACAAAAAGAACCCCAAGATCTCCGCACACGACCACACGGCCGTCGACGCTTGTATCCGTCACAGCTGCCGCCTCGTTCTGAAAGCATCTGACAACAAATGCCTGAAGACCGGCTGAGAGCTGCCCTTCTTCTGTCCCGGCCTGGTCATCCGGCTGCGTCTGTTCTCCGGCAGTCAGTATCTCTTCATTTTCTTCCGGCTGGTCAGAGAGCTCTCCCGGCTCTTCCGGGTAATCCTCCACTGATCCCGGTTCTTCGACATTTACTTCCACAATCTCCGGCAAGATTTCCTGAGAATGCACCGTGGCAGCACTCAGGCATGCCGCCAGCATAAGCATCATAAGCATTGATTTCTTTTTCATTTTTGTTCAGACCTTTCCCCAAAGGATCGCAAAAACAAAAAAGATCCGGCATTGCCGAATCTCCTTTTTTCCAAAGCTGGAAAAGAGACTCGAACTCTCGACCCCTTCATTACGAGTGAAGTGCTCTACCGACTGAGCTATTCCAGCTTATGTCTTCCGGGGTCAGAAGCCCTGACCCCAGACACAGACTTTATTATACATGGTTTTTTCAAAAATGCAAGTGCTATTTTACTTTCCTGCCCGCAGCTTTCTTTATGGTATCCAGAGCCTTTTTCGCCGTAGTTTTTGCTGCATCCTTAGGTGAAATCTTTGCTTCCTTCACATCTTTGATTTCTTTTGCAGCTTTTGAAGTCTTCGCCGCTTTTGTTCCCGTCTCTGTTTTCTTTACCTTTTTTTCCGCTGCTGCTTTGACTTTTGCTCCGAGTACCGGCTCTTTTTCCGGCGTACAGGAAAATACCAGCACGCTGAGAGGCGGAAGCTTTATGGTAAGCATATAGTCCCGTTCATCACATTTTGCAGCCTTCGAAGCTTTGGCCCTCGGATTGCCGTATCCGCCACCACCGTACACACGGCTGTCGGAATTGAAGATTTCCTTGTATTTCCCGTAGAAGGGAACTCCTGTCCGGTAGTTTTCATAGGGAACCGCCGAGAAGTTACAGACCACAAGAAGCGTGTCTTCCTTTCTCTCATCCTTCCGAAGAAACGTTATGACATTCTCGTCATACTTCATAAGCTGGATCCATTCGAATCCATCCGGGTTATCATCTTTCTTATAAAGGGCAGGATGAGTCACATACATTCTGTTCAGATCCTGCAGAAACGACTTTACCTGATCCGGAAGCTGCTCGCCCGGTGCTGTCATTTTAATACCCGGATGCGTATACAGGTAGGCGTAAGCAGCACGGATCTGCGCTTTCTTCTGGTCTTTTTCATTTCCCCATACACGGTCACGCAGCGCCGCAAGACTGGATGCGTCCCTTGATCCCAGTGTCAGGACGTAATGTTCACTGTAGGCATACAGCATCGAAAGGGTAAGCTCGTCATGGTGATCCTTTCGCATGACCGGGTCAATGGCGAGATAATTCAGCAGCTGGGTCGTAAAGGAATTATTCCACTTATAATCGAACCCTGTATGATCATTCTCAACCGATTCGGTCAGCTGAGGCCAGAAGCCGTCTTCCTGCGCGATCAGAAGAATTCCGGGGAACCGTTTTTTCAGGATCGAGTTCATATGCTTCAGAAACTCGACAGCGTCCAGATTTTCGTTGCTCCCGAAGATGTTGGTACGGAAATCTCCCGCCTGACGTCCATAGTCCAGATAAAGCATCGCATCCACGTCGTCGAACCGAAGCCCGTCCACATGATATACTTCAGCCCAGTAGCAGGCGTTGGAGATCAGAAAATCCACCACCATGGGACTTCTGTAATTATAGAGCTTCGTTCCCCAGAAGGGATGGTATGCATACTGCTCATCGGGATACTCATACAGCGGCGTCCCGTCGAAGAATTTAAGTCCCGCCTCATTCTGCGGAAACTGAGCCGGCGTCCAGTCGCAGATCACGCCGATTCCTGCCCGATGAAGAACATCTATGAGTTTCTGAAAATCCCCGGGCAGGCCATATCTTTTTGTCGGTGCAAAATAGGATGTGGTGGAAAATCCGTCTGAATTATCGTCCAGATACTCCATGACCGGTTTCAGTTCCACATGGGTATAGCCTGTTTCTTTCAGGAATGACACAAGGGAATCCGCATCCGCCCAGTCCTGCAGCGACGTTTCATAAATTGCCGCCGCCTCCGTTCTTTCGTCAAACCTTTTCCGGTTCTTCATCCAGTCGGCATCCTTCCATGTATACCCGGAAAGATCACAGACAACAGAGGCGTCTTTGCCGGGGGCTTCAGCCTCAAAAGCATACGGATCGGCCTTGAGCAGACATTCTCCCCTGCGTGTTCTGATCTCATATTTGTATACGGTTCCAACAGGCAGGTCCGGAACGAATATCTCAAAGATACCGGAGGCCGGCATTTTGTGCATGGGCAGACGTCTGCCGTCCCAGCCGTTAAAATCACCCACCAGGCTGACTCTCACCGCATTGGGAGCCCATACCGTAAAATGAACACCTTTTTTCCCGCTGATCTCGACAGGATGCGCTCCCATCCGCCTGTACGCATCATAAAAAACGCCTCCGAGGAACTGCTTTTCCTCTTCTTCGGTAAAAAGGTTCGGAAATGCATAGGGATCGGCATATTCTTCCACTTTTTCCGCATACGTTACCCGGAAACGATAGTCCGGGATCTCGTTTCCAGGAAGAAGTGCGGCATAATATCCGGCCTCATCCTCCTGCTCCATTTCAAGGACCGTATTGCCAGACACAACGCAGGCAGACGAAGCATCCGGGAAAAATCCCTGTACCAGAACTCCGTCAGGCGTGACACGCGGCCCCATCACGTCTTTCGGTGATGATTCCTCCCCATATACTACAGCTTCGATCCTTGGCCAGTCCATATATTCATAAACGCTTTTGCTCATCTGTGCACCTCCGAATCGGTTCTCGTATTTTGCAAATCCATCATACCATCCTTTTTGTAAAAATTAAAGACCGATGTTCGGCACCTTCACGATTGACAAAGGGCCATGCATAAGATACAGTTAAATTCAGTGAACCGCAGCTCAGGCTGTTAATAGTTATCTCAGACAGTTGATTGGGGGAATTGAATTATGGCAGAAAAAACCATTGATGTGACCGCTCTCGGAGAGCTTCTTATCGATTTTACGGAAAACGGCACCAGCGCCCAGGGAAATCCCATCCTTGAGGCAAATCCCGGCGGAGCTCCGTGCAATGTGCTTGCCATGCTGAAAAGGCTTGGAAAGAATTCCGCTTTCATCGGAAAGGTCGGAAACGATATGTTCGGGAAGCAGCTGAAGGACGCCATCTCTGAAGTCGGCATTGACGCCCGCGGCCTGGTTATTGACGACGAAGTGCATACGACTCTGGCATTTGTGCATACCTATCCCGACGGAGACAGAGATTTCTCATTCTACCGTAATCCCGGCGCCGATATGATGCTGACAAAAGAAGAAGTACCCGAAGAACTGATCCGTGATTCCAGGATTTTCCATTTCGGTACGCTCTCTTCCACACACCCTGGCGTAAGGGAAGCCACCCGCCACGCGATCGATGTAGCCAAAGAAGCCGGATGCCTGGTCTCCTTCGATCCGAATCTCCGTCCGCCCCTCTGGAAAGATCTTGAGGATGCCAGGGCAGAGATCGAATACGGCCTTTCCAAATGTGATATTCTTAAGATTTCGGATAACGAAGTGGAATTTCTTTTCGGCACCACCGATTATGACGAGGGTGCAAGGCTTCTGAAAGAAAAATATCAGATCCCGCTCATCACCATTACCCTCGGAAAAGAAGGAAGCCGCGTATACTACAA
This sequence comes from uncultured Blautia sp., assembly GCA_946545425.1. Classification (GTDB taxonomy): domain Bacteria; phylum Bacillota; class Clostridia; order Lachnospirales; family Lachnospiraceae; genus Blautia_A. The sequence continues at coordinate 6,158 of CAMNNM010000025.1, read as the reverse complement.
GGACAGCAGAGTCACCGCCAAACCCTTCCTTCAGGAAAACACCATCGAGACCACCGGCGCGGGCGACACCTTCTGCGGAAGCGTCCTGAATTATGTACTCGAGCATGACTTTGAGAATCTTTCTGACGACCAGCTTCTTGAGATGATCACCTTTGCCAACGCGGCCGCGTCCCTGATCACGACCAGAAAAGGGGCTCTCCGCGTCATGCCGACCCGTGAGGAAGTCACCGCATTTATTGAATCGCGTAAATAAGCCAACACAGTCTCAACTCTTCTCTCACTTCGAGAGGGCCGGAAGCATACCCTGAACTTACAGAAGAGGGCGGCTGACAGTCATCCGTAAGGAGACGTCCGCAGCGCGGGCACTTGACGAGCACTTTGTGCGAGTCTTACGTGCCCCTGCGCGAGGACCAAGCGCAAGCGGTCTCCGGCGGATACTGTCAGCCGCCCTCTGTTTCGTTATTTTACTACACGGACTCTGGAGACGCCTTTGATGGCTTTCAGCGCGTCCAGTGCTTCCTTGGAAGCGGCGCTCTCAAGATCAAGAAGGGTATAGGCGTTTTCATCACGGCTCTTGTTGGTCATATCCGAAATGTTGACGCCTTCACGTCCCAGAACGTTGGTCACCTGGCTGATCATGTTCGGAATGTTCTTATGGGTAATGGCGATCCTGCCTACGCTGGTGCAGATACCCATGTCGCAGTTCGGGAAGTTTACGGAATTCCGGATGTTTCCGTTTTCCAGGAAATTTCTGAGCTCCTTGACTGCCATAACAGCACAGTTCTCTTCGGATTCCTCGGTGGAAGCGCCAAGATGCGGCGTTACAAGAATTCCCTTTCTGCCGGCCACGACCGGATTGGCAAAGTCGGTGACGTATTTTTTCACCTTACCGCTGTCCAGGGCTTCGATGAGAGCTTCTTCGTCGACCAGAAGGTCTCTCGCAAAGTTCAGAAGGACCACGCCCTCTTTCATCTTCGCAAAGGCTTCACGGTTGATCATCTCTCTGGTGGTGTCCAGAAGCGGAACATGGATCGTAATGTAGTCACACTGGGAGTAGATCTCATCAAGGGATCTGCTGTGATGGATCATGCGGGAAAGGTTCCAGGCCGCATCGATCGAGATATACGGGTCGTATCCGTATACGTCCATTCCAAGGCCGCTGGCAGCGTTTGCCACCATGGCGCCGATGGCGCCAAGGCCGATGATTCCCAGTTTCTTTCCGCTGATCTCGCAGCCTGCAAACTGTTTTTTCTGTTTTTCGGCAAGCTTGCCGATATCTTCCGTATTTTTCTGTGACTCGACCCATTCGATGCCGCCGACGATATCACGCGAAGCAAGAAGCATTCCCGCGATCACCAGCTCCTTAACACCATTTGCGTTTGCACCGGGAGTGTTAAAAACCACAATACCTTTCTCTGCGTATTCCTGAACCGGAATGTTATTGACGCCCGCTCCCGCACGTGCCACCGCACACAGGGATTCCGGTATTTCCAGGTCATGCATCTTTGCACTTCGTACAAGAACGGCCTCACAGCCGGCGAGATCTTCGCTGTTCCTGTAGCTTTCGTCAAAAAGATCCAGACCCTTCTGGGCGATCGGGTTCAGGCAATGGTACTGGTACATCAGTTTTTTCCTCCTTCGGATTTCTTCACATCTTCTTCGTCAAACACTTCTTTTAAATCAGCTCCCGGCGGTACCATGGGGTAAACGCTCAGATCCTGGTCGATCCAGCAGTCCAGAACAACAGCTCCCTTTGCTGAAAGCGCCTTTTTGAGAGCGGGCTCCACTTCTTCCATGGAAGTCACCCGGATCGCCTCGGCTCCCAGAGCCTCTGCCACCTTCACAAAATCCACCTGATCATTCAGGACCGTGTGAGAATACCTTTTCTCGTAAAACAGGGTCTGCCACTGGCGTACCATTCCAAGCACATGGTTGTTCAGTACGATCTGGATCAGCGGTTTTCCGATACGGGCTGCCGTTGCCACCTCGTTCATGTTCATACGGAAACAGCCGTCACCTCCGATGTTCACGACCGTCTTGTCCGGCCGTCCCATCTTTGCACCGATGGCCGCTCCCAGACCGTAGCCCATGGTTCCCAGACCTCCCGAGGTAAGAAATGTTCTCGGTTCGCGGAATTTATAATACTGCGCCGTCCACATCTGGTGCTGTCCCACGTCCGTGCTGATGATGGCGTTGCCTTCCGTAAGCTCGTAAAGCTTTTCGATCACATAGGGACCGGTAAGCTTTGAATGATCATAATTCAGCGGATAGGCTTCCTTCATCTGAAGGATTTTCGTGGTCCACTCGTGGTGGTCCTGCTCCGGAAGCTTCTCAAGAATTCTGCGAAGGACCTCCTTCAGATCTCCTACGATGCTGGCGTCGACCATGATGTTCTTGTTGATCTCTGCCGCGTCCACATCGATCTGCAGGATCTTCGCGTTTTTCGCAAACGTACTGGCGTTTCCGGTGACCCGGTCGCTGAAGCGTGCTCCCAGGACAACAAGAAGATCACATTCGCTGACACCCAGATTGGAGGTCTTGGTTCCGTGCATTCCAAGCATGCCTGTATACAGGGGATCGGTCCCGTCAAAAGCACCCTTTCCCATCAGGCTGTCGCATACCGGGCTGTCCATACGATGGGCCAGCTCCCGGATTTCACGCCAGGCTCCGGAAATGATCCCGCCTCCGCCGACAAAGATATAGGGCTTCTTTGCCGCGCAGATCATACTGACGGCATTCTCAACATCGTTTTTGCCAATACGGCTTGTCTCACGGTAGATCGTGGCAGGAGTCCTGCTCTTGAACTCGTATTTTGCGGCGGTCACGTCCTTCGTGATATCCACAAGAACGGGTCCGGGCCTGCCGCTCTGGGCAATGTAAAATGCCCGCCGGATGGCGTCCGCAAGGTTTTCGATGTCCTTTACGATGATACTGTACTTTGTACAGGGCATGACGATGCCCGCAATATCAATCTCCTGGAATGAATCCTTTCCAAGAAGCGGCTTTCCGACGTTCGCGGTGATCGCCACGATCGGAATGGAATCCATGAAGGCCGTTGCGATGCCGGTAACCAGATTGGTGGCACCCGGGCCGGAAGTGGCAAAACACACACCTACCTTACCTGTTGCCCGGGCATAGCCGTCGGCTGCATGCGCCGCTCCCTGTTCGTGAGACGTCAGGACATGGGTGATCTGATCGCTGTACCGGTACAGCGCGTCGTAAACGTTCAGGATCGCGCCGCCCGGATAGCCGAAGATCGTGTCCGTGCCCTGTTCCTTAAGACACTCTAATAATATTTCAGCACCTGTTAATTCCATGTACCATTGCTCCTTATTTGCGGGGGATTTCAAGGATCGCGCCGCGGTTGCCTGATGTCACCATTGATGCATACCGTGCAAGATATCCCGTCGTGACACGCGGTTCTCTGGGCTGCCATTTTTCACGGCGGGCCTGCATCTCCTCATCGGATACTTTCAGTTCCAGCTTCAGATTCGGAATGTCCACGCTTATGATATCGCCCTCTTCCACCAGCGCAATGGGGCCGCCAACGGCAGCTTCAGGAGAAACATGGCCGATGGCTGCGCCTCTGGACGCTCCGCTGAACCGGCCGTCGGTGATCAGAGCTACCGACGAGCCCAGACCCATACCGACGATGGCGGAGGTGGGATTCAGCATCTCCCGCATACCCGGTCCGCCCTTCGGACCCTCGTAACGAATGACCACGACATCACCGGGGACGATCTTTCCGCCCTTGATCGCAGCGATCGCGTCCTCTTCACAGTCAAAGACTCTTGCGGGACCCTCATGGGCCATCATTTCCGGAACAACCGCCGAACGCTTGACGACGCTTCCGTCAGGAGCAAGATTACCCTTCAGAACGGCAAGACCGCCGGTCTCACTGTACGGATTATCGATGGGCCGGATCACTTCAGGATCCCGGTTGATGCAGTTTTTGATATTTTCACCGACCGTTTTGCCGGTCACTGTCATGCACTCTGTGTGAAGCAGACCTTTCTTATCCAGCTCGTTCATGACCGCGTACACGCCGCCTGCCTCGTTCAGATCTTCCATATAAGTAGGACCAGCCGGAGCCAGATGACAGAGATTCGGCGTCTTTGCGCTGATCTCGTTGGCGAAAGCGATATCAAAATCCCAGCCGATTTCATGTGCGATGGCCGGAAGGTGCAGCATGCTGTTGGTGGAGCAGCCAAGGGCCATGTCCACGGTCAGGGCGTTCAGGATCGCTTCTTTTGTCATGATGTCACGGGGACGGATATTTCGTCTGTACATCTCCATGACCTGCATTCCTGCATGCTTCGCAAGACGGAGTCTTTCGGAATATACCGCAGGGATGGTTCCGTTTCCGCGGAGTCCCATTCCGAGCACCTCGGTAAGGCAGTTCATGCTGTTGGCCGTATACATGCCGGAACAGGAACCGCAGGTGGGACATGTCTTGTTTTCAAATTCATCAAGATCTTCTCTGGTGATCTTTCCTGCCGCATAAGAGCCGACCGCCTCAAACATGCTGGAAAGGCTGGTCTTGTGTCCCTTTACACGCCCGGCCAGCATCGGTCCGCCGCTAACAAACACGGTGGGAACGTTGACTCTTGCAGCCGCCATCAGAAGACCCGGTACATTCTTGTCACAGTTCGGCACCATGACGAGGGCGTCGAACTGATGCGCCAGCGCCATGCTCTCCGTGGAATCGGCGATCAGGTCTCTGGTCACCAGAGAATATTTCATGCCGATATGTCCCATGGCAATGCCGTCGCACACCGCAATGGCAGGGAATACCACAGGCGTGCCGCCGGCCATGGCAACACCCTGTTTGACAGCCGCAACGATCTTGTCGATATTCATGTGTCCGGGAACGATCTCGTTGTATGAGCTGACGATGCCTACCAGCGGACGCTCCATTTCTTCCTTTGTAAACCCAAGCGCATTAAACAATGAGCGGTGAGGTGCCTGCTGATCTCCTGTCTTGACTGCATCACTCTTCATAACATGACTCCTTTCTGATCAGTCAGCCGCACTGATCCTGCTTCTGTTTTATCAAAAAAACATGGTCAATGCAATTCTTTAACTTGCTAAAGTACTCTTCTTTAAAAAAGGCTCTGACACATGCAGAGCCTTCTTCCCTCTTATTATTCCGATTTCGCTGCTGCCTGCTCCGGCTTTTCGATCTCGGCAATGGCCTGTTTGCGCATGGGGATACGGCAGTTTTTGTTGTTGCCGAATTCCACGATCACATCCTCTTCGGTCATATCGATAATAACTCCGTAAAAGCCGCCCGTGGTAACGACACTGTCGCCCACTTCCATCGATGCAAGCATTGTCTGAAGCTCTTTCTGCTGCTTTCTCTGGGGCCTGATCATCAGGAAATACATGATCCCGAACAGCGCGACCATCCAGACTATGGTGAATCCAAGACCGCCTGCAGCGGAACCTGCTGCGGCTTCCGCAATCCAAACCTTCATCTTACGTCCTCCTTCATCTCGTGCTACACGATGAACTCCTCTCCGGGAATCCATACAGCCTGTTACCTATCATACACAAGTTCCGTTTATTCTTCAAGTTTTTTTTGCAATTATTGTAATGGTTCAGCTTCTTTCCCCTCCGCATTCCAGATCGCGGAGGGCCTTCTGCTTAAACTCCCCGAACCGTCCGGCATCCAGCGCCTCCCGGATTTCTTCCATAAGATGGTTATAGAAGTACAGATTGTGAAGAACCGCAAGCCGAAGCCCCAGCATCTCTTTTGCCTTGAACAGATGACGGATATAGGCCCGCGAATAATTGCGGCAGGCGGGGCAGCTGCATCCTTCCTCGATCGGCCTCGGATCTGTATCGTATTTGGAATTCATGATATTGATCTTGCCGAAATGCGTATACAAATGCCCGTGACGGCCGTTCCTGCTTGGATAGACACAGTCGAAGAAGTCGATTCCGCGCGCCACGCCTTCTATTATATTGGCAGGCGTTCCGACGCCCATCAGATATGTCGGCTTGTTCTGCGGCAGATGCGGCACCACGCAGTCCAGGATATGATACATCTGCTCATGGGTCTCGCCCACCGCAAGGCCGCCGACCGCATAGCCGTCCAGATTCATTTCCGATATCTCATCCGCATGTGAGATCCGGACATCTTCCAGGATGGCTCC